>CAMFLH010000068.1 GCA_945957295.1 uncultured Uliginosibacterium sp.
GCCATGCGGGCCGCGATCGACCGCGCGGCAGACGGGGCGATGGTGCTCATGTCGATGAACACCAGATCGACCCGGTTGGCTGCTTCCGCCCCTTCGGCGACACCACGCTCGCCCAGCGCCACCGCTTCAACATCCGGCGCGTCGGCCACCATGCTGATCACCACATCGCAGTCGCGCGCCAGCGCGGCGGGTGACTCGGCGGGCTTGGCGCCGGCGATCAGCAGCGGCTGCATCGACTCCGCGCGGCGGGTCCACACCGCCACCTCGTGCCCAGCCTTGAGCAGGTTGAGCGCCATCGGCCGCCCCATGATCCCCAAACCGACAAATCCGACTCTCATGATTCCTCCGTAGAATGCCGCCACCGGCATGGCGCTTGCGTGCGCCTGCCAGCGAAAAATTCAAGCCACGGAACGAAAGATACGCTCCATGCAATACGCCCCGATCATCAAGGAAATCGGACGAGGCGCCAAGGGCGCGCGGCCCATGACCGAAGCGCAGGCCGAAAGCCTGTTCGGCGACATCCTAGACCAGCAGGTGCCGGACCTCGAACTCGGCGCGATCCTGCTTTCGATGCGAATCAAGGGCGAGGATGCCGACGAGCTTGCCGGCTTCAAACGCGCGATGGACGCGCGCACCGCACAGGTTGCGGTGCCGGCCGGGCCCCGCTGTGTCGTGCTGCCGACTTACAACGGCGGGCGCAAGCAAGCCAACCTGATGCCGCTGGTTGCGCTGCTGCTGGCACGCGAGGGCGTGCCGGTGTTGATCCAGGGGCGGCATGATTTCGAAAGCCGCGTAAGCCCCTTCGAGCTGCTCGAAGCGCTCGACATCGCGCCAGCGGCGGATACCGACGAAGCCGCCCGCCAACTGGCTGAACGTCACCTGACCTGCCTGCCGGTCGCGACCTTGTGCCCGGGGCTCGATGCGCTGCTCGCGCTGCGTCGGCGTGTGGGCCTGCGCAACAGCGGCCACACGCTCGCCAAGCTGCTCGACCCCTGCCGCGGCCACAGCGTGCGCGTGATCGCCGTAACCCACCCGGAGTACCTCGAACGCATGGCCGAGCAGCTCGACCGCGAACACGCCTGTGCGCTGCTGATGCGGGCGACCGAGGGCGAAGCCTATGCCCACCCGCGACGTCGGCCGCGCCTGTTGGGTTATGTGGACGGTGCCGCGCGCGTGTTGTTCGAGCAGGAAGACGGCGACCCGATGCGCGAGCCCGGTGAAGGCTGCGCGGTGGCGGACAACGCCTCGCTGATCCGCGCAATGCTCGACGGCACGCACGCTGTGCCGCAACCGATCCTCGATCAGGTCAGCGCACTGGCCCAGTTGGCTCGCGCCTGAACCGGCGCGCGGCAGCGGCCGCTAGGGCAGCAAGATACGTAGCGAGCCACCGGGGGAATATGGCACGCCGCCCGCTCGCGGCGATGCGCTTAAACGGTGAAACGGCCGACTGATCCGGCCAGCCGGCTCATCGCGCCACCCGCATCGTCCGCAAGCGAGGCGGCGCGTGCGGCGCTCGCTGCGTTGCGCCCGGCGGCGGCTGCAATCTCGCCGATCAGCGCGTCGAGGCGCTGCGTGGCCGCCTGCTGCTCAGCCAAAGCTTGCTGGATACCGGTCATGCCGCATTCCACTTCACCCGCGGCGCGCGGAATCTCATCGACCGCCGCGCCAGCCTGCTCGGCGCGCGCCACACTAGCCTGCACGCCCGAAACGCTCTGATCGATCGCGCCGACCGCGGTATCGATGGTGTTGCGGATACGCCCCACGGTGACAACGATCAGCTCAGTCGAATGTGCTGTGCGCTCGGCGAGTTTGCGCACTTCGTCAGCCACCACGGCAAACCCGCGCCCCTGCTCACCGGCACGCGCAGCCTCGATCGCCGCGTTGAGCGCAAGCAGGTTGGTTTGGTCCGCAATGGCCTTGATCTCGCCCACCACGGTCGCAATCTGCACCGCCTCGTCAGAGAGCGAGGACACCACGCGTGCGGTTTCGTGCACCGACTCCGCAATCGCACGAATATCGTCCGCCACCTGTCGCACCTGCTGCGCACCCTCGCGCGCGCATTCGCCCGAGGCCCGCGCACGCGCCAGCGCCTGCCCGGCGCTCTGGGCAACGGTGACGATGTTGTCGCGCACCGCCGCGAAATCGCTGTTCGCCCGCTCGGCCATGACCTGCTGCGAACCCGCCTCTTCCCGCACCGATGCGCCCACCGCCTGCAAGGCATCCACCGCCGATACGGTTTCCTGCGTCGCGTTCAGCGCGTCTCGCACCACGCCCTGCTGTACCGCCAGCAGGCGATCGAAGGCCGCAATCGCATCGCCAATCTCGTCACCGACCGCGCCATCGATACGACGCGAGAGATCGCCGGACGCGGCGATCGCCGCAGCCTCGCGCGCAACACGGCGCAGCGGAGGGCCAATCCGGCGATAGACAAACAATGCGGTCGCAATCAGCACCAGCGCGGCCAGTACCCCCACCGCAGCACTACGCCACACGCTGGCCTGCACGGTCGCCGCGGCAGCCACCCGCTCCTGCTCAGCGGCGGCAGCGATCAGCTCGGTCAGTTTCTCAAGGCTGCCTTCGAGCGCATCAAAATCCTGCGTGAAACCTGCGAGCTCGGCAGACTGCGGCGAAGCGCTCGCGAGCAACGCTTCTGCAGTTTTCAGGTAACGCTCAACGACGGGGGCCGCCGCGTCCGCTGCCGCGCGCGCACCGGCCGGCAAATCCTGGCGATTGCGCTCAAAGTTGTCCTTCAGGCGTTTGGCGTGTTCGGCAAAGTCCTTCTGCACGGCCGCCTTGTCGTCTCCGCCGCCGCTCGCAGCCAGCAAGGCGCGCAGCACATCGCCGCGGATCGCGTCGTGCATCATGTCGACGTCCGTCTGTCGCAACACCTGCTGCTGCGTGCGCAGGATCGCGTCAATGCCGCCAGCGAGCTGCCGCGCGCCGATCTGCGCAAGTACGGCATTGAGCACGACAGCAAGAATGCCGACCGCCGCCAGCATCAGCAGCAGCATCTGTATCGACAGCCTACGTCTGGGCATGGCATTCCTCCGGTCAGAACGTCACCACGACAACGGCATCGCCAACAAACGCTTTAGCCCCTGAAGTGGCCCTATTGCGGTGCATCACGAAGCGGCTCACGCAGCAACCCTGAATTCGCCCCAAGGCGGCGCCCCGCCGCATCAATCTGGTGCCTGCGGCCAGCGCGCATCGTTCAGTCTGGCTGCCGGAATCGCCACCCGCAAGGCGCGCACCGTCATGGCACAGGCATTGCTAACCCGTCCCCGGAGACGAGGAAAACAATGGCTGAAACAAAATCCACCTGCTGCTATTGCGGCGTCGGCTGTGGCGTGATCATCGAACACGATGCAGGCGTCATCACCGGCGTACGCGGCGACCCGCAACATCCGGCGAACTTCGGCCGCCTGTGCACCAAGGGTTCGACCCTGCACCTGACGGCGGCGCCGAGCACTCGCGTGGCGCGCGCACTGTACCCAGAACTGCGAGCCTCGCGCGGCGAAGCCCGCAGCCGCACAAGCTGGGATGGCGCGCTTAACCATGCCGCCGAACGCTTCGCCGCAATCATCCGCGAACACGGCCCGGATGCCGTCGCCTTCTATATCTCGGGCCAGCTGCTGACCGAGGACTACTATGTCTTCAACAAGCTGGCGAAGGGTCTGATCGGCACCAACAACGTCGACACCAACTCGCGCCTGTGCATGAGCAGCGCGGTGGCGGGTTACAAGCAAACGCTGGGTGCCGATGCGCCGCCGGCCTGCTACGAGGACATCGACCACGCGGACTGCCTCTTCATCAGCGGCAGCAACACCGCGTTCGCACACCCGATCGTGTTCCGCCGCATCGAAGATGCACGCAAGGCGAACCCGGCGATGAAGCTGATCGTCGTCGATCCGCGCCGTACCGACACCGCCGAGGCGGCCGACCTGCATCTGGCGATTCTGCCCGGCACCGACATCGCGCTGTACAACGCGATGCTGCATGTGATGCTGTGGGAAGGCTGGGTGGACGAGGCCTACATTGCGGCACATACCGAGGGCTTCGATGCGCTGCGCAAGGTGGTGCGCGCCTACACGCCGCAAATGGCGGCCGGCATCTGCGGCATTCCCGCGGCCGACATCGAGCGCGCCGCGCAGTGGTTCGCCACTTCAAAAGCCACTCTGTCGCTGTACTGCCAGGGCCTCAACCAGTCTTCGCACGGCACCCACAACAATGCCGCGCTGATCAACCTCCACCTCGCCTCTGGGCACTTGGGCCGGCCTGGCGCTGGCCCCTTTTCTTTGACCGGCCAGCCCAATGCGATGGGCGGGCGCGAAGTGGGTGGGCTCGCCAACCTGCTCTCCGCCCACCGCGATCTGGCCAACCCGCAACACCGCGCCGAGATTGCCGCGCTGTGGGGCGTGCCGGATGTGCCGGCCGCACCCGGCAAGAGCGCAGTCGAGCTGTTCCGCGCCGTTGAATCAGGCGAGATCAAGGCGGTCTGGATCGCTTGCACGAACCCCGCGCAGTCGATGCCGGACGCCGCTCAGATCGCCCGTGCGCTCGACAAGGCCGAGTTCGTCGTGGTGCAGGAAGCCTACGCGACGACCGAAACCGCCGCCTACGCCGACCTGCTGCTGCCCGCGACCACCTGGGGCGAGAAGACCGGCACCGTAACCAACTCAGAACGCCGCATCTCGCGCGTGCGCCCCGCCGTTGCAGCGCCAGGGGAGGCGCGTCACGACTGGGCGATCGCGCTCGACTTCGCGCGCCGCCTCGGCCACGCCCTCGGCAATCCGCTCACCGACACGCTGTTCCCCTACGCTGATGAGGAAGCGATCTGGAACGAGCACCGCGAAAGCACTCGCGGCCGCGATCTGGACATTACCGGCCTCTCGTACGCCACGCTGGAAGCCGAAGGCCCGCAGCAATGGCCCTACCCGGCCGGCGCGAGTGCAGGCAAGACGCGGCTCTACGAGAATGGCGTGTTCCCGACCGAATCCGGCCGCGCGAAGTTCGTCGCGGCCGAGCACCTGCCAGTCGCCGAACCGGTGTCCGCCAAGTACCCGATCGCCCTGACCACCGGCCGGCTGCGTGACCAGTGGCACGGCATGAGCCGCACCGGCACGCTGGCACGGCTGTTCGCGCATGAAGCCGAGCCGCTGCTGCATCTGAATCCGGCGGACCTCGAACGCCGCGGGCTCGTCGAGGGCGATCTGGTGCGCATCAGCAGCCGGCGCGGTGCGGTGATCGTGAAAGTGGCGGCGAGCGAATCGGTGCGCCCCGGCCAGGCCTTCCTGCCGATGCACTGGGGCGCCAACACGATCGGTGGCCATGGTGTGAACGTGCTGACCGTGGCGGCCTTCGACCCGTATTCCAAGCAGCCTGAGCTCAAGCACGCGGCCGTGCAGGTGGAGAAGTACGCCGAAGGGCGCGAAGTCGTGGCGCTGCGCCGCGTTGAACCGGACGCCGAAGTCAGCGCGATGGCAGTGATGGCGCGCATGCGCGAAGCGCTTCACCATGAAATGCCGGAAGCCAGCTATACCAGCCTCACGCTGGCCGGGCGCGATGCGCCGGTGGTGGTGCTGAAGGCCCGCGTACCCGAAGCGCGGGAGCCCGCGATGGCCGCGCTCGACGCCGCTGCCGCGCTCGACGATCCGCTCGCGCTGGTCTATCGCGACACCCGCCGCGACATCACGAAACGCGCCCGCATCGACGGCGACACGCTCAGCGCGGTACGCCTGGTCGGCGAAGCGAAAGCCGCCGGCTGGCTGCAGGACATGATGGCCCAGGGCACACCGGCCGGCGAGGCGCGCAAGTGGCTGCTGGCACCGCTGACGCAACCGCCCGCCGGCCAGCAGCAGCGCGGCAAGGTAGTGTGCAACTGCTTCGACGTGGCCGAGCGCGACATCGTCGCCGCCTTCAAGGCGGGTGAATCGCTCGAAGCGCTGCAGGCGCGCACGCGTTGCGGTACCAACTGCGGCTCCTGCATTCCCGAACTCAAGCGGCTCGCCTCGCAGGGGCAGCCGCAATGAAATCCCGCGGCGTCGCACGGTTACCCCGGACGACGCCGTTTCCCGGTGCGGCGGCCGGCGATCCCGGCGGCCCGCATCGACAACAACAAGAACGCTGGCCAAGCACTCTCTACCCCAGGAGGTTCGCGTGATGGATGTTGCCAACGCGCTCACGAAAATCGGGCGCGGTCCGACGCTGTGCGAAGACCTCGCACGCGATGAAGCCTACGCATTGTTCAAGGACATGCTGTCCGGCAGCGTATCGCCGGTGCGCCTCGGCGCACTGCTGATGGCGCTGCGCTGGAAAGGCGAAACAATTGACGAGCTGCTCGGCTTCGCCGAAGCGCTCGGCGAGCACACGATTTCGATGCAGGCTCCGCACGGCTCACGCCGCGTGGCGGTGATCCCGACCTACGCAAGTCGCCACAGCCAGCCCAACCTGATGCCGGCGCTCGCATTGCGCCTGGCGCAAACAGGTGTGCCGGTGGTGGTGCATGGCTCGCTCGGCGAAGGGCGGCTGCCGCCGAGCTTCGAGGTGTTGCGCCGGCTTGGCCGACCGCACGCCACGACGCTCGCCGAGGCGGCGGAATCGCTGGCGCTGCACAACCTCGCCGTGATCCCCACCCGCCTGCTGGCACCCGAACTCGATGCGCTGCTGCTGTTGCGCGACGAACTGGGCGCCCGCCACGTCGGCCACCTGATCGCGAAACTTATCGACCCGATACCGGACCACAGCCTGCGCCTGATCTGTGCCAGCCAGCCCGAAGCCATTGCGTCGCTGCACGATCTGCTGCTGGAAAACGGCGCCGAGGCAATGTTGATGCACGCGCCGGACGGCGAATCCTGCGCGAGCGCAGAGCGCCGCCCACGCATCAGCTGGCTGCGGCGCGGCGAGGCCAACGTGCTGTACGACGAAGAGCCGACCGGTTGGGCGCCGGTGCCCCTGCGCTGCGACCCGAACGACCCGGAAGCGGTAGCGCAGTTGATCCGCGAGATCATGGAAGGGCGCCGCGCAACGCCAACGCCGCTCTCCAACCAACTGGCGGCCTGCCTCTACGCAACCGGCCATGCGCGCGATCTGATGCATGCGCGGGCGATGGTTGCGGTGGGCATCGGCCTCACCTGACCACGCCAGTCCGGACCGTTCCAACTTCGGATAGAAGGCCCCCCGCAGCGCTGCGGATTTGCTGAATCTGGCAAATCCGCGCCGCTGCGCAAGGCGTCGTACAATCCACGGTTTGCTTCGGCCAAACCGTACACACCACCCCCGCCATGATCACCCGCTTCTCGCAACGCCAGCGCTTTTCCGCCATCGCGCTTATCTGCTTCGGCTTGCTCGGCACCGGCCTGGTGCTGCAGTCGCTCAAACACGTCGAGCCCTGCCCGATGTGCATCATGCAGCGTTACGCCTTCGTCGTGACCGGCCTGTTCGCGCTCATCGCCGCGCTGCATAACCCGCGCGGCCGCGGTGGCCAGCTCTACGCCGCGCTGATCGGGCTCGCCACAGCCACCGGCTTCGGTATCGCCGCACGGCAAAGCTGGCTGCAGTGGTTCCCGCCGAAGTACGTGGAATGCGGGCCGGATCTCGAGTTCATGATGAACAGTTTCCCGCTCGGGCAAGCGCTACCGATGATCTTCCAGGGCAGCGGTGACTGCGCCAAGGTGGATTGGACCTTCCTTGGCCTGTCGATCGCGAACTGGGCGGGTCTGTGGTTCGCCGCGCTCTTCGTGATGGCGCTGACGGTGCTGCTGCAGCGTCGCGAACGCAGCCGCTTCGCAAACTGATCCACGCCAGATACCGCCGCCGCGGCGCTCCCATCCGCGCGGCGCGACTCGCCCCGGCAGACCTGCGCCGATAGGCGGTTTTCCCCCGGCGGCCCCTCACGGCGCCGCTGCACCAGAATCGACCACGACATCCGACCCGCGCACCAAGGCGGGCCGCCAGGCACCCGTGCGCCGCGCCGGAAGCATGGCGGCACAAGGCCGGCATACCAGGCACGCCCATTGCTAGTGAAGTCGTGACCGAATCATCCGCTGTGTGCCGGGCGCCACCGCAGGCCGCCGCCGCAGTTCCGCGATGATTCACCGCAGGGCCACGACGGCCCTCCGGGTGGCAAGCGTGGCCAACGACGGCCGCAGCACGGATCAACGCAGATCCCCACGAACGCAAACACTTTTCTGCATGGCCGCTGGCCGTGCGCGTTTCGTCGAGGGATGCAACATGCGCAAACTCAAACTGGTGATGGTGGGCAACGGCATGGCTGGCTGCCGCACGCTCGAAGAGCTGATCAAGCTCGCACCGGACATGTACGACATCACCGTATTCGGGGCCGAGCCGCACCCGAACTACAACCGCATCCTGCTCTCGCCGGTACTCGCTGGCGAGATGACGGTGCAGGACATCATCCTCAACGATTGGGACTGGTATCGCGACAACGGCATCACCCTGCACACCGGCAAGACCGTCGTCACCATCGACCGCATCAACCGCAAGGTGATCGCCGATGACGGCACCGAGGCCGAGTACGACCGCCTACTGCTCGCGACCGGTTCGACGCCCTTCATCCTGCCGGTGCCGGGCAAGGACCTGCCAGGGGTGATCGCCTACCGCGACATCAAGGACACCGACGAGATGATCGACGCCGCGGCGAAGCACCAGCACGCGGTGGTGATCGGTGCCGGCCTGCTGGGCCTCGAAGCGGCCAACGGTCTGGCGCTGCGCGGCATGGACGTAACCGTGGTGCACATCGGCGAGTGGATCATGGAACGCCAGATGGACCCGACGTCGGCGCGCATGCTGCAGAAAGCGCTCGAAGCGAAGAGCATGAAGTTCCGCCTGGCAGCGAGCACGGCTGAACTGATCGCCGGGGAGTCGGGCCGTGTCGCCGCGGTGAAATTCAAGGATGGCGACTCAATACCCGCCGATCTGGTCGTGATGGCCGCCGGCATCCGCCCGAACACTGCGCTGGCCGAGAAGGCGGGGCTGCACTGCAACCGCGGCATCGTCGTGAACGACACGCTGCAGACCTACGACCCGCGCATCTATGCCGTGGGCGAATGCGCCAACCACCGGGGCACCGCTTACGGCTTGGTCGCACCGCTCTTCGAGCAGGCCAAGGTGTGCGCGAACCACCTCGCGATGTTCGGCATCGGCCGCTACCAAGGTTCAGTGACGTCCACAAAGCTTAAGGTCACCGGCATCGATCTGTTCTCGGCCGGCGATTTCATGGGCGGCGAAGGCACCGAGGACATCGTGCTGCACGACCCGGGCATGGGCGTCTACAAGAAGGTCGTGATCAAGGAGAACAAGATCGTCGGCGCCGTGATGTACGGCGACACCGCCGACGGCGCCTGGTACTTCCAGCTGATGAAGGATGCGCAGGACGTGCACGACATCCGCGACCATCTGCTGTTCGGCAAGTCGCACTTGGGTGACGTTGGCCACAAGGGCGCCAACAGCGCCGCGAGCCTGCCCGATACAGCGGAAGTGTGCGGCTGTAACGGGGTATGCAAAGGCACGATCGTGAAGGCAATCAAGACGCAGGGCCTCTTCACGCTGGACGAAGTGCGCAAGCACACCAAGGCGTCGAGCTCCTGCGGCTCCTGCACCGGGCTGGTCGAGCAGATCCTTGCCTCCACGGTGGGCGGCGCCTACACACCGGCGGACTCGAACAACAAGGCGGTCTGCGGCTGTACCGATCTGTCGCACGGCGAAGTGCGCAAGGCGATCCGCGACAACAAGCTGCTGACGATTCCGCAGGCGATGCACTTCATGGAGTGGAAGACGCCGAACGGCTGCGCAAGCTGCCGCCCCGCGCTGAACTACTACCTGATCTCGACCTGGCCGCATGAGGCGCAGGACGATCCGCAAAGCCGCTTCATCAACGAACGCGCTCACGCCAACATCCAGAAGGACGGCACCTACTCGGTCGTGCCACGGATGCTGGGCGGCATCACCACGCCCGACGAACTGCGTGCGATCGCCGATGCGGCCGACAAGTACAAGGTGCCCACGGTGAAGGTCACCGGCGGCCAGCGTATCGACCTGCTGGGAGTGAAGAAGGAAGACCTGCCGCTGATGTGGGCCGACTTCGCGAAGGCCGGCATGGTGTCCGGCCACGCCTACGGCAAATCGATCCGCACCGTGAAGACCTGCGTCGGCGCCGAGCACTGCCGCTTTGGCACGCAGCTGTCGATGAGCATGGGCGTGAAGCTGGAGAAGATGCTGTTCGGCATGTGGAGCCCGCACAAGGTCAAGCTCGCCGTCTCCGGCTGCCCTCGCAACTGCGCCGAGGCTGGCATCAAGGATGTGGGCGTGATCGGCGTCGATTCCGGCTACGAGCTGTACGTGGCGGGCAACGGCGGCATCAAGACCGAGGTCGCCGAGTTCTTCGCCAAGGTGAAGACCGACGAGGAAGTGATGGAGTACTCCGGCGCCTTCCTGCAGCTCTACCGCGAAGAAGGCTACTACCTCGAACGCACGGTGCACTACGTGCAGCGCGTCGGGTTGGACTACGTCAAGAGCAAGGTCGTCGAAGACGCTGCCAACCGCCGCGCGCTGCATGAGCGCCTGCTGTTTGCCCTGCAGGGTTACAAGGACCCTTGGCAGGAACGTACCGAGGGCGCGCTCAAGCGCCCCTACATCCCCCTGGCTGTCGTCGCGTAAGGAGCGCTGCCATGAGCGAATGGGAAGACTGGTTCGACGGTGACGACGCGGCCGAGTGAGGCACCGTTCGTCAAACACCCGGAAGCATCGCGCCGCGCGCCCCTTAGGCCGCGGCGCCACAGAGGATCTTCAATCATGAGTACAGCCGTCATGGAAACTGCAATCGACTGGAAGCGTGTGTGCACGCTCGACGAAATCCCGGTGCTCGGATCGCGCGTGGTGCGCGGCACCCAGCACGGCGACATCGCGATCTTCCGCACCTCGGATGACGAAGTCTTTGCGCTGCACGACAAGTGCCCGCACAAGGGCGGCCCGCTGTCGCAGGGCATCGTGCATGGCAAGACCGTGACCTGCCCGCTGCACAGCTGGAAGATCGGGCTCGACAGCGGCGAAGCGGTGGCGCCGGATGTGGGCTGCACCCGCCCGTTCGCGGCCAAGCTCGAAGACGGCGTGGTCTGGCTCAACGCCTGATCAACAGCGGAGACACGGCACATGGATCGCACGCGTCGCCACTTGATCATCGCCGCGGCCAGCCTTGCGCCGGCCGCACTACTGTCGAACGCGATGGCCGCCACGCCGAAGGACGGCGGCCTCTCGATGCTCGAAGCCATCAACCAGGCCGGCCGACAGCGCATGCTCTCGCAGCGCATGGCCAAGTGCTACGCGCAGCAACTGCTTGGCGTGAAAGTGGATCAGGCGCAGCAGCTGCTCGCGGCGTCCGCGGTGCGCTTCGACGAGCAACTGGCGAACCTGCGGCGCTTCACAGCGGCGAAGGATCGCGCTGAAGCAGCCGCAACCTACGACAAGCTCGCGACGCTGTGGGCAAGCTATCGAGCGGCCGTCACCGCGGCCCCCACGGCGGCTGGCCTCGCCAGCGTCGCCAAACTCAACGAGCAAGTGCTCGCCACAGCGCATGAAGGCACCCTTCAGCTGGAAAAGCTACAGGCCACACCAATCGGCACGCTGGTAAATCTGTCGGGGCGGCAACGGATGCTGTCGCAGCGCATGGCGAAGTTCTACTTCTTCGGGCGTGCGGGCCTCAACGCACCCGAGACCGTCGCGGCCCTGAAGAAATCGCGCGCCGACTTCGTCGCGGCCTTCGCGCAATTGAAGGCCGCACCGCAGAACAGCACCGAGGTGCGCAACTGGCTCGCGCTGGCCGACACGCAGTGGCAGTTCTTCGACGAAGCGATTTCGCAAACCGGCGACTCGCGCGAGCACGATCAGAACGTCGCAACCACCTCCGAGAACATCCTGGACGCGATGGACAAACTCACCGCGCTCTACACCCAACTGGGCTGAGATCATGAACAAGACTGCATTCCTCAAGGCTGGCCACGCGCCGACACTGCTCGCCGCCTTCCTCTACTTCGATCTCGCCTTCATGGTGTGGGTGCTGCTCGGCCCACTCGGTGTGCAGATCGCCAAGGACCTCGGCCTCACGCCGGCGCAGAAGGGCCTGATGGTCGCCACGCCTCTGCTCACCGGCGCCTTCCTGCGCATCGTGATGGGCGTGCTGGTCGACCAGCTCAAGCCGAAGATGGCCGGTGCCATCGGCCAGGTGATCGTGATGGGCGCGCTGTTCTTCGCGTGGCAGCACGGCATCACCAGCTATTCGGAAGTGCTGATCCTCGCCGGCTTCCTCGGCGTAGCCGGTGCGTCGTTCGCCGTTGCGCTGCCGCTCGCGTCGCGCTGGTATCCGCCGGAGCACCAGGGCACCGCACTGGGCATCGCCGGCGCCGGCAACTCCGGCACCGTGCTGGCCGCACTGTTCGCGCCCAGCCTCGCGATGGCCTACGGCTGGACCAATGTGTTCGGCCTGGTGCTGATCCCGCTGGCTATCGTGTTTCTGTTCTATCTGGCCGTCGCGAAGGACGCACCGAACTGCCCGCCGCCGAAACCGCTGACCGACTACCTCGCAGTGCTGAAGGATCGTGACGCCTGGTGGTTCATGTTCTTCTATTCGGTGACCTTCGGCGGTTTCTCGGGCCTCGCCTCGTCACTGACGATCTACTTCAATACCCAATACGGGCTCGATCCGAAGATGGCGGGCTTCTTCACCGCCGGCTGCGTGTTCGCCGGCTCGCTGGTGCGGCCGATCGGCGGCAACGTTGCGGACCGCATCGGCGGCATCAAGAGCCTCACGCTGATGTACGCGCTCGCTGCGACTTTCCTCACTATCGTCAGCTTTGGCATGCCGACGGTGTGGAGCGCTGCCGGCGTGTTTGTCTGCGCAATGCTGGCGCTGGGCATGGGCAACGGCGCGGTGTTCCAGCTGGTGCCGCAGCGCTTCCGCAAGGAGATCGGTGTGATGACCGGCCTGGTCGGCATGGCAGGCGGCGTGGGCGGTTTCTATCTCGCATCCAGCCTCGGTTACGCCAAGCAGATCACCGGCTCCTACCAGATGGGCTTCCTGATCTTTGCCGGGCTTGCGGTGCTGGCGCTGGCCGGCCTCACCGGCGTGAAGACGCGCTGGCGCACCACCTGGGGTGCGGCGCACCTCACCGCCGCGCGGATCTGAGCGCGGCGACGATGCCCAAAACTGCCCCGGCCCTATCAGGGCCGGTTTTTCGGGGTGCTACGATCGTGGCACCCCATTTTTCATCTGTGGAGCCGTCGTGAGTCTGCTCGTCCGCCTGGGTCATGCCTCGCTCACCGGCCCTCGGGCGCGCAATGAAGACTTCGTCGGCGCCGTCACGCCAGAGGGCGCCGAGCTCGACAACAAGGGCCTGCTCGCGGCACTGGCGGACGGCGTGGGTGGCCACGCCGACGGGCGCGAGGCGGCGGAATTCACCGTGCGCAGCCTGCTGTGCGACTACTACGCGACACCCGACACCTGGGCAGTGCCCAAGGCGCTCGACAAGGTGATCGCGGCGGCCAACCGCTGGCTGGTGTCGCAGTCGGCCAAGCGCGGCGAGGCGGCCGGCATGGCCACCACGCTCACCGCCGTGGTGCTGCGTGGCCGCCGCTGGATCAGCGCGCATGTTGGCGATTCGCGGCTCTACCTGCTGCGCGATGGCGAGCTCAAGCGGCTGACCGACGACCATGTGTGGGAGCACCCGGAACTCTCCACCGTGCTGTCGCGCGCGGTGGGGCTCGATCGTCACCTCGCGGTGGACTACGCCGAGGGCGAACTCGCTGCCGGCGACCGCTTCCTGCTTTGTTGCGATGGTGTCTGGGGCACGCTCAGCGAAGCACGCATGCAGGCAGCGCTGGAGAAGCACGACGACCCGCAGGAGGCCGCCTTCGCGCTCGCCGACAGCGCGGTGGACAGCGGCAGCCAGGACAACTGCAGCGCGCTGGTACTGCAAGTGGATGTGCTGCCGCGCGACACGCTGCGCGACGCGCTCTCACGCATCCGCGAGTTACCGCTGCCGCCCGTGATGAAACCCGGTCAGCAGATCGACGAGCTCACGGTCGAAGACGTGTTGCACGAATCGCGCATCACGATGCTCTACCGCGTGCGCGCGGGTGATGGCAGCCTCGCGGTGTTGAAGACCCTGAGGCCCGACGCCGACGCGCAGGACACCGCCGCACTGGCGCACGAGGAATGGCTCGCACGCCGCGTCACGGATGCCGCCTTCCCGCAGGTGCTCGACTGGCCGCAACGCAGCCACCTGTACTACCTGATGAGCTGGCACGAAGGCGAAACCCTCGCGCAACGGCTCGTGCGCGGCCACCGCTTCACTGCTGTGGAAGTCGCCGACCTCGGCCAGCGGCTGATGAAGGCGCTCGGCGCACTGCACCGCCTGGCGATCATCCACCGCGACGTGAAACCGGCCAATCTGCACCAGGGCCACGACGGGCGCCTGCGCCTGCTCGACCTGGGCGTTGCCGCCGCCGACGGCCACGACGAGCTGTTCAACGAGATCAACAACCCGGGCACGCCTTCCTACATGGCGCCCGAGCTGTTCGCCGACGGCCGCGCGAACGAGGCATCGGACCTCTACGCCGCCGGCGTCACGCTCTACGAGTTGCTGACACGCAAGTACCCCTACGGGGAAGTCGAACCCTTCCAGCGCCCACGCTTCGGCGACCCGGTGCCCTGCACGCGCTACCGGCCCGATACACCCGAGTGGCTCGAATCGGTGCTGCTGAAAGCCTGCGCGCGCGAGCCTGCGCAGCGTTTTGAAACGGCGGAGGAATTCCTGCTCGCGCTGGAACGCGGCGCCCATCGCCCGCTGCAGGTGCCGCGTCGTCGCCCGCTGGCGCAACGCGACCCGCAACTGGCGCTGAAGCTGTTGGCGGCCGCGTCGCTGCTGGCCAACATCGTGATGCTCGCCTTATTGCTGCGCCACTGACCAGGCCACAGCGCGGCGCGAGGAGCGCAGCTAGCCCCTCGCCTTGCAGCCTCTACGTGGCGGACGCGGGCTGCGCTACTCAGCCCACCGCCTGCGCCTGCGGCGAACGCAGCGCGTCGGCAAAGTCATGATTCACGTCGCGATGCCCGGCTTCATCCTGGCGCACCGCAAGAATCACATCGCGCAGCCGCGCATTCGCCGGCAGCTTCCAGTAGTCGATCGCAATCTGTGGCGCGGGCACATTTTCGTAGCGGCCGTTATCCACACCGGCCAGATACTCGGTGTAGCTGTAGACCGCCTCTTCCTCGAAGTAGCCGACCATGCGATGCGCAGTCTTTGGCGAAACGAGATACAGCACGAAGAAGAAGTTGTAGAACGCGCCCTGCGCCAGCAGGATCAGGAAACGCTCGAAGCCGGAGGGCTTGGCGATCTGGATGAAGGTCATCAAGTGCATGCGCTCGTTCTCGGCCTCGTCGAGCAGCGTGCGGATCCAGCCGTGGTCGTCTGACATATGTCGCAGCGCGCGCAAGTGCTGCAGCGTGCCACCCACCATGCCCGGCACCGCGGCTACGGTTTCCAGCACCACCGCGCGGTGCCCGTAACGGTTTGCGAAGAACAGGTCGGCGAAGAAACGCAGGAACTTGCAGATGCCGTACGCAATGCGGTCCTGCAGGCCCGCGGGGGTTCGATGCGTAACGGCTGGCTCTGGGGCAATCATGTTGATGCACTCCTGATGGGGAAATCGCGAGGCCGGCCTCGTGAGCCCGCCTCAAGCCATGCTCCGCCGCAGGTATCGCGGTCCCGGAGCGGGCTACGCGCGACCGCAGCGCTGCGGCAGGCGTGCCCGGCTAACGATCAGATAGACGCCTCGACCACCCAGATGGTTCCGCCAACGCGGCCTCAGTTGAGCGCGCTGGCGAAACGCCCCAGACGCGGTTGCCAGCGGTCAGTGATATCTGCGGAGACCAGGATGTGGTTCGCGCGGCCGATGATGTCGCTGCGCGGCACGAAGCCGATGTAGCGGGAATCCTCACTGTTGTCGCGGTTATCGCCGAGCATGAAGTAGTGATCGGGCGGCACCACCACCGGCCCGAAACTGCGCTTCGCCGCAACGCGATCGAGGAACTGCACCGTGCGTTGCTGACCGGCAATGCTTTCGGTGGCGCGCAGCGCAGGCACCGCAACGCCGCCACCAACGCTTTCGACCGCCGGCTTCACATCGGCATAGCGAGCCGGCTGCCCGTTGAGGATCAGCACGTCGTCGCGCATTTCAACGACATCGCCGGGCACGGCAACCAGCCGCTTGATCAGGCGCGTGCCGTCCTTCGGCGAGTTGAAGGTGACGATGTCGCCGCGCTGCGGTTCACCCAAGTGGCTCAGCGTGATGTTGGTCAGGGGCAGTTTCGCGTCGTACGCAAGCCGGTTCACCAGCACCACATCGCCTTCCAGAATGGTCGGGCGCATCGAGCCGGTCGGCACCGGATTCCAGTCCGCCATCGCGGTGCGGAACAACCCAAGGCAGACAAGGTAGATCACAAAACCGCGGTTCTGCTTCAGCCAGTTCTTCATGGTGTCCTTTCGGTGCGTCGGAGAGATCGACGACACCCAGTCTGCCCCGCTCACCCCCTGCGCAAGGTGTCAGGACGCCATGAATTGCATCAAGATGTTGGTGCGCTCAGCCGTCCGACATCGCGCGCTTGAGCATGCGGTCGTAGAGCACCACATTCACCGTTGCGGCGAGGTTCATGCAACCGTTGGTCGGCACATAGACGATGTCGCGGCACCAAGCGGTGACGTTGTCCTTCAGGCTGCCGTCCTCCGGCCCGAAGATGTAGAACGCGCGCTCCGGGTGCTTGTACTGCGTCAGCGGCTGCGCGTTGGCATGGATCTCAACCGCTACCGGTACACAACCGAGCGGGATCACGCCCTGCAGATCCTCCACGCCGATCAGCGGAATCTGCAGATGTACCTGCTTCGTATCGGTACGAAACTCGCGCGCATGTTCGTAGCGCTTGCCGGTGTAGAACACCGAATGCACGCCATAACAGCCGGCCGCGCGCATCACCTCGCCGACGTTCGACGGATTCTTCGGATTCGCGAGGCCGATGCAGGCATAGCCCTCGTAATCACGGACGGCCTGCTTGCGGGTGAGGGTTTCGATTTTGGACATGAGTGACTGCTTGACGGCGGGCCGCCATTTTAACGCTGACGGACTAAGTGCCCGGCGGCGACACGCGCCGAGTCCGCCGGGCGGCACAACCAGCCGGACGCCGCCTCACGGCAACGTCTGGCGTCGGCTGTGCGCTGGCGATCAGGCGGCCTTGCAGTGCAGCGGCACCACATTGTGCTGAACCACTTCACCCAAGGGCAGCACCGTGCGGCCATACACTTCGTTGAGCACTTGCGCGGCCGCCGCATAGATGGCCGACGCACCGCACAGGATGCCTTCCCAGCCCGCCACCAGCTTCAAGGTCTCGTTGCCTGTGGCGTCCGCCACCGCGAGCAGCGCGAAGAGCACGGTGAGCGAAGCAAACACCAGCTGCGTTACACGGTTCAGGCGCAGCGTGCCGATGAACAACACCAGGGTCAAAACACCCCACATGGCAAGGTAAGCCGCCATGCCACCCGACGAAGTTGCGGCGGCAAGGCCGGTCTTCGGCAGCACAACCAGCGCCACCAGCGACAGCCAGAAGAACCCGTAGGAAGTGAAGGCCACGGTGCCGAAGGTATTGCCCTTCTTCCACTCCATCAGCCCGGCGCACACCTGACAGATGCCGCCGTAGAAGATGCCCATCGCAAGGATCATCGAGCCCAGCTCGAACACGCCCGCGTTGTGGAGGTTGAGCAAGACCGTCGTCATGCCGAATCCCAGCAGCCCGAGCGGGGCGGGGTTGGCCGTGTGGTCGTGCGCTGTTGCGTGGTCCTTCATCAAACTGCTCCTTGCTTTTATTGGGTGCCGCTTCGCGGCGGACCGCAAGGGTGCTGCATTGCAACATGGCTTGCTTTCATGCAGATCAAGGAGAAGGGCATCGGGTTTTGAGTGTGCCGCGAGTCCGACGTGAGGCCCCCGCTTAAAGCCACCGCCTGACGCCGCAGCACATCCGTCGCTGCGAAAGAAACAGCCCGCCTCGATTCCCGGGGTGGGCTGTTATGCGGGGCGTGCCTGGTGGCGGCCGAGGCTCAGAGCCGGAAGCGTTCGACCAAAGCGCGCAGGCCTTGGGCAACGCTGGCCAACTCGCCAACAGTGCGGGTGGCGTCTTGCACTGCGCCGTCCGTTTCCATCGACATGCGGTTCATGTCTTCTGCCACCTTCGCCATCTCGGTCGTGGCGACCGATTGTTCGCGCGTAGCGTCCGCGATGTCGCGGATCGCAACCACGACGGTGCTCATCTCCTGCTGAATACCGCCCATTTCCGTGGCAACCAGATGCGAGGCCTGCACGCCATCGGCCACCGATTTCTGCGTCGCTGCCATGCCGCCCAACGCAGAATGAATCTCGCGCTCGGTCTTGGAGATCAGGTTGCCGATCTCGACGGTGGCTTTGGTGGTGCGCTCGGCGAGCTTGCGCACTTCGTCGGCGACGACCGCGAAACCACGGCCCTGTTCGCCAGCGCGCGCGGCCTCGATCGCCGCGTTCAGCGCGAGCAGGTTGGTCTGGTCCGCGATCTCCTTGATCACGCCGATGATCGCGCTGATCTCACCCGAGCTGACGCCCAGCGAATCGAGTGTGGAGGAAAGCGTCTGCACCGAAGTGGAGATGCCATCGATATCGTTCGCAAGTTGTTCCACCGCGCTGGCAGAGCGCTGGGCAATCGCGCCTGCCTGCTGCGCGACGGCTTCCGAGTCACGCGCGTTGTCAGCAATGTGGTTGATGCTGACGGTAATCTCCTCGATCGTCGCAGCCGTAGCGCTGGAGACGTCCGACAGGCGTGCCGATTCGCTGGAAACGCGGCCGGTGGCTTGGTTCAGGGTTGCAATGTCGCTGCTCAGTTGCGTGGTGCGTTCGCGAACATCGATGAACATCGTGCGCAGCGTCGCAACGAAGCGGTTGAAGGCTTCGGCGGTCAGGCCGATCTCGTCGCGACTCTGGATCGGAATCGTGCGGGTCAGATCGCCCTCACCGCTCGAAATCTCGGCCAATGCGTCGCGCAGGCGCACCAGACCGGCCAGCAGGCGGGTGATGGCCAGGTTCGCCAGAAACACGGCCACGATACCGATCAGCGCACCGGCCGCAACAAGGGTCAGCATTAGCGTGCGCAGCGGCGCCAGCATGGCGCTGCGGTCGATCACCGTACCGAGCACCCAGTCAGTCCCGGCAATCGGGGTGGTGCTGATGAACTTCTCCTGACCGTCGAGCACCAGCGTCTGGATCTCGTTGCCCTTGGGCTGAGCCAGCAGCGCCGGATCAAAGCCCGGCATCACCTCGTTGGCGGGCTTGAGGGCTGACTCCGGCTTCGGATGGGCCACGATCTTGCCGTCGCGGGTCGCGACGAAGGCGTAGCCGTCGCCGCGCAGTTTGATGGCCTGCACCACCCGGATCACTTCTTCCAGCGAGATGTCGCCGCCAACGACCGCCACCAGGCTGCCGTTCTCCATGACCGGGCTGGCGAAGGTCACACCCAGCTTCTTGGTCGAGGCCGAGATGTAGGGCGTGGTAAGGCTCGGCTTGTTCTGCTCGGCGGCCTGCTTGTACCAGGGGCGCGCGGTGGGGTCGTACCCTTCCTTGGGCTTCTTGTCGCGCAGGTTGTAGATCATGCGTTTGTCCGCATGTCCGATGAAGACCTGCTCGAAGCGCCCGGCCTCCTTGCCAGCGATCAGGAATGGAATCGGGTCGGTCACCCCCGGCAGCTGGTTGGCCACCGCTTCGACGGCATCCAGGTGCTGCGAGGTCCAGCGGCCGAGGGCTTCGGTGTTGCCCTGCACCGCCGATTGAATCTCGTTTTCAGCACCGGCGATGATTTCGGCGCGCATCCGCTGGTAGGCGAGCGCGGAGAGCAGGGTGATTACGGTGGCGACCAGCGCCACAACAAAGACGAGAAGCCGATGCTTCAGATTCATGGATAGCTCCAGTGCAAACGCCCGCGGGCAACCTGCGACGGCAGGTCTGCTGCGGGCGAATTGGTGCATTGATGACTCTGGTCTACGGCGCTGGCGCGGTGAGCTTGAGGCGTCGCGTATTCGTCTGTTCTATTGCCTCATAAGACAAAAGCGCCCGGCGGAGCGGGCGCTTGCGTTTGAGTGGTAGCGCGTCAAGCCGGCGCGCTGGTGCGTATCAGGTGGTCGAAGGCACCGAGGCTCGCCTTGGCGCCTTCGCCCATCGCGATGATGATCTGCTTGTACGGCACCGTCGTCGCATCACCGGCCGCGAACACGCCCGGCACCGAGGTTTCGCCGCGGGCGTCGACTTCGATCTCGCCGCGCGGCGAGAGCTTGACGACGTCCTTGAGGAAGTCGGTGTTCGGCCGCAAGCCGATCTGCACGAAGATGCCTTCGAGCTCGATGTGGTGCGCTTCGCCGCTGACGCGATCCTTGTACGAGAGGCCATTGACCTTGCTGCCGTCGCCGGTCACTTCGGTGGTTTGCGCCGAGGTGATCACCTTCACGTTCGGCAGGCTGTGCAGCTTCTTCTGCAGCACTGCATCAGCACGCAGGCTGTCGGCGAATTCGAGCAGCGTGACGTGGGCGACGATACCGGCCAGATCGATCGCCGCTTCCACGCCGGAGTTGCCGCCACCGATCACCGCGACGCGCTTGCCCTTGAAGAGCGGGCCATCGCAGTGCGGGCAGAAGGCCACGCCTTTAGTTTTGTACTGCTGCTCGCCGGGCACGCCCATTTCGCGCCAGCGTGCGCCGGTCGAAAGGATCACGCTGCGGCTTTGCAAGGTGGCGCCGGAAGCAAGCTTCACGGTGTGCAGCCCACCCGGCGTGGCTGCGGGCTCCAGGCCCACAGCGCGCTGCAGATTCATCACATCGACGTCGTAATCGCGCACATGCTGCTCCAGCCCTGTCTCTTATACACATCTGACGCTGCCGACGACTAGTCGAGTGTAG
>CAMFLH010000069.1 GCA_945957295.1 uncultured Uliginosibacterium sp.
CTACACCGTCTAATTCGTCGGCAGCGTCAGATGTGTATAAGAGACAGGGGCTTCGAGGAAGGTGAAGTCAGGCACCTGCAGCGCGATGCGCTGGCAGAGTTCGAGCTTCGAGATGTTGGCGCTGGAAAGGCCCATGTTGTAGATCTGGCCGCGCATCGTTTCGAAGTTGTCGAAGCCATGGATGAAGGCGCGCACCACATCGCGAACGTGGATGTAGTTGCGCTTGAAGTGGGCTTCGAACAGCACGATGAAACGGTCGTTCACCGCGCGGTAAGTGAAGTCGTTCACCAACAAGTCGATGCGCATGCGCGGCGACATGCCGAACACCGTTGCGAGGCGGAAGCTGATCGCGTTGGGGTGCTGCAACAGCATCTGCTCTACCTTCACCTTTTCGATCGCGTACAGCGAGATCGGTTTGAGCGGTGAGTTCTCGTCGCAGTAGTTGTTTTCGTCGCCGGTGCCGTAGGCCGAGTTGGTGGTCGGCATCACGATGCGCTGCTCTTTGCTGACATGCCGCAGCATCATCTCGATCGCGTCGTGGTTGGTGCTCGATGCACCCACCGGATCGCGCGCGCAGAGCGGGGCGCCGACGTAGGCGGCGAGCGGAATGATCGCGTCGGCCTTGGCTATCAGCGGCTTCATCACGCTTTCGATGCGCACATCACCGCGCACCAGATCGAACTTCGGGTGCGCGCAGACATGGCCGAGGCTTGCCTGCTTGTACATGAAGTTGTCGACCACAGTAACTTCGTGGCCGGCCGCCAGCAGTTCGGGGACGAGGACGGAGCCGATGTAGCCGGCGCCGCCGGTAACCAGAATCTTCATGGTGTCTCTAAGCCTTTACGCGTTAGCGGGTGGCAGCGTCGAGTACACGCTGCAGAGTGTCGATACGATCGCGCAAGTCGAACGGATGGTTACCGACGAAAAAGCCCCGATCATGGGCGGTATTCGCGTTGATGATGTCGCCAACGCAGTCGTAGTCGTAGTACTTGATCGCGTCGTGGCGCAGGAAGTTGCCGCCGGTGATGATGCGGAAGCCGATGTCGGCGTCCTTCATCGAGCGCATCACATGGCGCCGGTCCAGATCCATCTCCGGGTTCAGGATCAGCGTGAAGGAGAACCAACTCGATTCGCCGTTCTCACGCTGGATGATAAAGCGCGGGTCGTTCGCGAAGAGCGCCTGGAAGTGGCGCGCGTTGGCGCGACGCGCAGCGGTGAAACCGTCCAGCTTGTTCAGTTGCTCCAGCCCCACGGCGCCGGAAAGCTCCAGCGGGCGCACGTTGTAGCCTGGCACGATGAAGCGGTAAGCCTCGAAGAAGTCGTCGTCGCGCTTCTCGTACAGCGGGCTGCCGGCAGGTTGGTCGCGTGTCCAGCCATGGTTGCGGATGGCACGGCACAGCGCGAACAGCTCGTCGTCGTCAGTCAGGATCATCCCGCCTTCCATCGTCGAGATGTGGTGCGAGAAGAAGAAGCTGAAGGTGTTGATGTCGCCGAAGGTGCCAGTGAAACGGCCGTCGACCTTGGCGTCCATCGATTCGCAGTTGTCCTCGAACAGGTAGAGGCCGTGCTTGTCGCAGAAGGCGCGCAGCGTTGGTAGCTCCGCCGGGTTGCCGAGGATGCTCACCGCCATCACCGCGCGGGTCTTGGGTGTCAGCGCGGCTTCGAGCTTGCTGACGTCGATGTTCAGCGTCTGCAGGTCGACGTCAACAAAGCGCAGCTTCAGGCCGTACTGCTGCAGCGGGTGGAAGGTGGTCGACCACGAAATCGCGGGCACGATGATCTCGTCGCCGCGCTGAAGCGGTTTGTGTTGCTTGAACGAGAGCGCCGCTACGCCGACCAGATTGGCCGACGAGCCCGAGTTGACCATCACCGCATGGCGCTTGCCAAAGCGCGCGGCGAACGCCTCTTCGAAGCGGCGCACGTTCTCACCCATCGTGAACATGCCGCTGTCGATGACGCGATGGAGCGCCGCGATTTCCTCGGCGCCCCAAGTGCTTGCTGCCAATTCGTAATACATGTGTCGTTTCCGTTGTTCAGGGGGTTGCGCCGTCAGCGGCGAAACGTGTGAGGTAGTCGGCGACACTGCGCCGCAAGCCTTCTTCCAGCGAAACCTGTGCCGTCCAGCCCAAGGCGGCCATGCGGGTGTTGTCCAGCAACTTGCGCATCACGCCGTCGGGTTTGGTCGGATCGGTACGGATCTCGCCCCCATACCCGACTATTTCGGCAACTTGCTGCGCCAGCTTGAGGATAGATACCTCGGTGCCGCCGCCGATATTGATGACCGGGTAGCGGCTGGCCGTTAGCAGGTGGTCGAATTCAGCATCTGGCAGCGCGGCGAGGCGCCAGATCGCGGCGGCACAGTCGTCCACGTAGAGCAGTTCGCGCAAGGGCGAACCACTTCCCCAGATCGTCTCAAGCTTCGAGCCGCTTGCGGCTGCCTGCACGAAACGCCGGATCATCGCTGCCGCAACATGCGAGTTCGCCGGGTCGTAGTTATCGCCGGGCCCGTAAAGGCTGGTCGGCATCACCGCGAGGTAACGCGTTCCGTACTGCTGGTTGCAGGCGCGGCAAAGCTCGATAGCTGCCAGCTTCGCCATCGCAAAGGCGGAATTGGTCGGCTCCACTTCCCCCTGGAACAAGCTGGACTCAGCGATGGGTTGGGGGGCCGCACGCGGGTAGGAGCAGTTTGAGCCGATGAAGATCAAGCGTTGCACGCCGGCACGCCGGGCGGACTGGATTACGTTCGTGTAGATCGCAAGGTTGTCGGCGAGGAACTCGACGGGGTAAGTCGAGTTCGCATGAATGCCGCCGACGCGCGCCGCAGCCAGGATCACCTGCGTGGGGCGTTCGGCCTGCATGAAGGCGTCGACTGCGGCGGTGTCGCAGAGATTCAGTTCTGCACGTGTGCGCACGAGCTGCGTGCCTGCGTCTGCTGCCCGCACCAGCGCGGCGCCAAGCAGACCGCGATGGCCAGCAATGAAGGTGCGCATCGTCGCGCCGTCGAAACGTGGAATTGTCATGCGCGGAGTCCTCGCGCCGTGAGCAGAGACAAAAGGCCCGCCTCAAGAGAGACGCGGGGAGACCATCCGGGCAAGGGCGTAGCCGGGCGCCACGCCTGCATCGTCTCCCGTTGGCGGTAGCTACGTGCGCCCCAGTTCGCCCGCAGGTGTCTCGCCGATACGGCTTCAAGGCGCTCGGCCAGCGTGCGCAGAGTCATCGCCCTTGCCGAAGAGACGCCGAAACATTGAAAGGTGCCTGGGGCACAGGCGCCAAGTGCATCCGCGGCGGCGGCGAATGCGCTGCAGACGTCATCAACGTGAACCAGGTCGATGTACTGTTCGCCGAGGCTCAAATCGATCTGCGCGTCATTGACGAGTGCATAGGCGAGTTGGTTGATGAGCTTGGGGCGAGAATCATCCGGGCCGTAGATGTCGGCGAGTTCGAGTGTGACGGCCTTGAAACCGTAGAGGTCTGCGTAGGCGCGGAGCACATCGGCGAACGCTTGCTTCAGGGCTGCATAGAGGCAGTAAGCGCTGTACGGTTGGTTGTCGTGATGCTGCCAGTAGGTACCTGCGTTCACGATCTGTGTTACGCCGCTTTGCCGCATCGCTTCGAGCACCTGGGTGCCGAACAGCACACCTGCAGACACCATTGGCGTGACGTCCGCGACACCGTGGCTGCTGCGCACTTCGGCGGCAAGGTGAAATACCACGTCCGGCATCGTCGCCGTCAGGATCTGGCAGACGCGCTCGGTGCTGCCGTCGAGCGCGTGCCAATGGATCGGTCGTTCGTTGCTTGTTACCGAGTCTGAACGCGTGAGTGCATGTACTTGCCAACCCGCATCGCACAGGTAGCTGAGCAGGTGCCGCCCTAGATAGCCGGTAGCGCCAGTGACCAGTGCAACGGGAGCGTCCGGTCTGCCAGTGCGCATCATCAGATACCGGAGCCGAACCATGCGGCGATGGTGTCGGCGATGTAGTCGATCTGCGTATCCCCAAGCCCAGGCCAGACGCCCACCCAGAAGGTGTTGTGCATGATGTGGTCGGTATTCGGCAGCGCGCCGACCGTGCGGAACGTGCGGCCGAGCATGTAGGGTTGGCGGGTCAGGTTGCCGCCGAAGAGCAGGCGGGTGCCGATCTTGTGTTCGTCGAGGTAGCCGACGAGATCGTTGCGTGTGGTACCCGTGTTATCACGCAGCGTGATCGGGAAGCCGAACCAGGCGGGCGATGAATTGGGCGTGGCCTCGGGCAGCAGCAGAAAATCGCTGCACGCTTGAAGGCGCTCATGCAGGCGCGCGAAATTCTGTTTGCGGGCGGTGACGAAATCGTCCAGCCGCTTCAGTTGTGCCACCCCGCAAGCGGCCTGCATGTCGGTCATCTTCAGGTTGTAACCCAGATGGCTGTAGGTGTACTTGTGGTCGTAACCCTCAGGCAATTCGCCCAGCTTCCAGCAGAAGCGGCGGCCACAGGTGTTATCGCAGCCCGGTGCGCAGTAGCAGTCTCGCCCCCAGTCGCGGAAGGATTCGAGCGCGCGTTTGAGCGTCGCATTGCTGGTGAATACCGCGCCGCCTTCACCCGTTGTGATGTGGTGGGCCGGGTAGAAGCTGAGTGTTCCGATATCGCCGAAACTACCGACTTGTCGATCGTCGTAGCGGGAACCCAGCGCGTCGCAGCAGTCTTCGATGAGCCAGAGCTGGTGTGCGTCACAGAATGCCCGCACCGAGGCCAGATCGAAGGGGTTGCCCAAGGTGTGGGCGATCATCACGGCACGTGTGCGCCCGGAAAGCGCAGCTTCAAGCTGGCTGACGTCGATGTTGTAGGTTGGAAGATGCACGTCCACGAACACCGGCACCGCACCGTTCTGCAAGATCGGATTTACCGTGGTCGGAAAGCCTGCAGCCACGGTAATCACTTCGTCGCCCGGACGGATCGCGCGCTCGCCAAGCAGCGGTGAGGTCAGCGCCGAGAACGCAAGCAGGTTCGATGACGAGCCGGAGTTGGTGGTCAGCACATGCGTGACGCCCAGTCGTGTCGCGAGCGCCTGTTCAAATTCTTCGTTGAAGCGCCCGGTGGTGAGCCAGCCATCGAGCACCGCGTCGGTCATGCTCGTCAGCTCCGGCGCGCCGATTACCTTGCCGGAGGGCGGAACCGGCGTTACGCCCGGAATGAACGCCTTCGGCGCGAGCGCCTTCCGTGCGTAGCGGGCTACGGCATCAAGCAGTGCCGAGCGTTCGGCGTCGAGTGAATGATCTGTCATGCGTTCTGGTATGCAGCAATCTGTTCTAGCGTCACACGATGCATGTCGGCATTGGCGAGCCAGTGTCGGTGCCAATCAGCCGTAGCGTCGAGCGCCGTGTCGAGTCGCCAGCGAGGGCGCCAGCCGAGCTGATGCCGTGCACGGGCGCTGTCGAGTTTCAACAGCCCCGCTTCGTGCAGCGAAGCGTCCGCGCCATGTTCGATGGTGACGGGCTCTGGCATACGCGAAGCTAGGCGTTTGCAGAGTTCTCCAACGGGGATGCAATCTTCCTCGCCAGGCCCGAAGTTCCATGCACCCTCGACCTTGTCACCGGCCAGCAGGCGTTCCGCCAGCAGGATATAGCCTTGCAGGGGTTCGAGCACGTGTTGCCATGGGCGCACCGCGCCGGGGCGGCGTAGCTGCAGGGTTTCCTGGCGTGAAAACGCGTGCAGCGCGTCGGGTACGATGCGGTCGCTCGCCCAGTCGCCTCCGCCAATGACATTGCCCGCGCGAGCGGTCGCGATTGCTGGGCCGCCGAACGAGTCGCGCCACGCGGCGGTAACGATCTCCGCTGCGGCCTTGCTGGCGCTGTAGGGGTCATGCCCGCCCAGGTGGTCGCTCTCGCGGTAGCTCCAGTCCCATTCGCGGTTCTGGTAACACTTGTCGCTGGTGACGACGACGATCGCACGCACTGATTCGGTCTTCCGCGCCACCTCCAGCACGTTCGCCAGCCCCATGACGTTGGTGGACAAGGTACCCAGTGGGTCCGCGTAGCTCGCGCGCACCAGCGGCTGTGCTGCGAGGTGGAAGACCACTTCCGGCGCGCAGGCGGCGAAAGTCGAGCGGACCGACTCCAGATCGCGGATATCTGCAATCGACTCGCCGCTGAAGATCGAAGACAGGCGTGCGATCTGATAGAGCGACGGCGAGGTTGGTGCCGGCAGGCTGTAGCCAGTGAGGCGGGCACCCAGTTGCGCCAGCCAGAGCGACAGCCAGCTGCCTTTGAAGCCGGTATGGCCGGTGATGAGTACGCGGCGGTTCTGCCACATGGTCATTTCCACACTGCCCAGGGCGCTTCGCCGCCCGCCCACTGCTCTTCAAGCCGCTGCTTGTCGCGTAGCGTGTCCATCGCGCCCCAGAAGCCAGTGTGGCGATAGGCCGCGAGGCGACCTTGTGTGGCGAGCGCGGACATCGGTTCCTGCTCCCACGAGGTTTGATCGCCCTCGACGTAGTCGAACACGGCGGGCGAAAGTACGAAGAACCCACCGTTGATCCAGCCGCCGTCACCGATCGGTTTTTCGAGAAAGCCGTTGACCGTGGTGCCGGCCAGATCGAGCGAGCCGTAGCGCCCTGGTGGCTGTACCGCAGTGACCGTCGCATAGGCGCCGTTCGCTTTGGCCTGCTGGTGGAATGTGATCAGCGCTTGTAGATCCACGTCCGCGACACCGTCGCCGTAGGTAAAGCAGAAGTCCTCATCACCGAGGTATTCACGCACCCGCGCCAGGCGACCGCCTGTAAGGCTATTCTCCCCGGTGTCAACCAACGTCACGCGCCAGGGTTCGGCGTGCCGGTGGTGTACCTGCATCGCGTTGGCCGCGAGGTCGAACGTGACGTCAGACGAATACAGGAAGTAGTTGGCGAAGAACTCCTTGATCACATGGCCCTTGTAGCCGAGGCAGATCACGAAGTCGGTGATGCCATGGTGACCGTATAGCTTCATGATGTGCCAAAGGATCGGCTTGCCGCCGATCTGGATCATCGGCTTGGGCACCAGATGCGATTCTTCGCTGATGCGCGTGCCAAAGCCGCCGGCAAGGATTACTGCTTTCATGCGGCGCTCCGTTCTTCGTCTGAAGACATCCAGTCGGAATGGCCCGCAAGGCGGTAGCGCTGCCACCACGCGGTCTGTTCGGCTTCATCGGGGATGGGCATGCTCAGGCTGCGCGTCGTGGCGGCCAGTTGCCCGAAGAGCGGATTGGGCACGCGCTGACAGAGGCGCTCCGTCAGGCACATCTGGGCATCGGAGATTTCACCGCCGGCAAACCGCAGGCAACCGACGGACTTGAGTAGCAGGAGTTGAAAAGGATAGTGGGCGCCGTCGTACATCCGGAAGACGCCGGGATCAGTCGAATTTGACGCCTGCAACCACTCATCGAGCAGTTTTGCCTGATGCAGCACTGCTTTGTCCCACTCGCCGCCGCGCTGCATTTCCCATCTCGCGATGTAGCGCGCGGTTTCTTCTTCGGTCCGTGGCGTCACTTGTGTCAATGGCGTATGGACAAGATGCATCTGCTCGCCGTTGAAGGCGTTGGCCAGCGCAAAGGCGTGCAAGTAGTTGCTGCCGACGTAGTCAGCAAGTTTGCGAGCATAAAGTCTTTCACGACGGATCACGAAATGCGCGAGCCCGCCAAAGCCCCCGAGGAATCCAAATCGCGAGCAGAACTCGGCAACTGAAATCTGATCGAGCGCGCTCAGTGCGCGTTGCTCGGACACCGATGGCATGCCGGTGGTGCAGATGTTGGTCCACACCAATGCGGGCTGTTCTTCCAACACGGAGAAGAGTGCAGGCAGGGCGTCACACACCACCTCGTCATCGTCGCCCTGCAACCACACATAGTCAGCGTCGGAGGCAGACAACAGGCTGGCCACGTTCCGGTCGAAGCCCAGATTCGTATCGTGACGCTGATAGCGAAACCATCCGGAGCCCAGGTAGGGCACAACAACCTCACCTGTGTTGTCGGTCGATCCGTTATCTGAAACCAGCACACCGAAGCCGAACTGCTTGGCGGCGGGAGCGAGTTTCGCAAGCATGCGCGACAGCGCTTCCGCGCGGTTCCAGGTTGGAATGCAAATCTGGAGTCTCATCGACCTCTCCGTCTGTCGCCGGCTGCTCAGCGCACTCGTTGAAACAGAACGATCTGGTAGATATCGAGCAGGAAGGCACGTTCCAGCCGGAGCATGGTGCAGCCCTCATTCTCGAACAGCGTCTGCATTTCCGCCTCGCTCAGCCAGTCTTCGGTCGGTTGCTGCGGCTTACCGTATTGCGCCGTCCATTGTTCGTAGATGTCCTTGCGCGGCGTCGTCAGGATAAGGTGGCCACCTGGTTTGACGAGGCCGACCAGGCCGCGGGCGAAAACGTCCTTGTAGGCATAGGGTACATGCTCGATGACCTCGGAGCAGACCAGCAGATCGTAGTGGCCGGCGTGGCCGAGAAAGTGCAACATCTCAGCGCTGCCGGTCAGGAACTCAAGGTCCGGGAAGAGCTTGCGGGCGTGCGCGATGACGTCTCCCACCGGTTCTGTGCCGAGCACCTTGCCATAGTCGCGCAACAGGTTGGTAAGCCAACCGCGGCCGCAACCGATCTCCACAATCTCTCGCGGACGCTGTGGGTCTGATGCGGAGGCCTCGACGAGCTGCTGGATCTTCTCCCAACGTGCCCGCTCGTCGCCATTGGGGGTAGGGCGTGACCAGCTTGGGACTTCAGCGAAGAAATGGCGGTAGTAGCGCGATTCGGCTACGTCCGGCTTGTAACCGATATCGCTGAAGAAGTCGGGCGCTGCACCGGTATCGATCCAATTTTGGTACTGCCGCATGCGAATCCGGCTGGTGTGGCGTACGAGCAATGTGTTGCGTGCGGCGGTGGCGATGTTGTTGCGAAGCTCGGGGGCGTCGCGCAGGCGTTCGAGCTGGCCGCGCAGGCTGGCAGGGGAGTCGAACAGCACGACTTCCTTGTCGGCGCTAAACAGACGCGCGCATTCGGGGCGATCGTCGGGGAGCCAGCTCAGCGCAGGCGTGGCGGCCGCCATCGACTCGGTGACACGGCCGGCGTAGGCACGCAGCATCGATGGCAGATTGACGTTGGCGAAACCCATCCGGATGCCTTCAAGGTGCAGCAGGAACAGCGCTTCCCGCAGCGCGCGCAGGCCCGATGTAAAGGCGTCGAGATCTGCGCGGCTTGGTGGGCCAGCCAGCAGCTTTGCGCGGGCTTCGGCGTGGAACTCGTCAAACCGGGTGGGCAGGTCGGTATCGCGCTCTGGCAGGTGCGGGCGCGCCAGCAGCGGCGCGAGTGCCGCGTCCTCCAGGTAGGGCTTGCGTGGACCGTACTTGTTCCCGATGAAGGCTGCTTGCGGCACATCAGGGGCTTCGTCAAAGCGCACGAAGCGCTCAGGCACCATCACCACGTTCCACGTGGCTGGGATGCCAAGCGTTGCGGTGACCGCCGGCGCATCAAGTTCGTCCGCCACCACGGCGTGCGTACAGTGACGCAGTTGGTCGAATACCTCGTCCCGCCGCTTGGCGAACTGCGGGAACTCGGCGGCCTCTTCGTTGCTGACCGACAGGCTTTCCATCACGACACCGACACGTACCGGCGCGACGCGCTTGAGCCAGGTCCAGAACGCGTCGTCGTAGCGCGTATGTACGCACCACACCCAGGCTTCATCGAATGTCTCGCCGTCGAGCAAAGCGGGCGCGTGGCGCAGATAGCTGTCCGTAGCATCGGGTTCCCGGCCCCATAGCGCCGGCAGCAGGGTGCAGCGATGCCCGTTCTCGACCAGCCCGTCGTGAAAGGCATAGGCGCCGGTGTAGGACCAGGCGCGGGCTTGAGTCCAGTTGTCGAACTCCAGCATCACCAGCAGTATGTTTTTCGACATCGTTCAGGTCTCGCGTTCTGGTGTTTGTTCAATTTCCCGCAGCAAGGCTGCGATCTCGGGTTCGCGGGCTTCCTGTTCATGAAGGGGACGAAAGCCAACATGGTGCTTCGCCTGGCGTAGCAAGACACGAGCGAGCGGTTTGTTCGATGCAATCTTGGCGCGAGCCCAGGCGACCAGCGCACCGACATGGCCTGGATCGAGATCAAGCAGGCACTGCGCAGCGCCGATCACCGCGTGGAGGTCGCCCTCGGACTGAGCCCTGAGCAGACGCGCATACAACGCCCGTGCCCCGCTGCCAATTTCGTTTGAGCCCTGCAGGCCGAGCCGGCTGCGGAGGGCGGCAAGTGTCTGTTGGTCGAGCCGGTCTTCATGCTTTACGAGGTGTTCGCGAAGGGCTGCTTTCGCGGCATCGTCGTCACGCCCGGCGATCACTTCCAGCAGCGGCGCCAGATAGTGCGGAATCAGGCTGCGGCAGCGTGCGAGCAGTGCCATGCGTTGCGTCGTGTCGGTGCAGCGCCGGGCACGCTCGAGCAGCAGTGGGGCAAAGTCATCGATACCGTCACACAGTGCCTGTTCGTCAACGTACGTCCCTGCGAGGGCGGCATTGCGCAGGGCATTCGCCCCGTCGTGCTGGGCGGTCATGAAGTCGATGAAGCCGCTCTGCAACGCTTGCTCGCTTAGCAATCGCATCACGAGATCGAGTTCCGTCGTCGGGCGCCCGCCACCTTGCTGAAGCAGGCTGTCAGCGCACGCAGCCAGTGCGTCCAGGTGTTCGCGCGGCAGGGTGGTGTTGAAGGCCTTGCAGGTCCAGGGCAGTGAGAAGCTGACGTCTGGCTGGCGCGCGATCAGCACACCACGCGAGTAGCCAGCCCCGAGGTGATCGCGCAAGTAGTCCGCAGCGGAAAGTGGCTTGATGTGGATGCCGAGCACCCGCGGCCAACTCAACAGCGTTCCGCCGCGTGCGAAGAAGCGATAGCCGAACTCGACATCTTCACAACCGTAACGGGTGAATCCTTCATCGAAGCGCAAGTCGCGGAGTGCAGCCGTCTTGAAACTGGTGAAGCCGCCCATGAAATTTGCGTGCGGCCGACCTTCAGGCACCGTGTGGAAGACGTTCCAGTTGCCGCGGGTCTCGAACCACTCGGTCAACGCCGACTGGTGCGGACCGCCGCGCCAGGTGACGCATCCCATCTGCATCGCGAGCGGGTCGGGATGCTGGTTGTGGAAGTCGATGACCGCCTGTGCAAATCCTGCTGTGGGAAGAATGTCATCGTCAATGAACATTCCGAGCGGGGTTGTCATTGCCGCCGCACCGGTGTTACGCCCGGCGGACAGCCCACGGTTGTGTTCGTGGATCAACAGTCGGGCGCCACGCCCCTCAATGGCTGCGCTGTGCGCCGGAGAGGGGGTCTGATGCCCGTCCCAAACCACGATGGCTGGCAGTGCTTCGGCCTGCAGTACTCCGAGTATCCGGTCGAGCAGCGCAGCATCACGACCCAGGGTCGGTATGGCGATGGTCAGATCTTCATGCCGATACATGGGCCAGTTCCGGTGTGGGCCACAAGGTCGAGAGGATGCGTTCAGTCCAGCCGTGTGCGTTCATGCGCGTGCGCCATGCTTGCTGGCCTCGCGCCACGGTGGCTTGGCGTGCCGCGTCGTTGGCCAGATAGTGGTCGATCAGGGCGAAGAGCTCGTCCTCGCTGCGAAAGTACTCGACCCCCTCGCCGGGGGCGAGCAGTAGACGCGTTTCGGGGTTGTCTTCCTCAAGCAGCAGGACGCCGCATCCCAAGGCCTCTCTTACCTTGCCCTTGCATTGGGAGCGGAACGGGTAGGTCTGTGTGTTGACACAGACTTTCGTGCGGCGCAGCGCTGCCGCGTAGTCGGCGACCGGCAGCGGCGCGCGGTCTTGTTCATACACGCCACCGAGGTGCTGGAAGCGCTCGCCATAGCGGCTCTTGAGCCGGTCGATCCAGTCGCGGCGACGCCCGACCGAACTGCCAAAGAGGGCGATCTCGTACTGCGGTGGCGCCCCGGTCTCGGGGTAGAACAGGGCGGGGTCAAACACCGTCGGGTGAAAGATCACCCGTTCGGTGTGACGGTGGTGCTCGTAGGGCGGTTCATGCGCCCGCATCTTCGTCAGTCGGGTGCCGTTGGAGTTCTCGATCACGAGATCGGCCCACGCCAGGCTCGCGCGTTCGTAGTCGAGGTAGCTGCTGTTGGTCGCGGCTTCGTCGTAGTCCCACCACAGGGTGACGATCTTCATGCGAGGGCATAGCGCTCGTGCTGCATCGAATACCGACGGGACGAGGTTCTCGTGGGGATGAACCGGCGTGTGTACCAATAGGTCTGGCTGGAACTCGCGCACCGCATCAAGAATCTCGCGCTCCCAAAGGTCGCGAAGCGCTCCGTCCGGATTGCGGCCGTAGAGGGTGTGAAGCGTGATCTGGTCGCCATGCTGTGCGCGCAGATCCGCTTCGATCCCTTCTTCATAGGCACGACTCGAGATCACCACGTGTCGGGCATGCTGCGGGATATCTCTCGGGGCTATCACGGGCAGACCGAGTCGCTCACTGCCCTGCAGGCTCTCGTCGCGGTCCGCGAGGGCTGAGATAGGCAGGCGTCCGAGCTCTGCCATGAATTGTCGTGTGTGTGCGCCTGCGCCGTAGACGACGCAGCTTGCCCCTGCGCTCGCGCGGGCAATCTCATCGACGCGTTGCGCGATCAGGCTACGATATTCATTAGTGTCGCGCCCCAGCGTCACCAGGCGGTGCTCTCCAATCAAACCCGAAGCCAGCATGGGGTTCATGACTTCGAGCACTCCCGCCGAGTCGGCCAGCGACTTGGTGTCGAAGCGATGAATCACGAAGAGGGCGCGTGGCTTCGGTGTCATTCCATCAGAGCGCGATGTCGTACTTGCGGACGATTTCTTGCGCTTTGGCGAAACTCGACATGTCGATTACGTCGTCGGTGTCGAGCATGATTTCGAAGGCTGATTCGATGGCCGCGACGAGTGCCATGTGGGCCACTGAGTCCCACTGGGGGATGCTGTTGAATCGCAGGTCGTCCACCACCTGATCGGGCGGAATCGCCAGCGCATCGCTGAAGGTTTGTCGAAGTCTGTCCAGATTGCTCATGCGCGTGTCCTGTTTGCCCCGCCTGTGCGTGCCGGGCGCAGCATTACGAAGTGGATGATGCCCCGACCACGAACAAGCCTTGGGCGGATAAGACGCGGGAAACCCCGCCATTTGTTGCTAACCTTGTGCCGGTCGGGCGTGCAAGATGATCCTTGGAACGCCGCATCACCGCAACGCTTGGAGCACTCTCATGATTCAGATCGGGCATATCCGGGTCGGGTTGGACTCGACCCCCTTCTTCATCGCCGAAATGAGTGGCAACCACGGCGGCTCGCTTGATCGTGCGCTGGCGATCGTCGATGCGATGGCGGATGCGGGTGCGCATGCACTGAAGTTGCAGACCTATACCGCAGACACGATGACGCTGGACATCGCGGAGCGCGAATTCCTGATCACCGACACCGAAAACCTCTGGAAGGGGCGCACGCTTTACGACCTCTACCATGAGGCGCACACCCCTTGGGCTTGGCACAAGCCGCTATTTGAACGTGCTCGCGCGCGCGGCATGCTGGCGTTCTCCACCCCGTTCGACGCTACGGCGGTGGATTTCCTCGAAACGCTCGATGTGCCCTGCTACAAGGTTGCGTCGTTCGAGAACGTCGATCTGCCGCTGATTCGCAGGGTCGCCGCGACCGGCAAGCCGATCATCATGTCCACCGGTATGGCCACGCTGCGCGAAATCGGCGAAGCGGTGGAAGCGGCGCGCGGAGCGGGTTGCCGTGACCTGGTGCTGCTCAAGTGCACCAGCAGCTACCCGGCACCGCCGGAAGAAAGTCACTTGCGTACCCTGCCGCACATGCGGGAGGCATTCGGCTGCGAGGTGGGTTTGTCCGATCACACGCTGGGCATCGGCGCCGCGATTGCCGCGGTGGCGATGGGCGCAACGGTGATTGAGAAGCACGTAACCCTGTCGCGCGCCGAGGGCGGTGTCGATAGCGCCTTTTCGCTCGAGCCGGCCGAGGTCAGGCAACTGATGGCCGAATGCGAGCGGGCGAGGGCGTCGCTGGGCGCCGTGCATTACGGCCCTGGGGAGCGCGAGGCCGATTCGGTGAAGTTCCGCAGGAGTCTTTACGTCGTGAAAGACGTCGCTGCCGGCGAACGCCTCAGTGCGGAATCGGTGCGGGCGATCCGGCCCGGCTTGGGGCTATTGCCCGGCCATCTGCAGCAAGTGCTCGGGCGGCGCGCCGCGCGCGACATCAAACGCGGCACACCGGTGAGCTGGGACCTGCTCGATTAATTTTCTGCGCCGCGCCTCAGCGCGCGGCCTCGACGCGGTTCTTGCCGGCGCGCTTGGCGCGGTACATCGCTTCGTCCGCACGGTCGATCGACCGTTTTGCGGGCTCGTTCGGATCAAGCCGACTGACGCCCGCGCTGAACGTGATCAGCCGCTTGCTGTTGTCGTGCAGGAAGAAGCGTTTGGTCAGCTCGCGCTGAAGGCGTTGAACGACGCCCACCGCCGCATCGAGTTCGGTGTCTGGCAGCACCAGAATGAACTCCTCGCCACCATATCGGGCGACTGAATCCTGCGGGCGGATCGTGTCGCCGATGACGTGGGCGAGGTGAACCAGTGCTTCGTCACCGGCCGTGTGGCCGAGCGAATCGTTGAGCTGCTTGAAGTTATCGACATCGATCAGCGCGATGCACAGCGCTTTGCCGCTGCGCTCGGCGCGGCCGATCTCGCGTTCAAGTGTTTCATCCAGCCCCTTGCGGTTCAGCGCGCCGGTCAGCGGGTCGTGACGCACCAGGTCGCTTGCGCTGTCGAGTTCCTGGCGAAGGCGCTCCACCTCGGCGTTGGCGTTATCAACCTGCTGCTTCAGAGCGCTCAACTCGCCGCGCGAGTTTTCCGCGCGGATCTGCATGTTGCGGGTCTCGCTGATGATCTCTTCGACTACCGAGGCGAGCTCGCCAATCGTTTGGGCCTGCGCGACCTGCTCTGCGCAATGTTCCATCCGGTCGCGATAGCCTCCGGTGGAGACATAGATATCCGACAGATGATCAACGAAGCCCGAGAGCATGGCCTTGAGCCGCTCCTGGGCGTCCGTCAGGCTCTTTTTCAGGACCCCTTGTTTCAGGATGACATCGCGCAGCCGTTTGCCCATTTCGTCGATCGCGTCACGATCGAGCGGGCCATTCGTTACCTGCAACACGCCCTCGACTTGGCCGTGCACCCAGCTGTCGTCGGCCACAAGGTCGCCGATGTTCTCGATAATCAGTTGCAGCAGCCGAAGCAGTGCCTGGCGAATGCCGGCCTGATCCCGCACGACCCATTCAACCTTATAGGCAAAGGCGCGCAGCCGCTTCGTAAATCCCTCTGCATCGAAGTCCTTGCTTGGCTGGCGTAGTTCCGTCGCAAGCTGACCGGCCATCGAGCTGAGTTCGGGTGTCTCGATCAACAGGCCGCCGATGGCTTCTTCAAGCACTTGCGCAATCAGGCGACGCACATCGAGGCTGTCTGCAAGGCTCGCGGACTGCGCAATGGATTTCGCGCTTGCCGCTGCTTGCGGGGCGGACATGGCGCTTGCGGTCTCGGCCGTCGCCTCCTCAGGGCTGTCGACGAGGACGATGGAGTCGGCGGTGCTATCGGCGGACCAGCCGCGAATCAGGCCTTGCAAGCGGCTGAACAACTGCTGCGCGTCCGCCTGACTTGCGCTGAGCACATGCTCGAGCGCTTCTGCTTTGCGTTTGGGCGTCAGGTTGGCGTGGCGGCGCTCCAGTTGTGTCAGCAGATCGCGGATCAGGCTTGCCCAAGGGGGGGTCTCTTCGGTGATTTCCTGGAACAGCTGCAGCATGCGGCTGTGGAAGCTTTCCCAATTGCCTTCACTGACCGCGCCCTCGAAGCGACGCGCCAAACGCAGCTGTTCGGGGCGATCGCGCGGCAGTTCGGCGGCGAAGTTCTTGAACTCGCGCGCCGGGAATTCCTCGTCGGGCGTCGTGCCGGCAATCTGGTGATAGATCGAACGGAAGTTGTCTGGCGTGGGTGGAACGCGGCTCACTGCAAGGCGCTTGAGCACCTCGCGGGCGATCTCGGAAGGGCTTTGGGTGGGCTGGTTCATGGGGTACCCGGAGTGTCGAGGGGCATGCAGTGCCTACGGCATCTGCCGGCACATCTTGAGTGCCCCGCAGTCGCTACTCCACCAGGCCGTGCTTGAGCCCGTAATGGGTCAGCTCCGCGTTGTTCTTCAACTTCATCTTCTCGAGCAAGCGTGCCCGATAGACGCTGACTGTCTTGACGCTGAGATTGAGTTCTTCGCCGATCTGCGTGAGCGTTTTGCCCGACGCGATCATGCAGAGCGTCTGGTATTCGCGATCGGACAGCCTTTCATGGGGCGCGCGGTCATCTTCGGTGATGGCCGTTGCCAGCTGCTCTGCCACCTCGGCGCTGACGTACTTTTTGCCCGACGCGACCTGGCGGATTGCGAGCACCAGTTGTTCGGGTGCGCTCTGCTTTGACAGATAGCCCGAGGCGCCGGCCTTCAGTGCCCGCACCGCGTACTGCTCTTCCGGGTGCATCGACAACATCAGAACCGGAAGTTTCGGGAATTCCTTTTTCACCAGTTTCAGCGTGTCGATGCCGTTGCGGTCGGGCATGTTTACATCCATCAGCACCACATCCCATGCGCCGTCGCGCAAGAGTTGCAGGGCGCGGACACCATTTTCCGCTTCGCCCGCCACAATCATGTCGGTGGTATCCGAAAGAATCGCGCGCAGGCCCTGGCGCACGATGGCATGGTCGTCGGCTATCAGTACTCGTATCGTCGGTGCGTTCATGCTCAACCTCGGGCGTTTTCCTGCAGCGAATGGGTACCCGGCTGCGCAACGGGGGCGCGCAAGACCATCTGAGTGCCGTGGGGCGACAAGGCGCGGATGTCAACGCTGCCGCCAAGGCTTGCGACACGCTCACGCATGCCGCGCAACCCGAAAGAGCGTGGTTTCGAAAAGTCCGCGCTGCGGATGCCGACGCCGTCGTCGGTTACCTGTAGCAGCACTTCGTCGCCTTCCTGCATCAACCGCACCGTAACCTCTTTAGCCTGGGCATGCTTGGCAACGTTGGTGAGGGCCTCCTGAAAGACGCGGAAAATCGCAATGCTGGCGTCCTCCGCGCACTCAATATCGTGGTCCGCACACAGCACGTTGCAGCGGAGCCCAGTGCGCTGGGAGAAATCCTCCGCATGGCTCTCAATTGCTGCGGCAAGCCCGAATTCCTTGAGGATGCCCGGGCGCAGCTCGCGCGCAACGCGGCCCGCCGTGGTGATCGCCTCGTCGACAAGCCCTGCGATGCGTTTGGCGCGCGCGCCTTGCGCCGGATCGCTTTCAAGTCGGCTCGCAAGCAACGACAGTTCAATCTTGATGCCCACCAGCAGGCCGCCGAGCACATCGTGAATGTCACGCGCAATGCGCTCCCGCTCTTCCTCCTTCACGCTCTGAAGGTGGTTCGACAACTCGGCCAACTGGGCACGCGATGCCGACAAATCGGCTTGAGATTGTTTGCTGTGGGTGATGTTCCACATCACGCCTTCCCAGCGCGTTGATTGCGAATCCAGCCGGGTTGGCGTTGCGCGTAGGTTTATCCATTTGACGTCGCGTCCGGGGACGCGGATACGGCCTTCCCAGTTCAGCGTTGCGAGTCGCGCGGAACACTCGGCCAGCGCTTCATCCAGCCCCGGCCGGTCATCTGCCAGCACCATCCCGAGCAGTTGGGTGCCATCGCCGATCAGCGCATCGAGCGGCACCTCAAACAAAAACAGCGCGCCTTCACTCAGGTACTCAATTGAAATGCGCCCGTCGTCGTTGCGGGTCATCTGGAATGCCGCGCCCGGAATGTTCGCGGCGAGAGCGCCAAGTCTCGCTTCATGATCCCGCGCAGCTTCGATCGCCGCCAGGCGTTCGCTACGCATGCGCGCCTCACGCAACTCGCGCTCGACGGCTGGAATCAGCCGATCAAGCCGGTCCTTGCTGAGGTAGTCCTGTGCCCCCGCACGCATCGCAGACGAGGCTGTCTCATCATCGATCGTTCCAGAGATGATGAAGAACGGCACATCGATCTTGCGCGCCTGCACCTGCTCGAGCGCGGCGATGCCAGAGAAGCCCGGAAGCTTGTAGTCCGAAAGAATCAGATCCCAAGAGCCTCGACTCAGCGCCGCATCCAGGGCTTGTGGTGTCTCGACCCGTTCAGAGATCACATCGAAACCGGCACGGCGCAGGCGCGCGAGTAGCAGGATCGCGTCGTCCTCGTTGTCTTCCACCAACAGAACACGGAGTGTCTGACGCGTCATCAATGTGCTTTCCTGAGGCCGCCATGAAGGAAATGGTGCGCAGCGGAAAAAGATAGCACGACAGTCGTAGCATCCGCAGCGCGAATATGTATAATCCGCCACCTCCGGCGCCGGCATAGCTCAGTTGGTAGAGCAGCGGTTTTGTAAACCGAAGGTCGTGGGTTCAAGTCCTACTGTCGGCACCAAAAAATTTATCGAATTCGTGGGTTGACATTAAAAACGCGTTAATCCATAATTCTTCTTCTCCGACGCGGGGTGGAGCAGTCTGGCAGCTCGTCGGGCTCATAACCCGAAGGTCACAGGTTCAAATCCTGTCCCCGCAACCAATGTTGAATGCAGGGCGCCGGCTTGTCCGGCGCTCTGCATTTTCGCTTTCTGCGCCGTGTTTTCTGGCGCCATTCTTTCTTTCCCAGACGGTTCTTCCGGTGTTACGCAGGCAGGCTTCGGATATCTGTCTAAATTGCGCCTCGATAGACCTGGGTTGAACGCGGAGTGTTCTGAAAGGCTAGCGCGGCCCTGCTGTCCCATTTTGTTCCACCCTCGATTGACGTTAGGTTTTGGCACTCCAACAGCCATTCATCGCACCAACTACGGGGTGTTCGGGGAGCATGACTTCGTCGCAGTTGCTCCCGGCGCCGCTCCGATCAAGCACGAGAAAGTCACAGACTTCGTCCAATGCGAGCAAGGGGTGGTGCCATGTGCCGGGCGCGTAATTCACGCCCTGTGTGCCGCGTGCGAGGAAGCAGCGCAGGGTGGATGGCGCCGGTTCGGCAGCGACGACGACAAGATAGTCGCGCCCACTCAGTGGAACGAAAGCCTGCGAGCCGAGCGGATGGCGCTCGAGCATCGTGATGGGGAATGGAAGGGCGCGCGGCTGAGCGCGAAAGATACTGACGATGATGCGGCCTCCGTCGCCGGGGTCCAGACGAGCGAGATCGTGATACCGCTCGGTGTTGCCGCCGTTAATGGCAAAGCGGTGCGCCGAGTCGTCGGCCTCGATCACGTCTCCAAATGGCGCAAAGGCGTGGCGCGTGAGGGGTTCCAGACGCAGCAGCTTCACTCGCAGACCACCTTGCCAAACAGGCGTAAGCGGCTGACCCCGCCATCGGGATAGATATTGAAACGCACATGGGTAACGGCGCCGAGCTTGGCGAGGTTGTCAAAACCCATCACGGCATCCATCTGCAGTTTTTGCGGAGCCAGCAACTCGGGCCAGAACATGCTCTGCGTCGTCAGGGTTTGCACTGTGCTATCGCCCATTCGGGCTGCTTGGAGTGAGCATGCGTCTGGGTAGTTGCCCTTGAAGTGAGCCGTGTCGACCTCAACCTGTTCGATGATGCCCGGTGCTGCCAGAGCGATTACGCACCAATCGTTGCCTGGCTCGCGCCGTCGGCGGGTCTCCCAGCCATCACCCATGTTCACGCCGCGCCCCGGCAGCAGCAGCGTGGCGGCGCGGCCGAAGTGCTCATTGTTTGTGGCGACGACCCAGGCGCCGTTGATCGCCGCGGCGAGGTCGATCTCGCTGCCGGGGGCGTGCGCGGTGGCAGGGCGTCCATACACCCGCAGGCGGGCGATGCCGCCGTCGGGGTATATCGAGAGGCGCACATGTGTCCACGCCTCATTGCTGGCAATGGCGTGATAGTGGTGGGCATTACCCTGCAGCGCCACGGTGGGCAGCAGCGGCGTCCACACCGCGTCCGCAGCGGGATCTCCCGCCTCGCAGAAGCAGGCTTCGAGCGAGGCGCCGGGCGGGTAGTTGCCGGTGAAGTGGCGGGTGTCGATGTTCACGCCGGCGATGCGGGCCGCACGCGCCAGCCGTACCACGCACCAGTCGTTGCCGGGCCCGCGTTTGCGACGCGACTCCCAGCCGTCCATCCATTTGCCGTTGGCGTCGTACTTTCCGGGGATGAAGACGGGCTCGTCCGGCGAGAGCATGCGCGACATTGCGGCGAAGAAGTCGTCGCTGCAGGCGATGGTCTCGGCGCCCAGGCGCGGGTCGGCGAGGTTGGTGTAGCGGCGGGTGAAGTCCGGTGCGTCCGGGTCGAACGGGATTGCGGCCATGTCGGGGCCTCCGGTTGGGAGGTGCACAGCTTAGCCGCTTCCTTCCTAACCGCGCGGCATGAGCGGGATTGCGGTTTGCGCATATCCCGCCGTGTGCCGCGTGCCTGTCAGCTGCTCTTTTTCAGCGCGGCGGCAGCGAGCTCGCGCATACGTCGAGCTTCCTCCAAGAGGAATTGCTGGTAGTCGTCGAGGTCGCCGTCGAAGGGCTCGACGCCGCCACGCGTGACCAGCCAGAACTCGTCGCACACGGCGCGCAGCAATGCGCGGTCGTGGCTGACCAGCATCACGGTGCCCTCGAACTCGTTGAGTGCGACGCCGAGTGCCTCGCGCGTGGCGAGGTCGAGGTGGTTGGTCGGCTCATCGAGCAGCAACAGGTTGGGGCGCTGCCACACGATCATGCACAGCACGAGGCGCGCCTTCTCACCGCCGCTCATGGTGCCGACGGCCTGATGCACCATGTCGCCGCTGAAGTTGAAGGTGCCGAGGAAGGTGCGCAGCGATTGCTCGGTGCCGCTCTGGCCCGGCCCGCGCAGGTGCGCCGGGGTGTTCTTGGCGAGGCGGGTCATGTGCAGTAACGGCGACGCCGCAGGATCGAGCACGTCGAGCTCCTGCTGGGCGAAGTAGCCGATGTTCAGG
>CAMFLH010000070.1 GCA_945957295.1 uncultured Uliginosibacterium sp.
AGGCTACATCGATCGCCAGCAGGACGAAGTTGCCCGCCAGGCGGCGCAGGAAAACACGCCGCTGCCAATCGACCTCGACTACGCACAGGTGCGCGGACTGTCGAACGAAGTACGGCAGAAGCTCGCCGCGCATAGACCCGAAACCATCGGCCAGGCGAGCCGCATCCAGGGCGTGACCCCGGCGGCGATCTCGCTGCTGCTGATCCATTTGAAGAAATCCAGCCAGATCCGCGACGCCGCTGCATGACGCCCAATCAACTGCTCGATAACGGCCTGGCCGAACTTGGCCTCGACCTGCCCACCGACATCCGCGAACGCCTGCTTGCCTACGCCGCGCTGATCGCCAAGTGGAACAAGGTCTACAACCTCACCGCGATCCGTAACGCGGACGAGATCATCACGCTGCATCTGCTCGATTCGCTGACGGTGCTGCCACACGTAAGTGTGGATCGCATCGCCGACATCGGCGCCGGTGCCGGGCTGCCCGGCATCGTGCTGGCGATCGTGCGGCCGGATCTGGAAGTGCATACGATCGATACGGTGCAAAAGAAAGTGACCTTCATGCGCCAGGCGAAGATCGACCTCGGCCTGAAGAACCTCGAATCGCATCATGTCCGTGTCGAACAATGGCAGCCGCCGGTGCGTTTCCCCGCCGTGATCTCGCGCGCCTTCTCGGACATGGCTGATTTTGTCAGGCTGACCGATCATCTGCTTGCTGATGGCGGTCACTGGCTGGCCATGAAGGGCGTGTATCCTCACGAAGAACTTGCACAGCTGCCGGCCGGCGTGCGGATGAAAGAAGCAATCGCCCTGCGGCTGCCCGGTGCAGCCGATACCCACCGACATTTGATCGTTCTCGAGCGCAACTGATGGCCCGCATCTTCGCAGTCGCCAACCAGAAGGGTGGGGTCGGCAAGACCACCACGACCGTCAATCTTTCCGCCGCATTGGCGGCGCATGGCCAGCGCGTGCTGCTGGTGGACCTCGACCCGCAGGGTAACGCGACGATGGGTTCGGGCGTAGATAAGCGCAGCCTTGCGACCTCGGTCTATCACCTGTTGGTGGGCCTGAATACGCTGCCGGAAGTGCGGGCGCGCTCGGAAGCGGGCAGCTACGACGTACTGCCGAGCAACCGTGATCTGGCCGGTGCAGAAGTCGAGATGGTCGATCTCGAGAACCGTGAGAACCGCCTGCGCGATGCGCTGCACGCGGTCGACGACGAATACGACTTCGTGCTCGTCGACTGCCCGCCGTCGCTGTCGATGCTCACGCTCAACGGCCTCTGCGCGGCACACGGCGTGATCATCCCGATGCAGTGCGAGTACTACGCGCTCGAGGGCCTCTCGGATCTGGTGAACACGATCAAGCAGGTGCATGCCAAGCTCAACCGTGATCTGAAGATCATCGGCTTGCTGCGCGTGATGTTCGATCCGCGCAGCACCTTGTCGCAGCAGGTTTCTGCGCAACTCGAATCCCACTTCGGCGATAAGGTCTTCAAGGCCGTGATCCCGCGTAACGTGCGGCTTGCCGAGGCGCCGAGCCACGGTTTGCCTGGCGTGGTGTTCGACAAGGCCGCCAAGGGCTCTCAGGCCTACCTTGCCTTCGCCGCCGAAATGATCGAGCGGATCAAGTCGATCTAACACCCGATGGCTGCCGCATTCGATCCGGGCGCGATTCCCGAATCCCTGCGCGACGCGCGCGACGCACTTGCTGCGCAGGCAGAAGATGCCGGCCTCAATGCAACGCATGTACGCGAACAGGCGCTGGTCGATGGCTGGTTGGTGCGCTTTGCCAACAGCCGCGCAAAGCGTGCGCGTTGCGTAAACGCGATCGGCGACGGCAGCATGGCCATCGACGAGCGGATCGAACGTGCCGAGGCGCTGCTGCAAGCAGCGGGTCTGCCGCTCACTTTCCGCATCACGCCGTTTTCACAGCCCGCGGGGTTGGATTCGGCACTCGCCGAACGCGGCTTTCTGGCCTTCGAGGAATCGCGCGTGATGTGCCGGCCGCTGGTCGCCGCTGAATCGCCAGCGAGCGCGCTGCCACTGCATGAAGTGGGGCCACGCGAGTTCGCCGACAAAGCGGGGCGGCTCTATGGCGATGCACCCGAGCGCATCGCGGTGGATGTTGAACGTGCTGTCGCCTTTGCCGGCAACGGCATCCGTCTGCTGATGGGCGAGCGGGACGCCCCAGTCGCGGCGGGCTGCGTGTTGTTCGATGGTCGCATTGCCGGCCTTTACGGCGTCCATACGCAGGCGGAGATGCGTGGTAGGGGGTACGCCGCTACGCTCGTCGAAACGTTGCTCCAGCGGGCGAAAAACGCCGGCGCGCGGCATGCGTGCCTGCAGGTGGGTGCTGGCAATGCGGTGGCGCGAGCGCTGTACCAGCGGCTCGGCTTCGCCGACCACTACGCGTACTGGTACCGCGCGCGCGAAATCGAATAGCGCTACCCAGGCAAGAACATCAGGTGCCGTCGCAGCTCACGCGCCGACACCGCTGAATTTGAACATCAGGAATCAGAAACATGGTCAAGAAACCCAAGGGCCTCGGCCGCGGGCTGGAAGCCTTGCTCGGCGCCGACACTTCGGCCGACAACAAGGGTCGCCTCGATACGCTGGCGATCGACGAACTGCAGCCCGGCAAGTACCAGCCGCGTACCCGCATGGATGCCGGCAGCCTGGAAGAGCTGGCCGCGTCGATCCGCGCGCAGGGCGTGATGTCGCCGATCCTGGTGCGCCCGATCGGTGGCGGCCGCCACGAGATCATCGCGGGTGAGCGCCGCTGGCGTGCGGCGCGCATCGCCGAGCTGGCCGAAGTGCCGGTGCTGATCCGCGAGATTCCGGACGAAGCCGCGCTGGCGATGTCGCTGATCGAGAACATCCAGCGCGAAAACCTCAACCCGCTCGAAGAAGCGCAGGGCATCCAGCGCCTGATCGACGAGTTCGGCATGACGCACCAGCAGGCGGCCGACGCGGTCGGCCGTTCCCGGCCGGCCACCTCGAACCTGCTGCGCCTGCTGGCTTTGCCGGAGCCGGTGCGCGAACTGCTGATGCTGGGCGATATCGAGATGGGCCATGCGCGTGCGCTGCTCGCATTAGACCCGGCACAGCAGATCCTGCTCGCCAACCAGGTCGTTGCACGCCGCTTGTCAGTACGCGAAACCGAGAAGGCGGTGCAGAACGCGCAGAAGCCGGAAGCCGAGAAGCTGCCGAAGGCGGTCAATCGCGATGTTGCGCGGCTGGAGGAAGACCTCGCCGACAAGCTCGGCGCCACGGTGAAGATTGCCGCCAACAAGAAAGGCGCCGGCAAGCTGGTGATCGAGTTTGGCAGCCTCGATCAGCTCGACGGCATCCTCGGCCGCATCGGTTGACGGCCGTTGCTTACGAACAAAGCCGCCCCAGGGCGGCTTTTTTGTTTTTTGAAGTTTTTACATCTCATCCTCAAGTCTGTGGCTTAAACGCCCGTCAACTGCCAGACGAGGTAACCCGCCTGCCGGATGGAGCGCTCGATGAAGCAGCTGCAGTTGCTGGCCGACCATGTGAAGATCGGCGTACCGCTGCCGTGGAATGTCCGCGACGCGGCAGGCAATCTGCTGCTCAGTCGTGGCTATACGATCCAGAGCGAAGCGCAGCTTCAGACCTTGCTGATCCGCGGCATGTTCGTCGATGAGGAAGAGTTTCGCCGCCAGCGTCAGGCCTCCGAGAAACCGAAACCACAGGCCTTTGACCCGATCTGGCTGTGGTCCGATCTGCAGACCAAGCTGTCGCTGCTGCTGCGCGACAACGTGAAGGACCCGGACTTTCTCGACAAGCTGCAGCAGCTGTCGATGCTGTTGCAGCTGCTCACCGATCGCGATGCCGATGTCGGCGTATTTGTCATGATGCAGGCCGATTCGACCAAGTACGCCGTGGCGCACTCGCTGCACACCGCGGTGATCTGCGAACTGATCGCACGCAAGACCGAGGCGTCGGACGATGAGCGGCGAACGCTGATCAATGCTGCACTCACGATGAACCTGGGCATGTTCGAGCTGCAGGCCATTCTGGCTGCGCAGAGCACACCGCCGACCGAGCGCCAGCGTGCCGAGATCAACGCCCATCCGGCGCGCAGCGTGGCGATCCTGCAGCAAGCGGGCCTTCGCGATGCCGATTGGCTGCGCGCTGTGGCTGAACACCATGAAACGCCGGATGGTAAAGGCTACCCACGTGGCGTGAAGAACATCTCCCCGCTTGCTGAACTGATTCGCCATGCCGACATTTTCGGCGCCAAGATCAGCCCGCGCGCCGGCCGCTGCGCCCTGCCGCCGAACCGCGCGGCGCGCGAGAGTTTTCTCTCGATGGGTGGGCAGGAGAATCCGTTGGCGGCTATGCTGGTGAAGGAAATCGGCATCTTCCCGCCGGGTGCTTTCGTACGGCTCGCCAATGGTGAAGTCGCAATCGTGCTGCGTCGTGGCAAGCTCGCCACCACGCCAACGGTATTCAGCGTTACCAACAGCAACGGCGTGCCCTACGTCGAGCCGGTGCGGCGCGATACCGCGCGCAAGGAACATGCGATTGACTCGATCGTGCCGCGGCAAAGCGTGATGGTGCGGATCAACCCATCCCGTTTGTTCGGCTACGAGGCACACTGAGCGCCCGCAGCCCGGGTACGCCGCTGGCCCTGGAGGTGGCGCATGAAGCTCTGGTTCACCGTTATGATGCTTGTGATGCTGCCCACAAGCGCTGCGGACAACAGCATCCTTGTCTTTGGTGACGACAACTATCCACCGGTGATCTGGGCCGAGAAGGGTGAGGCCCGAGGTGAGCTGCCGCGTATTCTCAGGGCGCTCGAGCCGGCACTTGGGCAGAAATTCCGGCTCGAACTTTCGCCATGGCGGCGGGCGTACGAGAGCGCAGCGGCCGGCCGCGGCGGCCTGATCGGCGTATCGCTGACCAGCGAACGGCAGAAGCTGTTCGATTTCTCCGACCCGGTGTATGACGACAACATCAACATCGTCGTGCTGCGAGGTGGTGAGTTCAGTTACCGCGAGCTGCACGACCTGCGGGGCAAGCGCCTCGGTGGCCAGCTTGGTGCGAGCTACGGCGAAGCCTTCGACCGCAGCTTGCAGTCGGGCGATGTGGCGGTGGAGCGCGATACCAGCCAGGTGCTGCGGCTACGCAAGCTGCTGGCCGGCCGCATCGACGCCGCGCTGATCGGCAATGGCCAGGCCGGCATCGACGCGACGATTGCGGCCGACCCCGAACTGCAGCGTAACCGCGAGCGTTTCGTCGCACTGGATCGCCCGCTGACGGTAGATCAGCTCTACCTCGCCTTTCCGAAAAACATGATGGCGAAGCCCTTGCTGCAGCAGTTCAATGCGGCAGTGCGCGCAATGCGCCCGATCGCGGCGCGCTGATCACGCCGGCCAGCAGACCCGTACCCGCAGCCCGCCCTCGTCGCGGTTTTCCAGCAGCACCTTCGCGTTGTGCCGCTCGGCAATGCTCTTGACGATCGCGAGGCCGAGCCCGGTGCCGGGTTGTTCAGCGCCTGCGAGGCGGTAGAAGCGCTCGAACACGCGCTGGTGGGCCTCTTCCGGGATGCCCGGCCCGCTGTCTTCAACGCGCAATTCCACGCCGCCCGCTGCGCCGCGCAGTAACGAAACATCCACCTGCCCACCTGCTGGGGTGTAGCGCACCGCGTTGTCGATCAGGTTGTTGAGCAGCATGCGCAATTCCGCTTCGCTGCCATCCACCGAGGCGGCAATGCAATCGCCCAGGCCGAGGTCGATGCCGCGGGCTTCCGCGAGCGGCGATTGCGCGATCACGCTGTCACGGGCGAGGCTTTCCAGTGCCACCGGTGCGCGGCCCGGCTGGTTGTCGGGGTCCAGCCGTGCCAGCGCGAGCAACTGTTCGACGAGGTGTGTAGCGCGCAGACAGCTCGCTTCGATGTTGGCGATCGCGCTATCGCGGTCGGCGGTGGTTTCGGCGCGCTGCGCGAGCTGAGCATACAAACGGATCGCGGTGACCGGGGTGCGCAGCTCGTGCGCCGCATCGGCGATGAAGCGGCGCTGCCCCTCCAGCAAGCCCTCGACGCGCTCGAGCAGCCCGTTGAGCGTGCCGACCAGTGGCACCAGTTCGCGCGGCGCGTCGTCGGCCGGCACCGGTGTCAGCGAGCTGGGATCGCGCGCCGACAAGGCCGCACGCAGCGAAGACAACGGTGCCAGCGCACGGTTGACGCGAATCCCCAACAACACCGTCAGCAGGGTCGCAAGGCCGGCCAGTACGGTCAGCATCGGGAGCGAGATCTGCATGAACAGTTCGCGGCGTGCACCCGCTTCACGTGCAACGAGGATGGTCTGCCCACCGTAGGTGCGCGCAAAGCCGTGCCAGGAACGGTCGTCGTAGGAAAAGTCGAACTCGCCCAGCTTCCTGGGCTTGGGCACCGCCGGGTCGTGACTGGCGTAGGCCAGCCTACCGTTGGCGTTCCACACCTGGCTAAGGAAGTCGCCGGGTTGTTCGTCGTCGTCGTCATTGGGCTGCACGCCATGTCGCGCAACGGCATCGGCGATCTGCGCGAGTTCGAGGTTGCGCAGCGTATCGAAGGAGCGCACTGCCAGCGTGTAGGCGGCGAGCACCGCAACGCAGCCGAGCAGCAGCATGGCGCCGAGCTGCCAGCCCAGCACGGTGGCGCGGATCGAGCGCGGAGCGCTCACGCGACCACCTTGTAGCCTACGCCGCGTACGTTGCGGATGCGGTCGGCGCCAAGCTTGCGGCGCAAATTGTGCAGATGCACTTCAAGCGCGTTGGAGGAGGGTTCCTCGCCCCAGCCGAAGAGCTTTTCTTCCAGCTTCTCGCGCGACAGTACCGCGCCGGGTTTTTCGAGCAGGATTTCGAGCAGCGACAGCTCGCGTGCCGACAACGTGACCGGTTCGCCATCGAGTTTCACGGTGCGCGCCTCGGTATCGAAGGCAATCGCGCCGCAGCTGATCACGCGCTGGGTGCGGCCGCTGTTGCGGCGGATTAGCGCGCGCAGGCGGGCGACCAGTTCGTCGAGGTCGAAAGGCTTGGTGAGGTAATCGTCGGCACCGGCGTTGAGGCCGGCGATGCGATCGGTCACCGCGTCGCGCGCGGTCACCACGATCACCGGTAGCCGGTTGTCCTGCTGGCGCAGGTGCGATAGCAGCGACATCCCGTCAATCTTCGGCAGGCCTAGATCGAGCACGGCGGCGGCGTATTCGTTGGCTTCGATGGCCAGTTTGGCGGCGCGCCCGTCGCGCACCCAATCGACGGTGAAACCCGCAGCCAGCAAGCCCAGCCGGCTCGCATCGCCGACCATCGGATCGTCTTCCACCAGCAACACGCGCATACCGCTCATCCCCGTAGGTTTTCGTGGCGGCGATTATCGTTCACGCGCCACCAAAAAAACGGGCTCCGGCAAGTTGCCGGAGCCCAACTCTCCCCCTCCGCCGCAATCGCGGCCGGACGGGTTACTGCTTGGCGGGGGCTGCTTCGGTTTTCTCGGCAGCGGGCTTCGCGGCCTTCTTGTGGCTGGTTTTCTTGTGGCTGGTCTTCGCCGGCTTGGCGGGTTTGGCCGCTTCGGCAGCCGGCTTTTCGGCAGGGGCGGGTGCAGCGTCGGCGGCGAACACGCCGGCAGCAAAACTCATCGCAAACAAGGCAGCAAGTAGCTTCTTCATGGTCATCACTCCTGATCGGTTGGGATTCGTTGCTGTACAACGCGCTTGCATCTTGCAGGCGCGAGACTTAATCCCGACTGAAGCCGACTTAAGCGAGACTTAAGGCCGCCATGGCGCGGCCGAGCGCGAGATCGAGTCGTGCGAAGCCGGCGGCGTCGGCCGGCAGGCCGAAGCGCAGGCTTTCCGGATAATCGAAGCGCCGCACCAGCACACCCTGATGCGCCAGCGTGTGGGCGATTTCCGCCGCGTGTTCGCTGCGCACCCACTGAAACAGTGCGTTGCTACCGGCGGGCGGCAGGCCGTGGCGCGACAGCAGCGCGCGCAGCGATTCGGATTGCTGTGGCAGGCGCTGGCGCTGGTTTGCCTGCCAGCTGTGATCGCCAAGCGCGAGCATCGCAACCGTGCGCGCCGGGCCGCTGACCGCCCACGGCCCCAGCAGATGCGCGAGCCGCCCGCGCAGCGCCGCATCGGCGAACACGAAGCCGACGCGCGCACCCGCGAGGCCGAAGAACTTGCCGAGCGAGCGCAGCACGATCAGGCCACGAAGACCTGCGTGTGCCACCAGGCTTTCGGCCGGCGTCGCGTCGATGAAGGCCTCATCCACCACCAGCCAGCCGCCACGGGCTGCGAGCTGGCGGTGCCAGGCCAGCAGGCGCGCGATCGGGTAGCGCTCGGCGGTCGGGTTGTTCGGATTGACCAGCACCAGCGCATCGAGCGCCGGCAGCAAGCTGTCGATCGCGTCGGGCTCGACATCCTCGACGTGATGCCCGGCGCGCAGCCATGCCGCCGCGTGCTCGGCATACGCCGGTTGCACCACGCCGACTGCGCCGTGTGGCCGCAGCCAGGGCAGGGCCTGCAAGGCCGCTTGCGAGCCGGCGACCGGCAGCAGCATGTCGCTGCCGTAATACTGCGCGGCGGCGATCTCCAGCCCGTCGTCGTCCTCCGGCAGGCGCTGCCAGCAACTCAGCGGCAGCGGCGGCACCGGCCAGGCGACCGGATTCAAGCCGGTCGAGAGGTCGAGCCACTGGTCGAGTGCGATGCCGTAGCGGCGCGCCGCTTCGCGCAGACGCCCGCCGTGCGGGGTGGCGAGCTCAGGTGCCGATGCAGGTCGCAAGGAGGCCTCCCAGAGTGATTGCTGCGAGCCATAGCATCAGCGCGCGTTGCATCAGGCGCAGTGCCGCGCCGATGTCGGCCGGCGTGGCGGCGCGGCCGCGGCCCAGCCTCGGGCGCGCTTCCAATACACCGTGATACACCGCCGGGCCGCCCAATGCCAGCCCCAGCGCGCCAGCGCCGGCCGCCATCACCGGCCCGGCGTTCGGGCTATCGTGCTGCGCGGCCTGGCTGCGCCAGCAGTACAACGCGTTCGTGCACTGGCCGGCGAGGGCATAGCTGAACGCGGTGAGCCGTGCCGGGATGAGATTCAGCAGGTCATCCAGCCGCGCCGCCGCCCAGCCAAAGTGCAGCAGGCGCGGTGTGCGGTAGCCCCACATCGCGTCCAGCGTGTTGGCGAGCCGGAACAGCATCGCGCCCGGCGCACCCGCGACGACGAACCAGAACAGCGCGCCGAACACCGCGTCGTTGCCGTTCTCCAACACCGATTCGCAGGTCGCCGCAGCGACACCCGATTCGCCGAGGGCAGCGGTGTCGCGGCTGACGATCATCGCGAGCGCTTGCCTTGCCGTTGCCAGTTCGCCGCGCCGCAAGGGGGCGGCGACCGCGCGCGCATGTTCGGCGAGGCTGCGTGCGCCGATCGCGAAGTACAGCACCAGTGCGCCGACCAGGGTATCGATGGGCGCGGGCAGCGGCAGCGCACACACCGCCACCGGTGGCAGCACCAGCAACGCCCAGCAACCGAGGCCGGCAAGCCGGGCAAACGGGCGGCCGGCTCGCCGGTTGGAACGTGTTTCGAGCGCCTGCGCCAGACGGCCGAAACCGACCAGCGGATGCCAGCGTCGCGGTTCGCCGAGCAGGGCGTCCAGCGCAAGTGCGAGCAGCACAGCTGCCACGGTGCTCACTGCACGAACCCTGCCTGCGTCTGACCGATGCGGGTGCTGTGCCTCATGTGCGTTGTCCGCGCGGCGCGGTGTGGGCGAGCATTGCAAAGCAGGCGTGTACGCCGGTGGCCATCACGATCCAGAACGCGGTGTTGCTCAGATCACCCGGCAGGTAGGTAGTCAGCCGCTCTGCAAACACCGTGAGTGTCGGCTCGGCGAAACGGCCGGAGAAGAAGTAGAAGCTGCCGCTGGAAATCAGCTCACAGATCAGCACGCCGCCCAGCGCGCAGAGCGCCAGCCAAGGCAGGGCGCGCAGCGTGTCGCTGTGGCGCGTGGCATAGAGCCGGCCGGCACCCCACAGCGCCGCGTAGGCCGGGATCAGCGCGACATAGGCGGCACTGACGCAGAAGTCGCTGACCCCCTGCCAGGCGATCGCAACATAGTCGAGCGCGAAAGCGAGGCCGAGCAGGGCCGGGAGAGCCCAGCGCGGGCGCAGGTAGGCGCCTGCAAGGAAGAATACGGCCCACGAACTGCCGGGCAGATGCGCGAGCGAAGCGAGGTGATGGCCACGGCTGGCGACCATCAGCAAAACGAGCGCGACGGCAATGGCCTGTTGGGAACGACGTGCGGGTGCGAGCATGGCGGGACCTTTTGCGGAGCGAACCGGGGCCAAGCTGGCCGGCGCGGTCGCGTTGCGATACCCCGAAGCTGCGCAACGCCCGCGCCGCATCGGGAACGAACGGGCGCGCCGGGGGCCGCTTGCGGCAGGGCCAAGGCCCCGCGCAGCACCGCCCACCCGCGATACCCGCTGTCAGCCTCAGGCCGGTCTCCGGGCTTGCGAGCGTGCCGGCTGGCACCGACGCAGCGCCTTCCCGTGTTGCCACAGTGGCGTGTTGCCGCGTCTTCAATCGCTTACCGTTGCGGGGGCAGCGCCGGAATGGCCCAAGGGCGCACCGGCTTCCCGTTTCACCCCTCCGGCGAACGCCATCGGGGCACCTGCTGCTGTGTGGGCTGAGTGTACCCGCATGGCCGCCCGGCGGCGAGCAGCGCCGGCTTGATCGGATCGGCACCGAAATCGATCGGTTTGGTGCGCAAAGCGGGGTGCTCCGTGCCGATACTGGCGACACCGAAACCCTGCAAGGAAGCCCGCCATGAAAGCCAGATCCCTCGTCCTGATCGGCGCCCTGATCGCGATGCCCGCGTTTGCGGCCGATTTCACGCTTCGCAGCGATGCGCTGGCGAGCGGCAAACTGGCGCCAGCGCAATACGCCAACGCCTTCGGTTGCAGCGGCGGCAACGTCTCGCCCGACCTGCGCTGGGACAACGCGCCAGCCGGCACCAAGAGTTTTGCGGTGACGATGTACGACCCGGATGCACCGACCGGTTCCGGCTGGTGGCACTGGGTGGTTGCGAACCTGCCGGCTGACATGAGCGCCTTACCGGCCGGCGCTGGCAGTGCCGCGGGCAAGCTGCCGGCGGCTGCGATGCAGCTCAACACTGATACCGGCCAGCCCGGCTTCCTCGGCGCCTGCCCGCCGGCAGGCGAAACGCACCGCTACATCGTCACGGTGCATGCGCTCAGCGTGGAGCGCTTTGATCTGCCGGCGCATGCCACGCCAGCGATGATGGGCTTCATGATGCGCAGCGTCACGTTGGGCCGCGCTGCGCTCACCGCCACGGGCGCGCGCTGAGCGGCGTGGATCGGCGACACTGGCGGGTATCCACACCCGCCATGTGACCCATGAGCCCCGAGATCCATACCCGCCCCGGCGTTGGCAGCACCGCGCGCATAGTGCAGCGACAGGCGCTGCGCTTTGCGCGGGTGTTCATCGACACGCCGATCCTGATCTTCATCACGCACGGCGAAAAGCTGCTCAGCTGGGCCAATGGCGAATGCGTGCTGCACGCCGGTGAGGCACTTGCGATTGCCGGCGGGCAGCACTTCGACGTGACCAACCGGATCGGCGCGGACGGCCGCTACGAGGCCTTCTGGCTGGTGTGGGAACCGGCGCTGCTCGCAGCACAGGTCTGCGACGCACCACCGATCCGCGATGTGCTGGCGATTCATCCGCAAGGCGACGCCTTCGCCAACGCCTGCCTGCATGCGCGCGACGCGATTGCGCAGGCCGACACGGTGCCCGAGGGGGTCGCGCGCCACCGCATGGCCGAGCTGCTGGTGTGGCTGGCGCATCACGGCGGCCGCTTCGTCGAGGCACCGCCACCCTCTTTCGTGCGGCGAGTGCGCGGGCTGCTCGACGCCGAGCCGGGCCGCGCGTGGAACACCGATCAGGTTGCGGGCGCGATGGCGATCAGCGAGGCCACGCTGCGCCGCCGCCTCGCGGCCGAGGGCACGGCACTGAGCGAACTGCTGGTCGATGTGCGCATGACGCGCGCCATGCAGCTGCTGCAATCCACCGCGATGCCAGTCACGCGGATTGCCGAGTCGGTCGGCTACGAATCCGCCTCGCGCTTCGCGTTGCGCTTCCGCAGCCGCTTCGGCTTTGCGCCCACCGCGATCCGGGGCCACCGCCGCGTGCTCACCGAGTCGGCATGAACTAGGGTTGTTGCGGGCTTGACCGCCCCGCAGCGCGGCACCACCATCGGCGCCTCACCAGAACCCGTCGGAGAGCCGTACATGGACCGCAGCGCGCCGCAAATCACCTCCTTCCACCCGCCCCGTCGCGTGCTGATGGGCCCCGGCCCCAGCGATGTACCGGCGCGTGTGCTGCAGGCGATGGCGCTGCCGACGATCGGCCATCTCGACCCCGTCTTCAGCGGCATGATGGAAGAACTCAAGACGCTGCTGCGCTGGGCCTTCCAGACGAAGAACGAACTCACCTTCCCGGTCTCTGCGCCCGGTTCGGTGGGCATGGAGACCTGCTTCGTGAACCTGGTTGAGCCGGGCGACACGGTGATCGTGTGCGTCAACGGCGTGTTCGGTGGCCGCCAGGCCGAGAACGTGCGCCGTGCCGGCGGCACGCCGGTGATCGTGGAAGACGAGTGGGGCGCGCCGGTGGACCCGGAGAAAGTGCGCCACGCCTTCCGCGCGCATCCGCAGGCTCGCATCCTCGCCTTTGTGCACGCCGAAACCTCGACCGGCGCGCTTTCGGACGCGGCAACGCTGGCGCAGATCGCGCGCGAACACGATGCGCTGACGATCATGGACTGCGTCACCTCGCTCGGTGGCGTGCCGGTGCTGCTCGACGAGTGGGGCATCGACGCGGCCTACTCGGGTAGCCAGAAATGTCTCTCCAGCACGCCGGGCCTGTCGCCGGTGAGCTTCGGCGAGCGCGCAGTGGCGAAGCTGAAGGCGCGCAAGCATCCGGTGCAGAGCTGGTTCCAGGATCTGAATCTGGTGCTCGGCTACTGGTCCGGCGCGGGCAAGCGCACCTACCACCACACCGCCCCGGTGAACCCGCTGTACGGCCTGCATGAATCGCTCGTGATGCTGGCCGAAGAGGGGCTTGAGGCCTCGTGGGCACGGCATCGCGCGATGCACGAGATGCTGCGTGACAGCCTCGAAGCGATGGGCATCGAATTTGTCGTGCGGCCCGATGCGCGACTGCCGCAGCTCAACGCAGTGCGTATCCCGGCTGGCGTGGATGACGCCGCCGCGCGCGCGGCGCTGCTCAGCGACTACGGGCTGGAGATCGGTGCCGGGCTCGGCGCGCTGGCCGGCAAGGTATGGCGCATCGGCGTGATGGGTTACGGCGCACGCGTCGAGAACATCCGCCTCTGCACCGCCGCGCTGCGCGACGTACTGGGTCGCTGAGCGGCTTCGCATCCTTGGGCTGCGCCGGGTGGACGCCGGTATCGGCGTCCGCGGCGCAGCGAGAAACCAACATGGACAACCCCTATCTCGGCGTTACACCGACGCGCCTGCTGTGGTCCTTGATCGCCGTCGCGGTGGCGATCGGCCTCGTCACCGCGCCGCTGTCGTGCAGCAACGGGCGTATCGAGAAAGCGAACGTGGTGCTTCAGTGCAAGAACGCCACCCGCTTCGATCCCAAACAGCGCACCGCACTGGAATCGACGAAGGCCTTCGTCGCCTGCGTCGATGCGAAGTCGGACGAAGCCGGTCGACGCAGCTTCGCCGAGCGTCGCAAGCTGTTCGACGCGCTGCCCAACACACCTTGTGAATACGTCGGTATCTGGGCGGCGACGCGTGGTAACGAGCATTACCGCGTGGTGCTGGATGAAGACGGCAGCTTCCGTGCCGATGCGTATCGCGACACCGCGCGGCCGCGTACCGCGATGTCCGGCTCCTGGGGCATTGCCGGCAAGCAGATCGTGTGGATGTACGACACCGGCCTCGTCTGGCCGCCGGATGTAAATGCCATCATGCCGCTCGGCAAGGACGCCTTCGAGCTGAAGGAAGTCGATGGCAGCACGACCCGCTACGACTTGCTGGACCGTGCGCCGTTCGAGCGCTGCGGCCCGCAGGGCCAGTCATAGTTTGGCCATCGCGCGCTGTTCGGCGCTGCTCCGCTAGAGCTGCGATTCGATCGGCAGCAGGCCGAGGAACCACACGCCGAAGCGTCGCATCAGGCTGACATCCGGTTCCTCGGTGAGCGTTCGCGTGCCGCTGGGTGTCTGTTCGATCCACACGAGCTGACGACGCCCGCTGGCGTTGGGTGCCAGCGCCAGTCGCCAGGCTACGGCGTCGAGGTTTCGCTCGAGCCCGCTCGCCATCTCCTCGGTCATCTCGGCGCTATCGCACAGCAGGCCGATCTCGGTGTTCAGCTCGATCGAGCGGGCATCGAGGTTGAGCGATCCGATGAACATGACCCGCCGGTCGAACAGGAAGGTCTTCGCGTGCAGCGATGCACGCGATGCGCCGAACAGCTTCTTCTTTTTCTCCATCGCTTGTTCGATCGCGGAGGGCTTGAGTTCGTAGAGCCGCACGCCGGCTTCCAGCAGCGCCTCGCGGTAGCGCTTGTAGCCCGAATGCACCGCACCGACATCGCTCGCCGCGAGTGAGTTGGTGAGGATCGTGACCTTCACGCCGCGTTCGGTCAGGCCGCGGAACCAGGCAACGCCAGCGTCGCCGGGGATGAAGTAGGGCGAGACCACCAGCAGCTCGGACTTGATTTCGTTGCCGATGCCGCTGAACTGGCTCAACAGCGTGCCTTCCGCCTCGCCGGGGGCGCGCCGGATCTTCTCCGGGTCGTCATGCAACAGCCGCGCCTTGCCCCAGAACCATTGCCCGTCCCGTTCATCCAGCACGTGCGCGACGGCTGTGGCGACGCCCAGCACATAGGGGCTTTCGCGCTCCGCGTTGACGAAGGCGTCGAGTGCCGTGCGGGTCGCCGCCAGCGCGGCCGCGTTGCCTGCGTGCCCGGCCAACGCCGCGATCGGCACCGAGGCCTGTGCATTCCAGAACTGATCGAAGCTCGCCGAGACGCTTGGCACGACCGGGCCGAAAGTCAGCACATCAAGGTCACCGAAAGCGACATCGCTGCCGGCGTCGAAATACTCGTCGCCGATGTTGCGGCCACCGAGGATCGCGGCCTGGTTGTCGGCGATGAAGGCCTTGTTGTGCATGCGCCGATTGGTGCGTTCGAAGTCCGAGACCATGCCCAGCATGCGAAAGCTGCGATTGGCGACCGGGTTGAAGAGGCGGATCTCAATGTTCGGATGTGCGTCCAGCGCCAGCAGCACCGCGTCGTCGGCGCTGGTACCGATGTCGTCGAGCAGCACCCGCACGCGCACGCCGCGGTCTGCTGCAGCGAGCAGTGCCTGGGAGAGATGGCGGCCGGTCAGGTCGTCGCGCCAGATGTAGTACTGCAGGTCGAGCGTGCGATCCGCTGCCTTGGCCAGCGCGAGCCGCGCGAGCAGGGCGTCGACGCCGTCGGGTAGCGGCCGGAAGCCGTTATCGCCCGCATGGTCGGCCAATCGGGGCGCCGCGGCGCGGCCGAGCCGTGTGTCGGCGGTGTCGCTCAAGGCGTTCGATTCGGTGCGTGCGAGATCGGTCGGCAGCGTGGCGCAGCCACCGATGGCCAGCGCACCGGTGACGAGGACCGCGCGTAACAGGTTCAGCGGGCGCATTCGAAGGCGATATCCGCGTAGTCGCCGCTGGCCTTTGCGCCGGTGTTGTCGGTGTCACTCATCACCGCCACACCCAGTACCGGCCCCGGTTCGACGCCCCAGGCTCGGCGGTAGTCGGCCGCGATGTCGCGCGACACGCTTTGCCACTGCCCGAGCGCGCCGGGCGCGATGCTGATCATCTTGACCTGACTGCTGTGGGCTGAGGGCACCACAGTGTCGTTGGGGATCTTGTCGCTCCAGGTGTACATCAGCACCGCATAGGGCACGTCCTTGCCAAGCAGCGTCTTGGCGCGCGAGAAGCGCTTCTGCTCCGCTTCCGGCAAGGTCGAGATATCCCCATCGAAGGCCACGATCACACGCAGCGGTGCGTCTTCCTTCTTCTTGTCGCGGTTGTCGGCGCCCGGCACCGCAGCGTCGGTTTTCCAGCGCCAGCTCAGCCGCGGCGGTGCGCTCACCGGGCTGGCAAAGGCATTCGCGAAGAACGAGGCCGATCCATCGGCCTCTGCATGCAGCAGCTTGGTGCCGCCGTTGTCGAGCAGCGTGTATTTCGTATCGCGCTTGGTCTTCGACAGCGGGCGGTGGGTCCAGCCGGGCTGGTCGAACCCGAGTTTTCTCGGCGTGCACGGCGCGTCGGCCGCGAAGCCGGCACCGGCGAAGCAAGCCAGGGTGAGTGTGAGCAGCGACTTGCGAAGGGCAGCGGACATGCGGAACTCCGGTCGGCGGCGGGATGCCGGCATCTTGCACCGCTTCGCCAGTTCGTGCACTGCCTCAGCGCGCCAGTTTGTCGCGGAACAAGTCGATCAGCGCATCGTTCGCGTTCGCCGGGTCGATCGGTTTGCCATAGCCGTAGTAAAGCGCGAAGTAGTCTTCGTGGTAGCTGTGCCAGGTCCAGGGCAGATCGGCGGCTTCGGCCAGATCGACCATGTCGGCGGCCCAGCCGAGGCCGTTGCGATTCGCCTCGAACGCGGCGCGGATCAGCCCGAATTCGCCGAGGTAGAGCGGTACGCCGTGGCGCGCGCCCCAGTCGAGGTAGCGTTGCAGGCCGGCGGCGAGTTCGGCGCGCCGTGCTGGCGCCCACTGGCCACCTTCCACACGCGCCATGCCGGCCCAGGGGGCGTGCGTGTGCGTGAAGGCGAAGGGTTCGTAGAAGTGGAAGGTGTAGACGACGTTGGGGTCGTCGATGGTGACGAAGTTCATCTCGGCATCGTTGTCCCACTTTCCGGCGACGGCGTTCACGCGTTCGACGATCACGCTGTGGCGGCGATCGACTTCGCGGATCGCGTTGGCGGTGCGTTGCGCGAGCTGCTGCCATTGCTGCTTGCTGCGTGGCACGACGGGTTCGTTGAGCAGGTCGTAGCCGGCGATTACCGGCTCGTTGGCGTAGCGCGCCGCGATCGCCCGCCACATCGCGACGAAGCGTTCCTGATTGGCCGGCTGCGACCAGAGCGCACCGCCCTCACCGAGCGACTGGAAGCCGCCCTGCGGCGCATGCACATTCAGGATCAGGTACACGCCGTGCGCGCGTGCCCACGCAATGTTACGGTCGAGCCAGGCCCAGCCTTCGTCCTTGTAGTGGAAGGGCGCCGCGTCGTCTTCCAGCGTGCCGTAGTAGAGGTAGAAGCGCACCAGGTTCATGCCCATCGCACGCAGCCGCGCGTAGTCGGCTTCGCCGTGGTGGGCCGTCGGCAGCGGGTTCTTCGAGTAAACCTCGTTGCCGAAGGCGATGCCGCGCAGCCGCACGGGCGTGCCCGCGTCGTCTACCCATCGGGCGCCTGCCGCATGCAGAAAGCCGCGTGGGCCGACAGTTTCCGGTGCGGCACGCTTGAGTGACGGCGCGGCGGGTGGCGGGTAGTCCGGCGTGCTCGCGCAGGCGGATACTGAGAGCAGCAGTGCAAGCAACAGTCGGTGCATCGGCGTGGCCCTCGAACGGCGAGCGCCCATCTTGCGGCGCGACACCGGGCCTGCAAAGCCACCCGCCGCGGTTTTGCTGACTCAGCTCAGAAGCTTGCGCCGACGAGGTAGAGATCGAGCAGCACGATCAAGGTCGTGGCGGAAATCAGGGCCACCTTCGCGACGCCGCCCAGCGCGAGCCGGCCCATCAGTTCGCTACGGCAGGCCAGCCACGCCAGCGGCACCAGCGCGAAGGGCAGGGCAAGACCCAGCACCACCTGACTCAGTACCAGCAGGCCGTCCGGATCCCCGACGCCGCGCCAGGCCAAGAAGGCGAGCGCGATCGTCACCGCCGCGAGCCGGGTCACGATGCCCCGCAGGCGTTCGGACCCGGTTTCGCCACGGAAGCCGCGGGTCAGTGCGCTGCCTGCCATCACGCCGGTGATCGCGGAACTCTGGCCGGCGGCGTACAGCGCCACACCGAAGGCAATCGCTGCGAGCGGGCCGAGCTGTTCGCGCATCGCCGCGTAGGCGCCGCCGAGGCTGCTGACGTCCGCTGCGCCGGTCAGCGAGGCGGCTGCGACGATCATGATCGCGCCGTTGATCGCCATCGCCAGGGTCAGCGACACCAGGGTGTCGTTGCGCGTTACGCGCAGTGCGTCGACGCGCGCCTGTACGCCGAGGCCCTGCGCACGGCGCGCGATTTCGCTGCCGTGCAGGTAGAGGTTGTGCGGCATCAGCGTCGCACCGAGGATGCCCAGCGCGATCATCAGCCCCTTTGGATCGGCGAGCGCGCTACCGGTGTGTGCCACGCCCTGCGCGGCGGCGCCCCAGTCCGGGCCGATCTTCATCAGCAGCAACAGGAAGGCGAGCGCGACCACCGCCACCAGCGCACCCACCAGTTGCTCATGCGCACCGCTGCGCAGCCGCGACACGGACAGCACGCTGATCGTTCCGATCGCGGTCAGCACCACGCCGGCCGGCAACGGCAGGCCCAGCAGCAGGTTCAGGGCGATGCCGCCGCCGATCAGCTCGGCCAGCGCGGTGGCGAGAATCGCCGCTTCGCCCGCCAGCCAGGCTGCCTTGGCGACCGGTGCGGGCAAGTGCTGGCGCGTGAGGCTGGCGAGGTCTTCACCGGTGGCCAGCGCGAGCCGCGCGACTAGCACCTGAAAGCCCATCGCGAGCAGGCTGGCGAACATCACCACCGCCAGCAGGCGATAGCCGAAGCCCGCGCCGCCGGCGATGTCGGTTGCCCAATTGCCTGGGTCCATGTAGCCGACCGCGACCATCAGGCCCGGTCCGACCATGCGGCGCAGCGTCGCGGGCGGCAGGCTCGCCTCGCGGCTGCCCGACAGGGCGAGGATCAGCTGGGTCATGGCGCGGCTCCGGAACGCGTGGTGGAGTTCGCAGTGTCGCGCGCCCCCCGAGGCCCGGTCGAATTGCATCTTGCTGTCGTGCCGATTGCTGCGCCCTATCGGCGCAAAAGCAAACGGGCCAGGCTCGCTATGGAGCCCTGCCCGTCTGATTTACGTTCGGCGGTGCTTACTTCTTCGGCGTTTCGGTCGTGGTGCTGGCCGGCGTTGTGTGCGCCTTGCTGGCCTTCACCTTGTGCGTCTTCGCCTTCTTTGCCGGTGCGCTGGTCTTCGCCGGGGTCGTTTTGGTAGCGGTCTCGCTCTGCTTGGCCGGCGCGACCGTTTCGGTCTTGCTCGTCTTGGCTGCTTCGGCGGTTTTCACCGCCGGTGTGGCGGTCGGTGCGGTCTTCGCGGCGGGTGCGGCATCGGCAGCGAACACGCCGGCAGCGAAGGTCAGGGCGGACACGGCAAGGATCAGCTTCTTCATGGTCATTCTCCGGTTGTTTGCTTCGTTCGGCGACTCGTCATCGAGTGCACGACTGCATTCTGCAAACCGCCGGCTTAAGCCTTGATTAGCGAGGCTTAAGCGGAAATGAAGGCCTCCTTCACGGAAAGCTGCACAAAGCCGATCGTCATAATTTTGCGCCACCTATACTGACGTCCCCCGTTGATGGAGTGCGTCATGAAATCGTGTCGTCGTTCCCTGCCTCTGGTTCTGCTCGCGAGTGCCCTTATGGCCGCTTGCGGCGGTGGTAGCGATGTCAGCAAGGCTGAGCCGAAAAGCGGCCAGCTGGATTTATCGCCCGTCGCGGTAACTGCGAGCCCGAGTGCGCTGCCAGACGGGTGGTATCGCGATGCCGTGTTTGTTGAAATCTACGTGCGCGGCTATCAGGACAGCGATGGCGATGGCCAGGGCGACATCGACGGCCTGATCTCACGTCTGGACTACCTTGCCGAACTCGGCGTGAAGGGCATCTGGCTGATGCCGGTGTTTTCCTCCGGCGATCACGACCATGGCTATGGCGTTGCAGACTACCGAAAGATTGAAACGGAATTCGGCGGCGAAACAGCACTCAAGCGCCTGATTGATGCCGCCCACGCGCGCGGCATCGGCGTGCTGCTCGACTACGTGATGAATCACAGTTCATCGAGTAATCCGCTGTTCCACGATTCGACCTATGGCCTTGAGAATAAGCGCGACTGGTACATGTGGCGCCGCGAAGATCCGGGCTGGGCGTGGTGGGTGCCCAGTCCCTGGCGCCGGCTCAACAACGCGTACTACTACGCGCCCTTCGACGTGGCGATGCCGGACTTCGATCTGACGAACGAGGCGGTGGTGAGCTATCACATCGCCTCGATGCGCAAATGGCTGAACCTCGGCGTCGATGGTTTCCGCATGGATGCGGTGCAGAACTTCATCGAGAACGATTACCTGACCGAGAACCAGCCCGAGACCTTCGCGCTACTCAAGCGACTTCACGACGAACTCGACAAGTACCCGAACCGTTTCATGGTTTGCGAAGACGTGCCGGCGCCGGAATATGCGGCGCAAAACGGTTGTGGATCGGCCTTCTTCTTCGGCCTGAACTCGGCGCTGGTGGCCAGCGCACGCGACGGCGTCGTCGACAGCAAACTCGGTGCCTACCTGGCGAGCCCGGCGCTGCCGCAGATGTCCACGATCCTGACGAATCACGACACCTTTGCCGGCGACCGGTTGTTCAACCAACTCGGCGGGGACGAAGCGAAATACAAGCTAGCGATCGCATCGCTCCTGACCTTGCCAGGTACGCCGTTCATCTACTACGGCGACGAGATCGGCATCAGCCTCGCGACCAAAGAGTCCGGAAGCGCAATCAACCATGACCACCAGCTGCGTCCGCCGATGAGTTGGACCGCCGATGCGAAGACCGCCGGCTTCACCACCGGCAGCCCCTTCCGCAGCCTTCCCGACAATTCGGGCGCGTACAACGTCGCGTCGCAGCAAGCCGCGGGCGGTTCGATCTACGCGACCTACAAG
>CAMFLH010000071.1 GCA_945957295.1 uncultured Uliginosibacterium sp.
ACCAGGACTACGGCATCGCGCTGTATTCCAGTACCACCGTGAAGGACGGCGGCACCCTGCAGATCGGTATCGGCTCCCTCGGCGACGGCATTGCGCACGCGCTGATCCTGCGCGACCGCGACAATGCCACCTACCGCGCGATGCTCAAGGCACTCGGCGGTCCGCTGCACGCCGGCCACAACTACCAGGAGCCCTTCAAGGAGGGCCTCTACGGCTGCAGCGAAATGTTCGTCAACGGCTTCATGGAGCTGATCGACGCCGGCGTGATCCGCCGCGAAGTGTTCGACAACGTCGCACTGCAGACACTGCTAAACGACGGCAAGGTCGGCCTGATCCCGGACGAACCCATGCTCGCCGCGCTGCTCGAAGCGCGCGCGATCGGCTCGCCGCTGTCGCAGGCTGACTACAGTTTCATGCGCCACTTCGGCATCCTGCATGCCGACGTAGCGTTCGAGGACGGCGCGCTGGTGCGCGGCGCAGAGCGGATTCCTGCAACACCGGCCGATCCGGCCGTGCGCAAGGCGATCGCCACCACGATGCTCGGCGAGCGGCTCACGCACGGGCGCCTGATGCACGGAGGCTTCTTCATCGGCCCGACGCACTTCTACCAGCGCCTGCGCACGATGCCTCGCGAGCTGCTGGCCAAGATCAACATGACGCGCATCAGCTTCATCAACCAGGTGATGGGGCAGGAACAGCTCGCCGCCACGCACCGGCGCGACGCGCGCTTCATCAACACCACGATGATGGTCACGTTGCTCGGCGCCGCGGTGTCGGACGGGCTCGACACCGGCAACCTCGTCTCGGGTGTCGGCGGCCAGTACAACTTCGTTGCGATGGGCCACACGCTGCCCGGCGCGCTGTCGATCCTGATGCTGCGCTCGTGGCGAATCGGCAAGGACGGCAAGCCGACCTCCAACATCGTGTGGAACTACGGTCACGTCACGATTCCGCGCCATCTGCGCGACGTGTACATCACCGAGTACGGCATCGCCGACGTGCGCGGCCAATCCGACGCCGACGTCATCAAGCGCCTGCTCGCGATCACCGATTCGCGCTTCCAGGACGAGTTGCTTGCGCGCGCCAAGGCCAACGGCAAGATCGCGCAGAATTACCAGATCCCGCCGGAGCAGCGTCAGAACCTGCCGGAAGTGCTGTCACAACGCCTCGCCGAGTTCCGCCAGCGCGGCCTGCTGCCCGACTTCCCCTTCGGCACCGATCTCGACGCCACCGAACTCGCGCTCGCCAAGGCGCTGATGAAGCTCAAGGCGCAGCAGAAGACCCCGCTTGCGCTGGTCGGCTCTTTGATCCGCGGCCTCTCGGCGAACCCTCGGCCCGAGCTGCTCGCGCGCATGGGGCTCGACCAGCCGAAGGATCTGAAGGAGAAGCTGATGCGGGCGCTGGTGGCGGGGAATCTGTAGGGCGGCTTGGCGGCACCCACGCAGTCACGATGCCACTGCGCCACAACCGAAGCATCGTGGTCAACGGATGATCTGCATCACGTAACCCGCGCCGTTGCGGTTGTTCGTGGAAGTAATTTTGGCAAAAATTTCGGATTTGCAAGTTGGAGTCCGAATGTTTTCCTTTCCTCATTCTCACACGCTGCTCACCTCTCTCGCCGTTGCACTAAGTTTGGCGGCTTGCGGCGGGGGCGGGGGCGGCGGCACAACAACGCCCGTAGCTTCTGGCGGCGGCGACACGACCGCCAAAGTGTCCGTCAGTACGGCTGGATACTGGACCGGAACTTATCAAGTTGGAACCACGTCGCTCAGCGCACTGATGCCGACATCCGCGTCTCAGTATGGTTTTCTGTTCACGGCATCGGGAGACGTGGATGTCGTGACACGCGCCGATCTCCCGCCAATGAGCGACGGTGCAAACGCCACTTACACTGCCAACGGCATCCACTACAAGAACACGATGGGTCGGCTTGAGACGGTCGGCAAGACGCTAAGCCGCGTCTCAGACATTACCGCCGGCAAAAATCTCACAGCACCGATTAGTCAGTGGAACTGGGATGTAAACGGTGCGGAACCACAAATGGACAATGCCGCGAACGCGACCGGCAAATACGTGCTCACGAATAGCACAGTGTCCGACAGAGTGATCACTATGGCGGAGGTAAACGGCAACTACATGCCCTTCATGAACTCGTTGGGCAAGTTCGATACCGGCGTTACATCGTTCAATCTCGACAGCACCGGCAAGATCACTGCCACCTTTGCGGACGGCTGCAGCTTCTTGGGAGACGCAGCCCTGAACGATCAAAACCAGAAAGCATTGATCGTTAATGGAACCGTATTCGGTAACGCCTGCGCGAACCAGCCGATTCAATATATCGGCAATGGTGTCGCGACATTTGGCCAAGACGGGAAAATCAACGGCCTGCTCGTTGCAATGCTCGACATCAAAACCTTCAAGACGGGCATTCTCTTCCATCTGGTCAAGCAGTAAGTCTCCGGCCCGGAGGTCTTCCTCCGGGCGCTTCGCGATCCACCGCAACAGCTTCGGTGGCGCAGCGCCGCGAAAATCATCGTCACTGGCGGTTTGTCCGCTCCTTACCCATCAGCCCGCGCAGCGTGCGTTCCATCTCGCCATTGCAGAGCTGCCGGTAGCGCTGCGACTCTTCGACCGAGTCGATGATGGCGTGCTCGCGATCCACCTGATGAAAGTTCGCTTCGAGCTGCGCCATCCAGCTGACGCGAGCGCGCTCGAGCACCGCCTCGCGCAGCGCGGCCGGCTCGCCCATCCAGGGCGCAGCGCCGCCCTCTTGCTCGCGCAAGCTGTCCTCGACAAAGCGGGCGGTTTTTTCGAGCTGCGCGAGGTTGGCGGCAACATGGCGCTGCTCGTGCGCCAGCACTTCGTCGTAGCCGCACGTGCCGGCCGGGAACTCGGTCGCGACGTACACCTGCTGGTTGAGGATCAGCTTCACCTCGATGCGTGAGCGGATGCAGCTGCGCGCGCCATTGCGTTCGCGCAAGCCCTGGTAGCTCCAGCGCATGTCGTAGCGTTGCCGGACTTGCGTCAGCCCGACCACCACCTCACCGGCTTTCAGCGGCTGCTTGCGCAGCACGGCCAGTTCGGCAGCGCTGCGCGTCAGATCGAGCGGCGGCAGTTCCTGTTCGGTCAGCACCCGGATCTCGACCGGCGGCAGGCGCGTTTCGCACAGCGCCGCGAAGGCATCCGGTCCCCGTTGGGTGCCCTCGGCATGTGCGGCATGTGCCGCAAGGCCGAGCAGCGGCATCAGACAGGAAACGACGGAACGGAAGGTTTGAAACACGGCGTGCATCGGCAGCTGCGGGGCGACCATTCTGGCAGCCCCGCCAGTGCGATGCGAGCGTGTCAGCCGGCCTTCTTGCGCTTCACGGCGGGCTTTTTCACAGTCAGTGCGCGCGAGCTACTGGCGTTAAGTGGTTCGATGAACTGGTTGTTGACCCAGCCTTCGAGATCGGTGTTGCCGACGACCTCGACCCGGTTCCAGCGGTCGCCTGCTTCGAGCAGCACGAGTTCGGTGCCCTTCTTCAGCGCGGGCGCCACGGTGGCGAACTCGGCACCGGCGCCGGCACGGATGTTGAGGCTGCTGGCGGTCACACGATAGTGCGGCGCGCTGTCGTCGGCACGGCCATGCAGGCGGCCGCGCAGCGATTCGAGCGGGAAGGCGGGGCCAGGGTCGGTCTTGCGGCCACGCGCAATGTCTTCATGGCCGAGGATGTCTTCCAGCCCGTAACGCGCAACCAGCAATTCGGCGAGTTCGAAGGCGCGCTCGATCTGCGCCGCGGTGTAGGCCTGCCAAGGCATCACCGGCCCGCCGTACTTGTGCGCGGCGATCACCACCTGATCCTTCGGTACCGGCTTGCCGAAGCTGGTCTGAAAGCTGTCGCCCACCTGGCGCAGCCCGCCGGCATTGTCCATCTCGATGCCGATCGAATGCTGGTTGAGGCCGATCACGCCGTTCCACTGGCTCACGCCAGCGTGCCAGGTGACGACGTTGAACGGGGCGAGCTGGATGATGCTGCCGTCGCGCGCCAATACCAGGTGAGCTGAGGCCTTCGCGGCCGGATTGCACAGCCAGTCGGCCGAACTCTGCGCCGAGGCGCCACCGGTGAAATGCATGATGAGGAAGCGTGCGGTGAGCGCGCCACCGCGGTTCGGTGTTTCCTGCTTGCGCACCTGATCGCCGGTCAACCAGTGGTTTCGGATGTCCATGACTTACCCCGTCCGCGCGCGGCGACGGCCGCGTCCCAATCCTAGGGTTAGACGGTGCGCCCTGAAGAGTCAAACCCCCCAATGAAAAAGGGCGATGCGGTTACCCGCATCGCCCTGTGGCTCGCGCCGCGCGCGGCTTACTTCAGCCGCACCGGAATGAACAGGCGCTGGTTGCCGCGCAGCACCAGCAGCGCGAAACGATCGCCGGCGCTATCGAGCCGTGCGGTCATCTCCTGCATCGTCGTGACACGCTGGTTATTCACCGCGATGATCACATCGCCCTGACGCACGCCGGCCTTGGCGGCCGGGCCCGCTACGTCTTCCACCAGCAGGCCGCCCGGCACACCGAGACGGTTGGCTTCGCGCGATTCGAGCTGACGCAGTGCGAGGCCAACCTTGCCGCTGGGTTTCTCGCCACCCTTGCCGGCCACCGGCTTGCTGCCTTCGCCCGGCATCTCGGCCAGCGTCGCGGTGATTTCGCGGCTGGCCTTGTTGCGCCACACCTGCAGTTTCACCTTGTCGCCCGGCTTCAGGTCGCCGATCACGCGCGGCAGGTCGGTCGAATCCTTCACGTCCTGACCGTTCACCGCGAGGATCACGTCGCCCGATTCGAGCCCGGCCTTCGCTGCGGGGCCGTCCGGCTCCACCTGCGAAACCAGCGCGCCCTTGGCCTTGTCGAGGCCGAAGGTTTGCGCGAGGTCGTCATCCATACCCTGGATCAGGACGCCGAGACGGCCGCGCTGCACCTTGCCGTACTTCTGCAGCTGGTCGCGCACCTTCATCGCGGTGTCGATCGGGATCGCGAACGAGATGCCCATGAAGCCGCCCGAGCGCGAGTAGATCTGCGAGTTGATGCCGATCACCTCGCCGTTCAGGTTGAACAGCGGGCCGCCCGAGTTACCGGGGTTGATCGCAACGTCGGTCTGGATGAAAGGCACATAGGTTTCGTCCGGCAAGCGGCGCGCCTTGGCCGAGATGATGCCGGCCGTCACCGTGTTGTCGAAGCCGAAGGGCGAGCCGACTGCGATCACCCATTCGCCGACCTTGGCGTGCTCGGCATCGCCGATCTTCACGGTCGGCAGGTTCTTCGCTTCGATCTTCAGCAGCGCCACGTCGGTGCGCTTGTCAACGCCGACCACCTTGGCCTTGAACTCACGCTTGTCGGTCAGGCGCACCGTCACTTCGGTTGCGCCATCGACAACGTGGGCGTTGGTCAGCACATGGCCGTCGGGGCTCACGATGAAGCCGGAGCCGACGCCTTGCTGCACGCGCGGCTGGCCACCCTGCTGGCCGCCCTGGCCGGGCACCGGCACGCCGAAACGGCGCAGGAAGTCGTAGAACGGATCATCGGCAAACGGATTTTCGCCGGCAGTTTCGCCGCCGGAGGCACGCACGCTGGAAACGGCGATGTTCACCACCGCCGGCCCGACCTGCTCGACCAGCGCCGAGAAATCGGGCAGGCCGGCACGTGCCGTGGCAGTGGCGGTGCTGCTCGCGGCGGCCACCGGGGCCGAGGCCAGCGCGCTGGCATGCGAGGTCGATACGCCGGGCCCTTCCTGCAGGCATCCGGCAAACGCCACCGCAGCCACACTGGCGAGCGCGAGCGAACGGGGTAGCGTCATCTTCATCTTTGCATCTCCGTATTGGAATGGAAGTGGGATTATCGATGCGACACCGGCAAGCGCAATCCGGCCGCTTACATGGCATTACAAACTGGGGATGCCTGTTGCAATTTTCAAGCCGGCGCAGCGTCGGGGATACAATCGAACCCCCCTCCCGGTAACGGAACTGCCTCGTGACGCTCACCGATCTGCGCTACATCGTTGCCCTTGCCCGCGAACGCCATTTCGGCCGCGCGGCGGAGAAATGCCACGTCAGCCAGCCAACCTTGTCGGTGGCGGTAAAGAAGCTTGAAGATCAGCTCGGCGTGATGCTGTTCGAGCGCAGCGCCGCCGATGTGAAGCTGACCGAAATCGGCGCGCAGATCGTGGCACAAGCCGAACGCGTGCTGATGGAAGCGCAGCAGGTGCGCGAAATCGCCGAAGCCGGCAAAGATCCGCTTTCGGGGCCACTGCGCCTCGGTGTCATCTACACAATCGCGCCCTACCTGCTGCCACGCCTGATTCCGCTGATGCGCGAGCGCGCGCCCCGCGTGCCGCTGATCATCCAGGAGAACTACACCGCCAAGCTCACCGAGGCGCTCAAGCGCGGCGAGCTGGACGTGATCGTGATCGCGCTGCCTTTCGTCGAGAGCGGCATCGTCGCGCAGCCGGTGTATGACGAACCCTTCCGCGTCGTGATGCCGCCCGGCCACCCCTGGGCCGCGATGCCCGAAGTGCCGGCCAGCAAGCTGATGGAAGAACCGCTGTTGCTGCTGGGTGCCGGCAATTGCTTCCGCGATCAGGTACTCGAAGCCTGCCCGCGCTGCGCCAATCCGAACGGCGGCAGCGGCCTACAGAAGACGCTCGAAGGTAGTTCGCTGGAGACGATCCGTCACATGGTCGCGACTGGCGTCGGTGTCACGGTGCTGCCGAGCGCCGCCGCCGACGGCCTGAACACCGCGCACGGCCTGGTCGAGGTACGCCCCTTCGTGGACCCGCAACCGCACCGCACGGTGGCGATCGCGTGGCGGGTGACCTACCCGCGCAACGGCATCATCGACGTGCTGCGGCGTGCGATGCTCGACACCGCGCTGCCAGGCACCCAACCACTGCGCTGAACCGTGGCCGCTCAGGCGGTTGCCGTCTGCAGCGCAGCGAGCGCCGTCAGCAGGGGGGTCAGCGCAGCGCACAGTCGATCACGTGCGTCGCTTACGGCCCCCGAGTCGCCGCCCTCGCGCAGCAGGTTCTCCAGCGCCATCGCAGCGGCTTCCACCTCACCCGCACCAATGCTGGCCGCGCCACTCTTGAGGGTATGCGCGAGCCGCTGCGCCAGCGTGGCGTCACCGGCGGCTCGCGCGCCGTCGAAGCTTTCTGCAAAGCTGGCGTGGGATTCGTGGAAGATGCGCAGGTACTTCAGATAGGTCTTTGACCGCCCCATCGCGCGTGCCAAGCCCGCGGCGGTGTCGACGCCCGGCAGTGGTGGCACGCCCTCAATCGGCGCGGACGGCTGCACCGGTGCGGCCGTCACCGACGTCGCTGCCGCGGGCGCCACCGCCGCAACTGCAGGCACCATGTCGATCGGCGCGATCCAGCGCATCAACACCTCGAACAGCCGCTCAGGGGCGACCGGTTTCGCAATGAAGTCGTTCATGCCTGCCTCCAGTACCCGTTCGCGTTCGCCAGCCAACGCGTTTGCCGTCAACGCAATCACCGGCAGCCGCGCCAATGCAGCCTGCTGGCGCAGCGCGCGCGTTGCCGCATAGCCATCCATCACCGGCATCTGGCAATCCATCAGCACCGCATCAAAGCGCTGCTGAGCGAGGATCGCCAGGGCTTCGGCACCATTGTTCGCGATCGATACGCTGACGCCGACGCTTTGCAGATACTCACGCGCCACTTCCTGGTTCAGCTCGGCATCGTCCACCACCAGCACGCGAGCCCCGGCCAGCATTGCCACGGCATCCGCGAGCGCGGGCTGACGGCGCATGGGGGGCGGCGTATTGTCACAACCCAACGCGCGCGTCAGCGCAAGCATCAGCGCGCTGCGGGTGACTGGTCGATCAACGTGCTGGCAGACCGTGAGCCCCATCGTGGCCAGGTAGAGCTCAAACTCCGCGCAGTTGCCGCCACCGCAAAGCATCACCACCGGCGGCGCGGCATCCGAACAACGCCAGCCCGGCAGGGCCTCGTCCCTCAGTCCGCAGTCCACGACCACTAGGTCAAAGGGCTCGCCGCGCTGGCGTGCTGTGTCGATCGACTCGCCCATCGATGCGAGGTGTTCCACAACGCTGAGCTGCAGGCCATGCTCGGCGCACCTGCGTTGTAGGACTTCTGACCCCGGTGCGCGCGTGGCTACCCATAGCAACCGGCGCTGTGCCAGCGGCGCAGACGGCGTGAACTCGTCGCCGCTGCCCGCACGCCCAAGCTGCACGGTAAAGGCAAACACACTGCCAACACCGGGTGTGCTGCGCACGCGGATCTCGCCGCCCATCAGCCGCACCAACTGGCGACAGATCGCGAGCCCCAAACCGGAGCCGCCGTAGCGCCGCGCGATCGAGGCCTCGGCCTGTGCGAAGGCATCGAACAGCAGTGGCAGGCGGTCGGGCGGGATGCCGTCGCCGCTGTCCTCCACCTCGAACGCGAGCGTCACCGTGCCCGGTTTTTCGCTCACGCAGCTGACGCGCACCGCGATGAACCCCTGTCGCGTGAACTTGGTCGCGTTGCTGCAAAGGTTGACGAGTACCTGGCCGAGCCGGAGCGGATCGCCGACGAAGCGCGTCGGCACCTCAGGCGGTGTGTCAAAGTAAAGCTCGACACCGTCGTGCACCCGCGTGTGAACCATGTCGGCGAGGTGCTGCAGCACGTCGTCGAGCGCGAACTCGACTGCTTCAAGTTCGAGCCGGCCGGCCTCGATGCGCGAGAAATCCAGTACGTCGTTGATGATGCCCAGCAGCGACTGCGCCGAACGATTCACCTTCGTCACGAAATCGCGCTCGCGCAGCGCGAGCGGCCCCTGCAGCGCGAGGTCGGAGAGCCCGATGATCGCGTTCATCGGCGTGCGGATCTCGTGACTCATGCGGGCGAGGAACTCGCTCTTCGCGCGTGCCGCAGTCTCAGCCACCTCGCGCGCCTGCGTCAGTTCGGCTTCGATCGACTTGCGCTCGGTGATGTCCTCATGCACGCCGATGAAATGCGTCGGGCGCCCCTTGTGGTCGCGCAGCGATGCAATCGCCGCGGCAACCCAGCGCGATTCACCGTTCTTACGCAGATTGAGGAATTCACCGTGCCACTCGCCACCACCCATGATGGTGCGCCACAGGCCCTGGTACTCGGCAGCTGTGGTGTGGCCGGATTTGAGCACACGCGGAGTTGCGCCGATCAGCTCGGCCGGCTCAAAGCCGTAGAGCGCACAGAACTTCGGGTTCACATATTCGATCCGCCCATCGGTATCGGTGATCAGGATCGCCGAGGCGCTCTGCTCAACCGCGCTGGACATCAACTGCAGCCGCAGCTGCTGGCGCTCGCGCTCGGTGATGTCTCGGAACACCAGCAGCACGCCGCTGCCTGCCGCTGCCGCAAGCGGCCGGATGTAGTAGGCCACGCGCAGCTCGCGGCCATCCCGCATCCGTACCGTGGCGCCCTCGCTGGATTGCGGTTCGCCGGTACGCAGAACCTGCGCCAGCGGCGCTTCGGCATCGGCTTTGCGGTCGAGGATTTCCCACGGCACTGCATCGCTGTGGTGCCGCCCGATGACCGCGTCGGCGCTGAGGCCGAAGCTGCGCAGTGCGGCCTTGTTGATGTAGCGCACGCAAGCTTCGCTATCGATTTCAACAACGCCCTCATCGACCGCGTCGAGGATCGTCTCGGCGCGCACCTCTGCACGCAGCGCGCGCGCCTCAACCAGCTCCTGTTCCAATCGCGCGCGCTCGACTTCGGCGGCACGCAGTTCGGTGACGTCGGTAAAGAAGCCGAACATCGCCGCACGCTCTTCGTAGCGGATTTCGGAGGCAAAAATGTCGACGACGAAACGCGCCCCGTTGCTACGCACTGCAGGCAGATTGCTGGCGCGCCCACCCTGCGCACGAATCAGCGCAGCGAACTCGGCTTCGACCTGCTCGCGCGCATCGTCCGGATACAAAATCGTGGTCGGCTGCCCCAGCAACTCATCGCGCGCACGGCCAAACATGCGCTCGGCTGCTGGGTTGGCGTACAGGATCGACCGATCCGCGCGGCTGATGATGATGATGCCTTCCTGCGCCGCCTCAAGCACCGAACGGGCACTCGCCTCGGAACGCCGCAGTGCCTGCTCGGCCATCTGCCGCTCGGTGATGTCGATCAGCATGCCGACGCTCTTTGCCGGCCGGCCCTCCGCGTCGAGCGCCGTTTCCCCTTCCTCGCGCACCCAACGCACGCTGCCGTCGTCCATCGCGAGGCGGAACTCGATCGCGAAGCGCTTGCCTTCAGTGCCGGCGCGCTCGATCACCTGCGACACGGCCGCTCGGTCATCCGGGTGGATACGGCGGCGGAAGGCCGCCGGGTCTGGGTTGCCCGGGGGCAGGCCGAGGATGCGATAGACCTGCGGCGACCAGTAGCGACGGCCGCTGCGCCAATCCATTTCCCAGTGCCCAAGGTTGGCGACACGTTCGGCCGCTTCGAGGTTCTGCGCCTTCTCGGTCAGTTCGGCCGTGCGCTCCGCGACGCGCACTTCGAGCAAACCCTTCGCTCGTTGCAGCGAGGCTGTGGAATACGCCAATCGCGCCGACATCGCGTTGAGTGTGCTCGCCAGTTCGCCCAGTTCGTCATTGCCGGCATAACCGACCTCGCCCCCCAGATTGCCGGCAGCGACGTCGCGGCTGAAGGCGGTGAAGCGCTGCAAGGGCCGCACCAGGCGCCAGCCCAGCACCAACGCAATCGCTCCGGTTGCGAGTAACAGCACGGCGACGATCGGCAGCAAGGCGAGCTTGATCGCGCGCACCGGCGCCAGCGCCTCTTCGGCGCCAATGCGAGCAACGAGGCCCCAACCATAGTCCGGTAGCGGCCGCCACGCCGCGAACACCGGCTCACCGTGGTCGCCCTGCGAAGGCCCACGCCCGGCAGGGCCGTCAAGCGCGGCCTGGAGGCTCTGGCCGCGCTGGCCCGCCAGTGTGAAGCGCTGCGTGAAGGCCAGTTCCGGGTGGCCGCGGGGCGGTGTGAGCACCAGCACGCCCCCCTTGCCCTCGCTGCGCAACAGCAACAGCTCGCCGCTTTGGGTGTCGGCCATGCCGGCCGCAAGCGGGCGCAGGAATTCGCGATTGTTGAGCTGCAGCACCAGCACACCGAGCACTTCCGCGCCGCGCACGATGGGGATCGTTGCGAAGGCCGACTCCGCCCCGGTAGGGGCATACATCTCGTGCGGTACAAAGCTCGCCCCCTGCTCGTCGATCGCGGTGTGCAAGGCCTGCGCCAGACGCGTCGCGCCAGCAGCCGCCGCACCAACGAAAAGCGACGTAGCAGGAGGCGTTTCCTTCTGCTGCGACATCACCACGCGCCCCTCACGATCGACCAGCATCACGTCGTAGAGGAAGGAGAGGCCGATGAAGTTGAGGCTGGAAAGGCACTCCACGTCACGCTTGCGGTAGTCGGCGCTGGTCGGGTCACCGCGGTCGAGGGCACGCGAGAGGCTTTCCAGGCACTGGCTGGTCGCCGGCAGGGCAGCGAAGACATGACCGTCGTTCAGGACTTGTTCAATCCATGCGCGCAGCGCGCGCTCGCGCCCTTGTGCCACTTCATCCATGCGCTGGCCGGCTGCGCTGCCGATCTGCTCTTCCAGGCTGGAGAGGACGAAATACGCCGTCAGCGCCGTCGGCACCAGGCTGCTCAGTAGCAACCACCCAAGCAGCCGGGAGCGGATCGAGCTGAACAGCCTGGTTTTCGGCGCCGAGCCGACCACGGCTTCGCGGCCTGCTTACACGGCGCTGCGACCGAGGCCCGCGATGTCGGCAAACACCGCGCGGCCAAGGTCGCCAGCGTCCGGCGCCGGCGAGGCGAAGGCGTCGGGGTCGCGCGCCACGAGATCGAGAAAGACCGCCAACAGCGCCGGGTCGCGCCAGCCGCGTGCGCCTTCTTCGCGCAGGATGCGCAGCACCTCAACCTGCGGCAAAGCAGCCTTGTAGGGGCGGGCGTAAGCCAACGCGTCGTAGATATCGACGATCTGGAACACCCGCGCGAGCAGGGGAATCGCTTCGCCCGCCAGGCCGTCCGGGTAGCCACTGCCGTCCCAGCGCTCATGGTGCGAGCGGATGATCGGCACCGTGCGCGCCATACTCTTCAGCGGCGAGCACAGGCGCGCACCGATCAAGGTGTGCTGGCGCATCACCCTCCATTCGTCGTCGGTGAGCTTGGCCGGCTTCATCAGGATTGCGTCTGGAATACCGAGCTTGCCGATGTCGTGCAGCACGCCGCCGCGACGCAGCGCCTGCAGATCGGCTTCGGCAAGGCCGAGCGCGCGGCCGAACTCAACCGAGTTGTGTGCCAGCCGACTGCAATGGTCACCGGTGTTCTCGTCCTTAGCCTCGACCATGCGGGCGAGTGCGAAGAGCATGCTTTCCGCGTTGTCGAGCTGGTCGGTCAGGCGCTTGTGTTCAACTGCAGCACGCACACGCGCATGCAGCTCAACCGGATCGAAGGGCTTGCGGATGAAGTCGGTCGCGCCCGCATCGAGCGCCGCAGCAAGGTCCTGACTGCCTGAATCGCCGGTCAGCATCAGGATTGGCAGCATTGCATCGCCCAGATCGCGCCGGATGCGGCGGCAAACTTCGTCGCCGGACAGACCAGGCATATGGCGGTCGAGCAACACGGCGTCGAAATGCTGCGCGCCGAGCTGGTTGAGCGCCGCCGCACCGTCGGCGCACTCGGTAACACGAATGCCGACCTCGTCGAGGCAATCACTCGCCACCGCGCGTGCAAGCGGATCGTCGTCGACCACCAGCAGGTGATAGCCGTTTGCGGCCATGAGCAGCCCTCCTCCGCTCACGCGGTACCGGTCTCCTGCGCTAGGCGCGCGGCAAGGCTGCGCAGACCGGCGCTGGCGTCATCAGCGTTGTCGTAGACATTGGATACTTCGTAGGTCGCAGCGCGCAAGAGCATCGCGACCCGATCTTCCTGCGATTCGCTCAGCCCCATGTGCAGGAATTCGCGCTCAGTGCCGTGCAGCATGGTTTCCAGCGCCACCGTCACCGCTGCCCGCTGGGTGCGCCGTTGCTGTTCGATTGCATCGATCGCTCGACGCGTCTCATCCAGCACCTCGCGCAACTGGCGCTCGCGCAGCCGCACAGCGGCATCCGCGTCGATGGCACGCACCCGTGCAGAGGCCGCTTCGGCAAGGATCGCAAGGTGGTCGCGCAGGCGGCCCGCACGGTCTGGGTCGTCCTGCGGCATGTTCTTTACCAGCAGCGTCACGCCGGGGTAGTTGAAGGCCGCACGGCGGCCGAGGCTGACGATGCGGTCCTGGTTGCCCATCAGCGCCAGCACGCCGGCCTCCATCGCACTGGCTTCGCCCTGCGTGGTGCGGATCAGCGGGGCGGCCGTGCCACGCAGGCTCAAGGCGCCGTCCAGCCCGTATTGCGTAAGCGCGGCGAACACCGCATTCGCGAGCGCGGCGTAGTCGGCACAGCCGAATCCGTTGCGCATGAACTCGATCACCACGCCCAGCTCGCCGGCGCTACTCATCGCCGTGAAGGCAGTGCTGAAGGCACTTTGCGCGCTCTCGGCGAGCCGTTTGCGTTCGGCCAGCTGGCGCACGATGCCCTGCACCCGGGCGTTGAGCTCGATGGCGTCAAAGGGCTTGGCGATGAAATCCTCGGCGCCGGCTTCGAGCCCGGCGAGCCGGTCTTCCAGCGTATTGAGGCCGGACAGGAACAGCACCGGGATGTCGGATGTTGCGAAATCATCCTTCAGGCGACGGCAAGCCTCGAAGCCGTCGATGCCGGGCATCTGCACATCCAGCAGAATCAGCGCCGGCTGTAGTTCGGCCGCCATGTGCAGGCCCTGGCTTGCGTCCTGCGCGCCGGCAACCCGCCAAGCGGGTTCCAGCGCATCGGTGACCATTTCTCGAATCAGCGCATCGTCGTCGATGACGAGCACCAGGCCTGCATCGTTGTCGTTCTGCATCACATCCCCCAAATCTCCCTGAAGGGTTATCGGGCAAACCGGCTTCCGCCTTGAGGGGTATCAGTGGCACGCCGCGGTGTAGCGCGATAGCCCGGCGCTATGTGATGCATCCATACCCTTGATTGGGCACCGGCGCAGCAAGCATCTAGGCTTCAGTTTAGGCAGATCGGGGCACGACGCCAGCCGATCTAGAGAATACGCAGGAGAAAATCATGAGCATCGACATCGGCATTACCGACGCGGATCGCGCACGTATCGCAGACGGCTTGTCGCGCCTGCTGGCCGACACCTACACCCTCTACCTGACAACGCACAACTTTCACTGGAACGTGAAAGGACCGATGTTCAATACGCTGCACCTGATGTTCGAGGCGCAGTACACCGAACTCGCGCTGGCGGTAGACCTGATCGCCGAGCGCATCCGCGCGCTGGGCCACCCGGCACCCGGCACCTACTCGGCGTATGCGCGCCTGAGTTCCATCGGAGAGCCGGCCGAGGGCCTGTCGGCCTTGGACATGATCCGCCATCTGGTGGCAGGTCAGGAGTCGGTGGTGCGCACCGCGCGCCATGTGTTTCCGCTGGCCGAATCGGCGCACGACGGCCCAAGCGCCGATCTGCTGACGCAACGCATGCAGGTGCATGAGAAGAACGCCTGGATGTTGCGCAGCCTGCTGGAGAGCTGAAACAAAAACGCCCCCGACAAAGCGGGGGCGTTTTTTAAGGCGAGCCTGATTACTGAAGGTTCTGCTGGAAGAAGCGCAGGATGTGGCCCCACTCCAGCGCCTGGTTCTCGCGCTTGGCGGTGCCATGGCCTTCGTCGGCGAAGATCATCAGCTCGACCTTCGCGCCCTTGGCCTTCGCGGCTTCATACATCTGCACCGCCTCGCCAACCGGCACGCGCGGGTCCGACGCGCCCTGGCTGATCAGCAGCGGCGCCTTGAGGCGGTCGATGTAGGTGGTGGGCGACAGCTTCAGCAGCGCGATGCGATCCTTTTCCGGATCGCCGTATTCGGTGGTGCGCAGCTGGCGACGATAGGGCGCGGTGTTCTGCAGGAAGGTCAGCAGATTGGCCATACCGACCGCCGAGGCACCCGCATCGTAAGCGCCGGCAAACATGGTCATCGCGATCAGCGTCGAGTAGCCGCCATAGCTGCCACCAAAGACGCCGACCTTGGGCACCACGCCGTTCTTGGCCCACGCGCTGCGGATGTACTTCGAGGCATCCTCAATGTCGGTGATCACATCGAGCCGCTTGGAGCCGTTGTCGGCATCAAGCCAGTCGCGGCCATAGCCGTCGGAACCGCGCACGTTCGGGTCGACGACGATGAAGCCGGCATCGACGAACATCTGCCACAGCGGCGAGAAGCCGGGGCGCGATTGCGCTTCGGGTCCGCCATGGAAGTGCACCAGCACCGGACAGACCGGTGCATCCGCCCCTTCACACTGCGGCGGGCGGCGTACGAACATCGGGATCGGCGTGCCGTCGCGCGCCGGGTAGCTCTCCAACCGTGCGGTGACGAAGCGGCGGGTGTCCTCTTCCGGCGCCGACGGCGTGATCCAGCGCGTCAGCTTCTTCGTCTGCCAGTCCCACACATAGCTCTGGCGCGGCGCCTTGGGCGTGCCGACAGCCAGCGTCACGAAGCGGCCATCCGGCGTCGCCGAGCCGACGAGCTGGTGATCAGCGTCGGCGGGCCAGGGCAGCGCGAGCGGCTTACCGGTTTTCAGGTCGATCGCATGGGTGCGGCTGTAACCGGCTTCGTTCACCGTGTAGTACAGCCGCTTGCGCGCGTGATCGGTGCCGAAGGATTCGACGTCCCACTTCAGCTCGCCGGTGATCGGCGTGAAGTTGCCGGCACGCCAGCGGTAGAGGCGCTGGAAGTTGCCGAACTTGTTGGTGCTCACCAGCAGCTCACCGGGCGCAGCGCCGAACTGCGCCTCGTAATTCTCTTTTTCACCTTGACCGAACAGCGTCGTGACGCGGCCACCACGTTCGATCACGACATACTCGCGCGACTGCGAACCGGTGTACTTCACCAGCAGCAGGGTGCCGTCGTCGGCCAGATCGGCCACATTCCAAAGCCCGGCTTCGTTGAAGACCTGCTGCTTCTCGCCGGTTGCGATCTCGTAGCGATACACCGCGTAGCTGTCCGGCTTCTGGTCGTTGGCGGTGAAGTAGAGGAAGCGGCTGTCGCGGCTGATTGCGCCGAAACGCGACTGCACTTTCGGCAGGTGCTGCACCATCTTCAAGGCGCCACCACCAACCGGCTGCAGGTAGATGCCCGGGTTCTCCTCGCCCTTGCGGTCGCGCGACACGACCAGCCACTTGCCGTCCGGCGTGACGGCGAGCGGCAGCGTGCGGTCTTCGCCACCGGTCATCTGCACCGGGAAGCGATCAGGCCCGTCGAGTCGCCATACCTGGTCGCTACCGCTAACGCGCCAGCTGAAGAACAGGCGCCTGCCATCCGGCGCCAGCAAGCCGGTGCCGGGCGCACGCAGATCCAGCATCGACTGGATGCGGCGCGACACTTCGGGCGGCAACGGTTTCGGGCGGAACTGCTCAAGCGTCGCGGCACTGACGGATTCGGCACCGAGGCCGGCATAGTCAGTCTGCGCGTGAGCCGGTGCGGCGAGCAGCGGGGCGCCCAGCAGCAACAAAAGGGCGAGCTTCGGGATGCGGAACATCGGTTCAGGCTCCATCTTTCGGGGAACACCGCACGTCACCGCGCGGCCAGGGAATTCGCGAAGCGCGATTGTAGGTCGCACCGCGCCACAAAGGACAACGGGGCACCGAAGTGCCCCGTCGTGATTGCCACACTTGCAGATCAGGCGCTCCGCGCCCGCTCGGCCTTGTCGGCTTTGTCAGCTTTCTCGGCCGGAAGTTCGACGACGTTGTCACGCAGCGCGTCACCGCCCACCTGTGTAATCGTGCCCTGAACACCGGCGCCCACTTCCATCTGCAGCTTGTGGTAGCGGATCGTGCCCGACACGCGCGCCTTCGGCTGCAGTTCGAGGAAGTGCTCGACTTCGAGATCGCCGATCACAGTACCGTTGATCACGGCGTCGTAGCAGCGCACGCTGCCTTCGATGCGCCCCTTGTCCGACAGCACCAGCAGGCTCTTCTCCTTCTTGCTGTCGCCGTCCTTGCCCATCGCGTTGCCCTTGAGCGTGCCGTCGATGCGCAGGCCGGAGCCGAACACGATGTCGCCGGTGATCTCCACATCCTCGGCGATCAGGCTGGAAAGTTTGCTCACTTCAATCAGGTGCGGTTTCTTGCTCTTGCCGAACATCGGGGGTCTCCTGCAATGGTGGGTCGTGCGCTGTGGCCGCCGTGCGGTCGGCGCATCCGGGATTTGTTAGCAGCGGGCTAGCGCCGGCCTTCCTGCGCCTTGCGGAAGAAGGTCACTTCATCTTCCAGCGCACGGATGCGTTCGTTGAGGCCGTCGACCTGGCGTTCCAGTTCGCTCGCGCGCGCCTCGCTCATGCGCGAGCGCAGCGTGGTGTCTTCGAGTGCCTTGTGCAGCGTGCGCAGTTCGCTGCGCGCCTCGGCCAGTTCGCGCACCGTGGCGCTCTCGGGCGCGAACAGCAGGAAGCCTCCCACCAGCAGCGCCGCGACGACGATGCCGCTGAGCACGCCCAGCATCAGATGCGTCGCCGGGCGCTTGCGGCGCGACAGCACCAGACCGGCGTGGGTCAGCTGGCGCGTGCGGCCGGCGCGGAACGGGATCGCCATGTCAGAGCCCGGCGAGGTAGTCGCGCGGGTCGACATACTCGCCGTCGCGGATCACCTCGAAATGCAGATGCGGCCCGGTCGAGCGGCCAGTGGAACCGACGCGCGAGATCTCCTGACGGGGCTCGACAAGCTGCCCGGTCTTCACGAGCAGTTTCGAGGCGTGGGCGTAGCGCGTCATCAAGCCATTGCCGTGATCCAGTTCCACCACCCAACCGAAGTCGGGGCTCCAGCCCGCAAAGGCGACGACACCACCCGCGGCCGCGCGGATCGCGGTGCCCGGATCAGCAGTGAAGTCCAGCCCGGCATGAAAGGCCAGCCGCCGCGTGATCGGATCGACGCGGTTGCCGAAGGTCGATCCGATTTCGACACTGTCAATCGGGCGGCGGCTGGGGAAGGTCATCAAACCGAGGTTGCGCTGGGCCGAGGCTTTGCCGATCTCGGCCAGTTGCGATTCGACACGCGCGAGGGCCGCATCCAGTTCCGCCATCGGGTCATGGCTGCTGATCACGCGCGGCGGCAGCATCGGGCCGCCACTGCCACCCTTGCCCTGGGTCTTCTTTTCGTAGTCTTCGAGCACACCGATCTTGCGGCCAAGGTGCGCGGCTTCGTTTTCGAGTTTGAACACGCGGCCAGCGATCGCGCCGAGCTGTTCAACGGTGTACGGGTTCTGGCGGAACGACGGGAGCTTCGGCAGCGTGTTCGAACTGCCGCCAGCGATCAGGTAACCCAGCACGGCGCCCAGCGCGAGCAAAAGCGTTGCGATGCCAAGCGCGCCGACCAGCAGCGTGCGGGTCGACAGCGTACGCACCCCCGAGGCGGTGAGCCCGCCGGTGGATAGCATGACAAACGCCATTCTTGTCTCCCTCCCTTGGATCTACTTGTGGTGTCTCGTGCCCGGGCCGGGGTTGCCGGAGGGGCCGGGCTGTACGGGTGGCGGCGCCTGGCGCTGGCGGCGGCCGAGCCCGGACGAGCGGGTGGAAAGCGCGACTTTAAGTGTAAAAGCCTCCGACGCGCAATGCCGTCGTCAAGCAGAAAGTCGAGCTGGATCAAGCCACTGCATGCGGCGGTGCAATGAAAAACGCCCCCGTTTCGGAGGCGTTCATGCTTGCTGGCGGGTCGAAGCCGGTGCCAATCAGACCTTGCTGCGTTCGATTCGCTCGACGCGTTTTCCAAGCCGCGCGAGGTCATCGCGCAGCGCCGCCACATCACGGCCAAAGGCTTCCAGCTCGGGGCGCGGCGGTGTCAGACGCGCCTCTTCGATCGCGTACTCGCGCAGGTTGTCGACCAGATTACGGGCCGCCTGCCGACCCCAGCCGGCGAACTCGCGTGCGCCTTGATGAAGGCGATGCGCGAGCGGGTCGCCGACGATGCGCGAGAGGTCTTCCTCGGCATCCCACTCCAGGTTGCGCAGCACGAAACCCAGGGTCTCGGCGAAATGCGCATCACCAGATATGCGCGCCTGGCGGAACAGCGCGTCCGGGCCTTCCGGCAGTTCGGCCAGCGCGCCGGCCGGCAGTTCGAGCCGCACCTCGGCGTCGTCCGCCTCGGCGCAAGCGCCCACCAGGCCGCCGTCGCCGATCACGAAATCCACCGCCACCGCGCCCAGCGCCAGATGCGCGCGGCGCCCGGCGAAGGGTTGCAGCCGCTCACGCGCCCAGGTGTTACGGGCCAACAGATGGCCCAGCAGGCGCGCAAAGGCGTTGCTGGCAAGGGTCGGGCGCGCGGCGTCGCTCATCGCTATCAGGCTACCTGCTGGATACCGGCGAGCACCCAGCCACCGTTGCCTGCAACCGGCTTGGTCAGGTGCCACACCTCGTTGAAGCCGGCTGGCGGCGCATCCTTCTCTTCGCGCAGCAGGCCGTGGAAGCGCACGCTGGCGATGTAGCGGCTGCCTTCCTCGGCGACTTCGAGCACTTCTGCATCGAGCTGGATCACGTCAGTCTGGTTCGCTGCACCGCGACGGTCGTCGATGTCGAGCTTGAACTCGGCAAACATCTCGGGCGTGGTGAACTCGCGGATGTCGTCCAGGTTGCCGGCGTCGTTGGCTGCCTGCAGACGCACGAACTGCACCTTGGCGTTGCGCACGAAGCCGTCGGCATCGAAACCAGCCGGTAGCGTGTTGGCGGCCGGCTCGGCAGCAAGCGGCGCAGCGCCGCCACCGATCGAGGTCACGACCGGGCGATCAGCCTGCGCGTTGTAC
>CAMFLH010000072.1 GCA_945957295.1 uncultured Uliginosibacterium sp.
CGTCTAATTCGTCGGCAGCGTCAGATGTGTATAAGAGACAGCCTCAACCCGCTCCGGATACCCCCCATGGCACACGACCTGGTCTTGCTCGCGCAGGCACTGAAACGCTCGGCGACGCGGCTCGCGCTGATCGGCCTGCTGTCGCCGCTGTGCGGCCTGAGCGCTTGCGGGGGTAGCACGTCGGAACCAACGGGCGAACAGCCAAGCACAACCATGTCGCTTGAGGCGCCCACCTGGCTCAACAGTGGCGTGCGTGTAATGGCGCTCGGCGACTCGCTGACCGAGGGTTGGCCCTCGAGCTACGGCGGCTACCGCTTCGAGCTGTACCGCCGCTTCATCGCCGCGAAGCTGCCGGTGAACTTCGTCGGTTCGTTGACGAACACGTCGACTGGCCTGCCCGACCCCAGCCATGAAGGCCATGGTGGCTGGACCTCATACGACCTGCGCGACGGCCGCCGCAACAGCCTTGATGCCGGCAACGTGCGCAACTGGCTGGCCGCCGGACACCCGGATGTGATCCTGCTGCTCGCCGGCACCAACGACGTCTTCTACACGCAGGGCGACGACACGATCGCCGCCAATCTGCTCGCGCTGATCGACCGCATCCGTGAACTCGCGCCCGACGCTGAGCTCTTCGTCGGTTCGACACTGCCCTTGCGCGACCCGCAGCTCGCCGGCCGCGTCACCCGTTTCAACGCCCTCGTTCAACAGGGTCTCGTCACGCGGATGCAGCTCGACACGCACTTGCACAGCGTAGCGACGCATGACGCGGTCAGCGTCGACGACCTCGCGGACGACGGGGTCCACCTGCGCCCCGAGGGGCCCGGCAACGCGAAACTGGCCGATGCGTGGTTCAGCGCGATACGCGGCACCCTGGAGCGCTTGAGCGTACGCTGAACGAGAGGCCGGCGAGGAATTACCGCGCGGCGGGTAACAACACCCCCCGCTAGAATCCGCCCTTGCTCTGCCCGCCGGGCGGGCCACAGCTCGGAGGCGGGACTCTCGATGGCAAACGCGCGCTATGTCTTTCTCGATGGCATCCGTGGCGTCGCGGCACTGCTGGTGCTCACCCGGCACACCGACGCGTTCTGGAACTTCGAGATCTACCGAGCCTATCTCGCGGTCGACCTGTTCTTCGTGCTGAGCGGTTTCGTGATCGCCAGCGCCTACGACCGGCGCTTGCGCGACGGTATGCTGAGCGTCGGCGGCTTCATGCTGGTTCGCCTGATCCGCCTCTATCCGATGTTCCTGCTTTCGTTAGTACTAGCTGTCTTCGCCTGGTGCGCGTCGGACAAACCGGCGCCGATGTTTGGCGGCTCGCTTTGGTTGGCCGCGACGATGACGGCGCTGTTCCTGCCAACGCCGCCGCATCGCGATGCGATTCTGTTCCCGCTCAACGGGCCCTACTGGTCGCTGTTTTTTGAACTGGTCGCAAACCTCGGCTACGCGCTCTTCCACCGCGTTCTGAGTACACGCGTGCTGCTTGGGGTGCTGCTGGTTTCCGCCGCCGTGATGGCCCGCATGGCGCTGCGCATGGGCACACTGGACGCAGGCTTTTCATTTACCGAGACTTCGCTGCTGTTGGGCGTATCGCGTGCCGTATTCGGCATTGCGTTTGGTGTGCTGCTGTTTCGATCGTCAGGCGCCCTGAGCAAGATCGCCCGCCACACTGGCTCACCGTGGCTTGCCTTCGCCGCCGTCAGCGCTGTGATGCTGTCGCCGGCGATGGGCCACCTGAATGCGATCGTGGATCTCGCGGCGGTGTGCGTGCTGTTTCCGCTGGCGGTGCTCAGCATGTCGCGCGATACGGCCACGCGTTTCGATCACACGCTGCTTGCGCTGGGCGCGGCAAGCTACCCGATCTACGTGCTGCATGCGCCCCTTGGCGAACTCGTGCTGCATCTGCTGCCGGGTGCGATTCCCGCATTCGCGCCCTACAGTGGCATCACCTTCGTTGCGCTGCTCATGCCGCTCGCGGTGTTGCTGGAGCGACGCGTCGACATTCCGCTGCGCCGCTGGTTGTCCAGCCGCCTGACGCGGCGCAGCACACTGCAAAGCACCTGAGGCTCAGCCGGTGCGCAGCCCCTGGCCGGCGAGCCAGGCGAGCGCGTCATGGAGGCTCTGACTGCGACGGTAGTGCACCAGGCGATTTGCGCGCTCGGCGAGCTCACTGACGATCAGCGCATGCAGCATCGAGGGCAGGATGTCGGTTGCGGCAAGCATGCCCGCGGCGACACCTTCCTCGAAGAACGCCCACCAGGCGTCGAAGCACTCGGGCGTGCCGCCGCCCCATTCGCGTGCATCCGTCAGCAGACCCCACTCTTGTCCGCCGCGGGCCTGCCACAGGCTGCGCGCATCGCGATGCAGGTTGAGCGCGGCTACTTCGTTCCACTCACCGGTGAGCCGCGTAACAAGGATGTCGCCCTGCCATTCCAACGTGTAGGTTCCGTGCTGAGCCCATTGCATGTGCGCTCCCGGCCGGCGGATGATGGATACGCGGAGTATAGACAGCGCCCGCCACGCAGGCCGGGCGTCGCGGCGTGTCAGGTCGGCGAAGCTGCTGCCGAGCAATGCCGCGCGATCGCGTCGACCAGGATCGCCTGCACGCCCAGCGCGAGGTCATGCCCCATGCCATCGATGACCTGCAGTTGCGCGCCGCGGATGTGCCGTGCGGTATCGCGGCCGGCGGCGAGCGGCACCAGCGGGTCTGCGTCGCCATGCAGCACCAGCGTCGGTACGGTGATGCGCTTGAGCAGGCGGCGGCGGTCGCCGCTGGCGATGACGGCCAGCAGCTGATTTACCGTGCCAGCCGGATGCCAGGCACGCCGCACGCCCGCCGCGATCTGGCGCCGCAACTGCTCGCGCTCGATCGGGAAGCCGGGGCTGCCAATCACGCCGAAGACGCCGATCAGGTGTTCGACCACACTGTCGGGGTTGCCCGGCTCGGCCGGCCTACTCAGCAGCGCGCGCATGGCGTGCAGCTTGGGGCGCGACAGGCGCGGGTGGCCGCTCGACGACATGATCGACGTGAGGCTCAGCACTTTCTCAGGATGCCGCACCGCCATCAGCTGCGCGATCATGCCGCCCATCGAGGCGCCAACGATGTGCGCCCGCGCGATGCCCAGCGCGTCGAGCAGGCCCGCGCTGTCGTCCGCCATGTCGGCGAGCGTGTACGGCACACGCGGCGGCAGACCCAACGCGCTGCCAACGATTGTGCGCAGCAGCCCGGGCCGCTTGCGCGCCCGGATGTGCGTGGACAGGCCGCTGTCGCGATTGTCGAAACGGATCACGCGGAAGCCGTGCGCAACCAGCGCGTCGCAGAAAGCATCGGGCCAGCTCACGAGCTGCATGCCAAGCCCCATGATCAGCAGAATCACCGGTGCCACCGGGTCGCCGAGCGACTGGTATTCGAGTTCGATGCCGTTGGCCGCCACGCGGCTCATGTCGACGCCCCGCTGACGCGCCGCTTGCGCCGCGGCCGTGGTGAAACCTCGCCCGGCCGCGGTGCTGCACACAGCTCGTCGAAACTCTGCTGCAGCGCTTCGGCAAGCCGCCGCGGTTTCGGCATTGCGGCGTACGCGCTGGTGATGCCGAAGTCCAGCTTGCCCGCGTAGCTCATCACCGTGATGTTGAGCCCGAGCCCGTGCTCGACAATCGACACCGGCCAGTAGTCGAGCATGCGCGCGCCGCAGCAGTACAGCGGCGCGCTCGGGCCCGGCACATTCGAGATCACGAGGTTGGCGATCGGCGGTATCCGGTTCGCGAGCGTGCTGCGCCCGTACAAGCTGGCGAGCCCGCCCAGCACCCAGGGCAGGCCGATCGAAGGAAAGTCCGTCGGCAGGATCGATTCCGCACGTTTGGCGAGCCCCTTCACCGCGCGGGCTGCGTCGGTGATGGCCCGCAGGCGCGCGATCGGATCGGCGATCTGTGTGGCGAGGCTCACCACGGCCATCGTGGCCTTCGTCGTGAACTCGGCATTGCCGGCTTCACGCAGCGAGATCGGCATCGCCGCGACCAGCGCCTTCTGCGGGATGCCGCCGTGCTGCGCGAAGTAGCGTCGCAGCGCACCACTGCACAACGCGAGCACCACGTCGTTGAGTTTGGCCTCGTGCGCCGCGGCGATCTGCTTGAGGGCGTCCAGTGGCAAGCTGATTGCGGCAAAGCGCCGCTCGCCGGTGATCTGAACGTTCAGTGGTGTTTTCGGGCCGAGCGCGAGATTGCGTCGCAAGGCTGATTCCCCGGGCGGGTCGCGGCGCGTGCCGATCGCCTGCTTGGTCAGCCCGGCAAGCAGGCGGGCCACGGCCGGCAAATGGCGAACCAGCTTCAGGTATTGCGCGGCGTCGTGCCGCACGGCGGTGGCGGCGAGGCTCAGCACGGAAGGCTCGCTCGACCGCGGGTGACGCCGCGCGTGCAGCGCCGACTCGGCGGGCGGCTGCGCTTCGCTGTCGAACAGCGCGCGTGCGAGCGCGACGCCAGCACTGCCGTCGAGCACGGCATGGTGGATCTTCACGTAGAAGGCTGCCTGCCCGTCGGCGAGCCCGTTGATCACATACAGCATCCAAAGCGGGCGCTCGCGGTCGAGCAGCTGCGCATGCAGTTCGCCCACGCAGGCCTCCAGCTCGGCGAGTCCGCCCGGCAATGGCAGCGTGACGCTGCGGACGTGGTCGTCGAGATCGAGCTCTGGCGCTTCCACCCACACCGGGTTGGCGAACTGCAGCGGCATCGTCGCCAGCTTGCGCCGCAATACCGGCGTGCGAGACAGGCGCTCAGCCAGCATCTGGCGGATCGCCGTGCGGAACTGCGCGGCGCCGCCGGGCGGCGGTTCGAAGCGGTGCAGTGCGCCGACGTGCATCGGCGTTGCCGGCGTTTCCAGATGCAGGAAGCTGCCGTCCAGTCCGCTCAGGGGCTTCACGAGTCGACCTTTCGATGGCGCGGCACTCGGCGGCCGCCCGCCGAGCGTAGTCGATTCCCACGCCGCATGGGCGGCTGATCAGTCCACTTGCACCGTCACCGGCTCGCTGTGGATCACGCGATCCCAACCCTGGGCGTCCACGCCGTCGATCACGACGAGGTAAAGCGCGTGCACGCCCGGCGCCAATCCGCCGGTGTTGAGGCGCAGCGTGATGTTGCCGTTCCATTCGCGCCAGTCCTGCAACTCACGCACGGTGGCGGTCTGCAGATCGACGCTGTCACGCAGTTCTACCCGCTGCCAGCCTTGCCCCGGTACACGGCCGACGATGACGCGGCTGTCATCGGAATACAGCTCACGTGTATCGGGCTTGGGCAGCGCATTGTCGACACCATCCTCGATCTGGCCGAAGTTGCCGAAGTAGTTCTGCTCGACGAAGTAGCGCAGTCGCAGCGTGGGATCGGCGTAGATGCGTTCGGCCTGCCGGTTCTGGCTAATTACGGTGCGGCCGTTCTTGTGCACACGCGTAATCAGCATGCCGTCCTGCTGCCCCAGCGTGCCGGTGTAGCCCATGATTTCGAGCAGCGCCCAGCCGCCGTTGCTGTCGGCGGCGGCGCCACCCCAGTAGGTGCTGGTGTCGCCTCCGCCGCGATTGATGATCGTGATCGGCCCCTGGCTGGTCGGCCAGTTGTGCACCTTGATCTGGCAGTCGCCGTCGGTGACCGAGTTTTCCCAGTTGATGCGTTCATGCTTCCACTGGTAGCTCTTCGTGTAGGGCACGCCGCCCAGCAGCATCACGTTGCGCACCCAGTGCGCCTTGTAGAAATAGCGCTGCTCGCCGATCGCAAAACCGGGGTCGAAGCGCCGCGTGGCGTTGTAATGCGTGCTGTCTTCCTGTGTGAAGAGGACCTTGCCGCGCGTGCCGTCGATTGCCACCGAGGTCGGGCCGCCGAGGTCGTTGAACTGCCAGCCGTTGCCGTTGGGCATTGAGGCGCCCGTCGCCTGCGCCTCGATCATGCCGCCCGCGCCGCCGAGAAAGCTGTGCACCACATCCTGCATACCGAAGTCGCCCTTGATCGTTACGGTATCGCCGTGGTGATAACTGACGGGTGCGGTAGGGGGGGTGGTCGGGCCGGGCGCGGTTGGCGCGCTCTCACCACCGCCACCGCCCCCGCAGGCGGCGAGCAGCGTGAGTAGCAGGGTGGCCATGGCGTGGCCGGGCCAAATGAGACGCGACGGGTTCGACAAGCGATGCATCGGGGTTCCTTCAGGGCCGTTCTGGTGTTTGACCGGGCAACGCCGTTGTCATGGCGCGGCAGCGAAAACTAAGGCCAGTACTCGCTTGCCGGCACGACATGCCGCCCGGAGGCAGGCTGCGACGGATCGGCGGCCCAGTTTGTGCCGGCGCAAGGGCGCAGCGGGCGGCTCTATCGTCAGCGGTCACGCCTCTGTCACAATGCGCGCGCCCTGGCAACGGGCGCCCCACCAAGGCGCCGGCCGCTGCAGGGCAAGGCCCTTCAACCAACCGGCTCAAACAGCACATGGCCCTGATACATCTGACCGATGAAGAGACCCGCACCTGGACGCGGGCACAAAAAGACGAGTGGTGGTTCAAGAACGTGTATCGGGGCGACATGGCCCAGCTCACGATCCGCTCCGCGATCACCGGCTTCCTGCTCGGCGGCATCCTTTCCGCCACCATGCTCTACATCGGCGCAAAAACCGGCCTCGGCCTCGGCGTCGGTCTCACTTCGGTGATCCTGTCGTTTGCGCTATTCCGTTCGCTGGCCAAAGCCGGCATCACGCGCGACATGACGATCCTGGAGAACAACTGCACCCAGTCGATCGCCACGGCGGCGGGCTACATGACCACGCCGCTCACAGCGAGTCTGGTGGCCTACATGCTGGTCACCGACAAGATCATCCCGGCGTGGCAGATCGTCGTGTGGCAGGTGATCGTCGCGATCCTTGGCGTGCTGATCGCCTTCCCGCTCAAGCGCTACTTCGTCAACGACCAGCAGATGCCCTTCCCCGAAGGGCGCGCGTGCGGCGTGGTGCTCGATTCGCTGTACACCAGCGACGCGGCCACCGGCATCTTCAAGGCCCGCCTGCTCGCGATCGTCGCTGGCATCACTGGCCTGTACCAGATGATCGTGTCGGACGGCTGGATGAAACTGATCCAGTTCAAGCTGCTGCAGATGGATAAATGGGCCGGCATGACCGAACCCTGGACCTTCCATGAGCGGCTCGACACCTACTACTACAACCTCGCCACCGCCTACCACCTGTGGATTCCGAAGATCCTTGGCACCGATATCCGCCAGCTCGGCTGGCGCGCGACGCTGGATGCCTCGCTGATCGGCGTCGGTGGCCTGATGGGCATCGCCGTGGCGAGCAGTGTGTTGCTGGGCAGCTTCATCAACTTCGCAGTGCTCGCGCCGATCGTGATCCAGCTCGGCGACATCGTGCCGCGCGTGGCGGCCGACGGCACCCCGATTCCGATCAACCGCGGCGAGATCGTCAACCAGTGGTCGCTGTGGTGGGGTGTCGCGATGATGGTGACCGGTTCGCTGGTCAGCCTGATCGGCCGCCCGGAGATCTTCAAGAGCGCGTGGAAGTCGATGAGCGGCCGCAGCAAGGCGGCCAACAACGGCCCCGACATCCTCAAGGACATCGAACTACCGCTGTGGGTGTCCTACGTTGGCGTGCCGCTGTTCAGCGTGCTGGGCGCCTGGGTCACGCACGAATTCTTCGGCGTGCCCTGGCTGCTGAGCGTCGTGTCGCTGCCGCTGATCTTCGTGCTGACCATCATCGGCACCAACTCGATGGCGCTGACTTCGTGGATTCCGCTCGGCGCGATGGCGAAGATCACGCAGTTCTCGATCGGCGCGCTCGATCGCAGCAACCCGGCGAGCAACCTGCTGCCGGCCGGCATGACCGCCGAAATCTCGGCCAACGCCGCCAACCTGCTGTCGGACATCAAACCGGGCTACATGCTCGGCGCCAAACCGCGCCAGCAGGCGATCGGCCACGTCATCGGCATCTTCTCCGGCGCGCTCGCCTGCGCACCGCTGTTCTTCCTGCTGTTCCTGCCGAAGAACGCCGAGGGCCTGCGCTCGACCACCACCATCGTGTCGGACGCCTTCGCCTTCCCGGCCGCGCTACAGTGGAAGGGCGTTGCCGAGATCATCGCGAAGGGCGTGTCGGCGCTGCCGACTTCGGCGGTGATCGCTATGGTCGTCGCCTGCCTTGCCGCCATCGCGATCGAGATGGCGAAGATCATCACGAAGGGCCGCTTCCCGCTCTCCGCCGTGTCGATCGGCTTGGGCGTGGTGCTGCCGCCGGATGCGTCGCTGACGATGTTCCTCGGTGCGCTGCTGTTCTGGTACATGAACCGCCGCAACGAGAAGAAGCCCGGCACCCGCGGCTACGCGATCTGGGTCGAAGGGCTGGAGCCGATCTGCGCCGGCTTGATCTCGGGCGCTGCACTGCTCGGCATCGGCAACGCGATCGTGAACGTGCTGATCTGATCGGCCGCTCACGGAAACCGCAAAACGGCGTGCCAATCCGGCACGCCGTTTTTGTTTTGGCGCACCGTAGAATCTGAGCCCCCACGCGAAGCGAGCCCGCCCCATGCGCGAGATCCCTGCCGAATCGAAGACCATCGAAAGCGTCGCGCAGGCGATCGACGCGCTGACCCGCGGCAAGCTGCTCGACGCGCTCGCGCCGGAAGCCAGCGCGCGGCGCGGCGACGCCCGCTTCGGGCTGTGGTTCCGCGGCCATGAGCGCGCGAGCTACAGACTGGTGCCGAGCCTGCTGCGCCCGACACCAGAGCGTGCGCCGATGGACGAGGTTTCGCTGACGCGGCACTTCCGCGCGCTGAACCCCGATGCGGTGCCGACCGGCACGCCGGACTTCGCCGCGCTGGTCACGATGCAGCACTACCTCGCGCCGACCCGCCTGCTCGACTGGACCGAGAACCTGCTCGTCGCGCTGTTTTTCGCAGTGCGTGATCTGCGTCTGGACGACGGCGACGAGGACGCCGCGCTGTGGATCCTCAACGCGCGGCGCCTCAACTACTACAGCTCGGCCAGCCGGCGTAGCGCCGAACTGCTCTATGCCAACGATGCAGATGTCGTCGCCCGCGCCACCCTTTGCCGCGTGCGCAACCGCGACGAATGGCACGACAGCGTCGCGCGCAGCCTGCACGCGCCGCAGATCGACGGTGAAAGCTATCGCCACACGCGGCTGCTCGGCGCGATCGGCGACACGCCGATGCCGGTCTCGCAGATCGCCAGCGAGGCGCGCGCGGTGGATCTGCGTGCGGTGCCCGTCGCCAGCACGCGCGGCGCCAAGCCGCTCAACCTGTTCGACGACGGAAACTGGGCGGCCCCCGAACGCCTCGCGCTGCGCCTGTCGATGCCGGTAGCGGTGTTTCCGCCGCGCGCGAACCCGCGCATCCGCAACCAGTCTGGCACTTTCACGCTGCATGGCGGGCGCTACGTCGCCGACACGGCGGCCTGGGAGGGCAAATCCACATCACCGAGCGCAATCGGCGCGCCGATCGATTTGCTCGACATCGATGCCGCGTTGCGCCGCACGCGCATCCTGAAGTGGCTGCGCATTCCCGCCGCCAAGCGCGCCGGCATCCGGCGCGAACTCGCGCTGATCGGCATCACCGAGGCCGCGCTGTTCCCCGAACTGGACTACCAGTCGCGCCAGCTGGCCGAACGCTGGACGCCACCGCGCGACGACGAACGCGACGCTTGAGCAGCCCAGCGACACATCTGCCCCCTCAAGATATTCGGCAAACGGCGCCGCGTCGGCGATACTTCAGGGTTGGCCCGTGTTTTCGGGCCGTCCTCGCAGGGCCCCCGCCATGACTACACCCGACACCCCGACCACCTTCGCCGAGCTCGGCCTGCCCGAAGCGCTGCTGCGCGCGCTGGCCGACGTGGGTTACGAAACCCCATCGCCGATCCAGGCCGCCTGTATCCCGCTGCTGCTGGAAGGTAACGACATCATCGGCGAGGCGCAGACCGGCACCGGCAAGACTGCCGCCTTCGCGCTGCCGCTGCTGTCGCGCATCGACATCGCCGAACGCCGGCCGCAAGCGCTGGTCCTGACGCCGACGCGCGAGCTGGCGATCCAGGTCGCCGAAGCCTTGCAGAAGTACGCCCACCACCTGCCGGGTTTCCATGTGCTGCCGATCTACGGCGGCCAGAGCATGGTGGTGCAGCTGCGCGCGCTGTCGCGCGGCCCGCAGGTGATCGTCGGCACGCCGGGCCGCGTGATGGACCACCTTGAACGCAAGAGCCTGGAACTCGATTCCCTGCGCGTGATGGTGCTCGACGAAGCCGACGAGATGCTGCGCATGGGCTTCATCGACGATGTTGAGTGGATCCTGCAGCACACGCCGGCTGAGCGGCAGACGGCGCTGTTCTCGGCAACGATGCCGGAACCGATCCGCCGCGTCGCGCGTACCTACCTGCGCGAACCGCGTGAGGTTAAGATCCGCGCCGCGACCAGTACCGTCGAAGCGATCCGCCAGCGTTACTGGACGGTGCGCGGCATGGACAAGCTCGACGCGCTGACCCGCATCCTTGAAGTGGAAGAGGACTTCGATGCGGCGATCGTGTTCGTGCGCACCAAGATCGCCACCGAAGAGCTGGCGCAGAAGCTCGAAGCGCGCGGCATCGCCGCCGCCGCGCTGAACGGCGACATGACGCAGGGCCTGCGCGAACGCGTGATCGAGCAGTTGAAGAACGGCCAGCTCGATATCGTCGTGGCGACCGACGTGGCCGCGCGTGGCATCGATGTGCCGCGCGTCACCCACGTGATCAACTACGACATCCCGTACGACACCGAAGCCTATGTGCACCGCATCGGCCGCACTGGCCGCGCGGGCCGCACCGGCAACGCGATTCTGTTCGTCAGCCCACGCGAATTCCGCATGCTGAAGACGATCGAGCGCGTCACCCGCGCAACGATCGAGCCGCTGCGCCTGCCGACCCGCAGCGAAGTCGAGATCAAGCGCGCCGAGCAATTCAAGCTGCAGATCACCGAGGTGATCGAGAACGAATCGCTGGAGTACTTCGTCGAGCTCGTGAGCCAAATGGAGGACGACCAGGATCTCACCGCGCACGAGATCGCCGCCGCACTGGCGTGGATCGCGCAGCGCGAGCGCCCGCTCAAGCTCGACCCCGCCGAATGGCCGGATGAGCCCGCAGCAAGGCCGGAACGCGAACGCCCGACGCGCGAGAACCGCGACGAAATCCTCGCCAAACGGCGTGAATTCTCGGCCGGCGCGCTGGCGCGCTACCGCATCAACGTGGGCCGTAACGACGGCGTGATGCCGAAGGAAATCGTCGGCGCGATCGCCAACGAGGGCGGCATCGAAGGCCGCTACATCGGCCAGATCAACCTGTTCCCGGACTTCTCCACGGTGGAACTGCCGCGCGACCTGCCGGCCGACGTACTGGCACAGATCGGCGCGATCCGTGTGCGTCGCCAGGCGCTGGCGATCCGCCCCCTTGCCGAAGGCGAAGACGAAGGCATGGAGCGCCGCCCGCCGCGCCGCGATTTCCGCGATGAGCGCAGCGGCGGTGGCTGGGGCGACCGTGGCCGGCAACGCGATGGCGAACGTGGCCGTTTTGAGGACCGCAAGCCGCAAGGCCGTTGGGCCGACGACCGCCCGCCACGCCCGCGTCCGCAAGGCGACCGCCCCTACGGCGATCGGCCACAGGGGGAACGCAGCTTCAGCGAGCGAGCACGCACCGATCGCCCGCAGGGGGATAGGCCGCAAGGTGATCGTCCTTGGGGCGATCGACCGCAAGGCGACAAGCCCTACGGTGAGCGCCCGCAAGGGGAGCGTTCCTGGGGCGACCGCCCACCGCGCCCGCAGGGTGATCGTGGCCCGCGTCCGTTCGGCGATCGTCCGCCCAAACCCGCCTACGGCGGCGACAAGAAACCCTGGGGTCCGCCCAAGGGCCGCAAGAATGAGCGCTAAGCGCTGAACAAAAAGGGGCTGCCGATGCAGCCCCTTTTTGTACGTCGGTCGCCGCGAGAGCGATCCGCGCACGCATACTCCGCTCGCTCAGTGCTTCAAAGCCACCTGCATCAGTGCGGCAAGCGACGCGGTCGAGCGGCCGATCAACTGGCTCAGCGTGTGCGAATCGTCGAACAGGCCGCCTTTCGAGGCACCAATGTCGGAATCGGCCAGCAGCGCGGCGATCGGCTCCGGCAGGCCCGCGCCCAGCAGCGCGCTCTTGAACTCGGCCTCGCTCATGTTCACATACGGGATCTGCTTGCCGGTCTGGCGGCTCAGTTCGGCGGCGAACTCAGCCAGCGTGTAGCTGGTATCGCCGGCCAGTTCGTAGACCTTGCCCGCCTGATCCGGCGACGTGAGCACCACGGCAGCCGCATCGGCATAGTCCGCGCGCGCAGCGGAGGCGATACGCCCCTCACCGGCACTGCCGATGTAGGCGCCGTGCTGCAACGCAGGCGGAATACTGGCGAGGTAGTTTTCGGTGTACCAGCCGTTGCGCAGCACCACATGCGGCACGCCCGATTCGCGCAGGTACTGCTCGGTGGCGAAGTGCTCGTCGCGCAGCCCCAGCGGGGAAGTGTCGGCGCGCAGCAGGCTGGTGTAGGCGAGCAGCTTCACGCCCGCGCGTTTGGCGGCGTCGACTACGTTCTTGTGCTGCGGGAAGCGCTGGCCCACTTCGCTGGACGACACCAGCAGCAGCTTTTCGGCGCCGCTGAAGGCGGCATCGAGCGTGGCCGGCTGCGTGTAATCCGCTGCGCGGACTTGCACGCCCAACGCTGCAAGGTCGGCCGCACGAGCCGGGTTGCGCACAGCGGCGACGATCTGCGCCGCAGGCACGTTGCGGGCGAGCAGGGACTGGATGACAAGGCGGCCGAGCTGGCCGGAAGCACCGGTAACGACGATCATGATGCGAACTCCTGTTGCGGAAAGTTGGTGAGTTCGCAGCCTATCGATTAAACTTACTTTTCGTAAGTACGCACCTGAAAGTTAGTGTAATGACCGATCCCCGACCCATCGCCGCCGAGCACGCAGAAACCTTGTCCGAACGCCTGATGCGCGGCAACGTCTTTGCCGAACTGTGCCCTTCACGCGAAGTGCTGCAGCATGTAACCAGCCGCTGGGGCGTGCTGGTGCTGGTCGCACTGCTGGGCGGCACGCACCGCTTCAGCGACCTGCGGCGCAAGATCGGCGGCGTGAGCGAGAAGATGCTGGCGCAGACCCTGCAATGGCTGGAGCGCGACGGCTTCGTGCTGCGCGTGGCTTACCCGGTGGTGCCGCCGCACGTCGAATACTCGCTCACCCCGATCGGGCAGGAAGTTGCGCAGCGGGTGCAAGCGCTGGCGGACTGGATTGAAGGCAATCTGGCAACGATCCTGCAGGCGCGCGACGCACAAACCGACGCACGCGCAGCGCACTGAGCACGGCCCGCGGCAGGCGCCGTGACACGGCGGTGCTGCTAAGGTGTGCGTCCCCCTTGCTTCGCACGACACCCGCGATGACCCGATACCTGCGATGGGCAACGATGCTTGCCCTGCTTACCCACGTCACACAGGCCTGCGCGGCACCGCTGGCAGTGGGCGACACGCTGCAGCTGCCGCGTCTCGAAGACCAGCACGGCAACGCATTCGATGTCGCCCCTACGACGCGTACGCTGCTCTTCGCGGCCGACAAAGCCGCCAGCGATTTGGTGACGCAAGCCTTCGAAGGCCTCACGGCCGAGCGTATCGAGGCACTGCAGCTGCGCTACGTGGCGGATATCAGCGCAATGCCTGCACTCGTTACCAGCATGTTCGCGCTGCCGGCCTTGCGCAAACGCCCCTATCCAGTCGGCCTGGTACGCGATGCGGCGCTAACCGGCGAACTGCCGCGCGAAGGCGGCAGCGTCACGGTGCTGCGCCTCGAAGGCGGTCGTATCGCAGCGCTTGCCTACGCCGCGACGCCCGCCGCGCTGCGGCGCATGCTCGGCCTGTCTGACTAGACGACGCAAGCCACTACAAAGGCACCCGCGCGCTGCACGGCAGATACCAAACAATTCGGAGCCTCGCCCTATGCGCAACCTGATCTTCGTACTCGCCATGCTGGCCGCCGGTGCCGCGTACGCCGAACTGCCGGTCTCGCTCAGCCCGGCGCAATTCGACGACGCCTTGCAGCTAAAAGGCGACCCTGCGCGCGGCAAGGCGGTATTTGCAGAATGCGCGGGCTGTCACCGCAAGGACGCCGCAGGGCGCAGCAGCGGCACCATCCCGCGGCTCGCCGGTCAGCACGCCGCGGTGATCCGCAAACAATTGCTCGACATCCGCAGCGGCAAACGCAACAACCCGCTGATGGCGCCGATTCTCGACGACCCGGAACTCACGCTCGAGACCATCGCCGACGTCGCCAGCTACCTCGCCTCGCTGCCCGTCGCAGGGCCGACCGGAAAAGGGCCCGGCACCCAGATCGAGCACGGCCGTTCGCTGTATGTCCAGGACTGCGTGCGCTGCCATGGCGCGAACGGCGAAGGCCTCGCCGAGCACTACATCCCGCGCGTCACCGGCCAGCACTACGGCTACCTGCTGCGCGAACTCCAACTCATCCGCAGCGGCGAACGCGGCAACTCCGATCCGGACATGATCCGCGTGCTCAAGCCTTATCCGGATACCGATCTGGAAGCGTTGACGGACTACCTGTCGCAATTGCCATCGCCTTGATCCCAGCCGGCGATTAAACCGCAGTTGCGAGCGTTCGCACGTTTCGATAACGCAAAGCACGAGCGCTGCAAGACGTCGTAGCAGGCGGCGCCAAGCCAGACTCCCCGCGCCCCATTCATGGCGCCATGCGCCACCTTTGGTTTTTGATCCGAGCAACACGCGGTTCCGCGCCGCGAGGCAATCCGCGCCGAGTTGCTGATTTCATCACGGGGGACGACACACATCAACGCATCGGAACATGCCGAATGACTATATTTTCCCGGCAATTCGAGTCGCCTCACAGAAGGTGATCGTTATACGGCTGTGCTCGCACGGAACTTTCACAACAAACGGAGAAAGTCGATGAAATGCGTAGCACGATGGTCTGCCCTCGTTCTGTTCGCAACGCTCGCTGCTTGTGGCGGAAGCGGCGGCAGCAGCACTCCCGCGATACCGGCGGCAGCGAGTTATACGCTGACGGAAACTCAGGTAACAACGCTGCCCAAGGAAGAACTCGCAGCGCTGAATAGCAAGCAATACCTCCTGTATCTTCCGGCTGACTACAAGGCCGACGACGACAAGAAGTGGCCTTTGATCGTCTTCCTGCACGGTTCATCGCCGTCACCGGATCAGGAGAAGACGATGGCCATGCTGCGCAACGACGGTCTGATGTATGCCATCACCCAATCCAGCGTTCGCCCGGCGGCAATCGTCGTGGCGCCCTTGTCCGAGGAGGGCTGGGGCTTTCGTCGCGAAGCCGTCGACGCAGCCATCCGTGATGTTCAGGCCCGCTACAAGGTCGATCCGAACCGCGTCAGCCTCACCGGTATGAGCCTCGGCGCCATCAACGCATGGAACATGAGCCTGAGCTGGCCCTATCGCTTCTCGGCTGTTGCGCCTGTTGCCGGTGGGCTTGATTGGGAGGTGATGAATCGCCACATCTACGAGGATCGCTTCTGGGGCCAAGCCTTCAAGGCACTCGCGGCGACTCCATTCCGGGTATTTCACGGATCGCGGGATACCGCCGTTCCGATCGAGTACGCGGAGCACGTGGCAAGCCTGCTCACCGCAGCCGGCGGCAACGTGGACTTCCGCCGCACTGATACCGACCATATCGGAACGGCCGGATTCGCGTTCACGCAGGAGCTCGCCGACTGGCTCACGTCGCAACAACGCAGTGGTGCCAACAGCGAGCACCCAGCAATCGACGGGCCAGAGCGTTACACGGGTCGCTACTACTCACAGGCGTACGACCAAAACGGCCACCCCATCGATAGCTGGGTGGAGTTCTTGCCAGACACCGCATCGACCCTTAAGGAAACGGGCGACAACTGGGGGGTCGCACCGTTCTCCCTTGTACATCTTGGCGACTCCCGCTTCATGAACCCCTTCGGGTCCATATTTTGGTTGGGCGGACCCGACCCCGAAACGCACCAGATGCAGTGCTTGTACTCCTTAGATGCACCGATATTCGGTACCGGCAGCTACGGAATTTCTGGCCGCCGCAGACTACCTTCAGGTGGTCCGTGTTAAGCGTCAGTACACCTCGTTGCGCGTAAGGCACGGACAGCGATCAGCGCACGCACGCTGATCGCAACATGACGCGTATCAACGACGCACACCGTACTCCCACAAACCGGCCGTCCGCGTGTCAACCAAGATCCGGTCAGGCGCTCTTCTTGGCTCGCGCCGAATCAGATGTGTGCACCAGCGCGGGTGACCGGCCCATCGCCGGAGCTTACGCAACCGCCTGAGAGGCAACTTGCTGGTAACCGACGACCGTACCACCCACGGTTGCAGCAAAGCCGGCGACGGCAATCAAGGCTGCGACGAGGGCTTGGGTCGGGCGGATGCGAAGGGCGTTCATGACGGTCTCCTGTCTTTCACTTGGGGGCAGCGTTCGGTGCTGCGTTGAGTGAAGGATGGATGACCGCCCGGCCTGCCGCGACCGGCTTGCGATGAACTGCCGCCGGCGCGGAACAGACTGCAGAAACCCGATCCAGACCGCGGTGAGCCTGCAGCGTATGCGTCAGTAGAGGGTACGACCGTCGCCGAGCAGGTAGGCGTGGCAATCCACCGCAGCCTGGTCGCAGTGCTTGACCCAGGTATCGCGGATCTCGGGGTTCCAACCATCGAACCAGTCGGCGTGCACCGAATACCCGGCCGGCAGCGACAAGTCGTCTGACGAGAGGCGCCAGTTCAGCGGCGCATCGGCGGTGCGAACGAGGTAGAGCACATTGAGCGTGATTTCGGGCAGCGGGACCGGGTGGGTAGCCGGGCAACCGCTCCCGGTGGGATAGGCCATGTGGCTCTTGTGATTGGGCGAGTCGAGGTTGACGCCGTCCCAGCACTGCGGGAAGCGCACCGACATCTGCACGTTGTCGCCCACCGAGCAATTCGGAATGGTCGCGAAATGCTCCGGTGAACTGCGGCAGGACCAGTTGGCAACGTCCTGTGCCCCCTTGGCCTTCATGTCGCCCGCAATCATGCGCAAGCCGGCCGGCATCGGTTTAACGTCCGCAGCCTTCACGCCACCGTAGCCGGTCTTGTAGTACCAGATCGGGTCGCTCGGCACGATCGGCTTGTGGCTCACGGTATCAATCAGTGCCGGCACCCAGTAGGCCGAGCGATTGGCGATGCCGCCCGCACAGGTGGAATTGCCGCTCCCGGCAAGCGTCTGCCCCGTCGAATAGGCGTTGGTGGCGGTGTTGCCGAAGAAGGCGTGCAGATGCGACATGCCGGGCTTGCCCGGGAAGACGATCGGATCGTCAAAGGCCATGTGCGAGAAACCGCAGATCGTGCGGAAGGCGCCGACGCCATCGCTGGCCGGATCCCCCCTATCGGCGGTCGACTGCACTCGCAGTTCGGCATAGCCATCGCTGCCCATCGGAATGGCCGAGAGGTCGATTTGCGGGCACATGCCGCCGGCGTAGCAGACGTTGGGCGCCGCAATGGTGCCGGTCATCATCACGTCCGACACCTCGCAGCGCTTCGTCTCACCCGGTGCCGGGTCGCTGCCGAAGTTCGCGCTGCTGCAATGCCAGCCGGGGAAGCTGTTGAGATAGCGCTGGATCACCCATTTACCGTCGGTGCCAAAACGGATCTCGCGCAGGCCTTCGAACTCGCAACCGCCGAAATATTCAGCGCTGCAGGGCGACCAGGATGCCGCCGTCACCGGATTGGGAACCGGTCGTTCAGCGGGAATCTGGCCGGTGGCCGGTGGCGCGCTGCCGCCGGTCGTGCCACCAGGGCTCGCTGCGCCGGCTGAATCGCCCGAACCGCCACCGCCACAGGCAACGAGCAGCAGGGTGGCGAGCGCAGCCGCGGCCACGCCGGCAAGGAAGAGCTTGATTCTCGGTTCGCTGCGCATTGCCTTGCACTCCGTCACTCAGCATTCGGGCGCGCAGTGTAGCGAGCGCTCTCGCGATCATGACAAACGACTGACGAGCGGCAATCCGCCTGCCGAGGCAGGCGCCAAGAATGGGCCTCCGCACGCGGCCACAGCACGGCGATACCGGGATTGCTTCAGGCCTCCTGCAGGCGCAAAACGCGTCAGATCTGATCGGCCGGAAGCATCAGCGCGCCACGCTGCAGGCGGTTACGACACAGGCGCTGCGGCTGGAAATGGCGCAGCAGTGCATCGACCAGGGCTTCGGCGCGTGCGGAGTTGTCGGCCGAGTAGTTGCAGACATAGGCGTCCAGCGTCACGCCAAACAGTTCAGGCCAGGTGTGTACCGCGAGGTGGGATTCGGCGAGCAGCAATACGCCGGTGATGCCGGCGGGCGCGTCGTCAGGTGCGGGGAAGCGGTGAAACAACTCGGACACCACGGTCAGCCCGGCCGCACGCGTCTCTGCCCGACAGATCGCGGCGAGGGCTGCGGTATCCGTCAGCAGCGTCTGATCGCAGCTGCAATCGAGCAGGTCGGCGGTGAGATGGAGTCCGTGCATTGCGGCGGTTTGTGGGGATCCTGGCGCGATGGTGCCACAGCAGCGCGCCGGATCGCAGTATGCTGACGGGGTCAGCGGGCTCCGCCGTCAGCGTGGTGCTCGTCGCCTCGATACAGCCAGGAGTCCGTATGGACGTACTGCACGATACAGCTCGGCCCGCCCGGGGAAGCGGTTTGGGGCAGGTTGCCGATACGCTGATGCACCTTGGCCCGCGCCGCGGCCTGCTCCTTGCGACCGCATTCGCGGTGCTGCTGTCATTGGCGCTGACGCTCGCCGCCTACGTCGTAGTCGGGCGCCTGCCGGGCGTGGCCCCCTTGCTGATCGCTGCACTCGCGCCGCTGATCGTTATCCCGCTCTGCGTTGCGCCCTTCCTGCATTTGTTGCACACCCTCGAAGGCATGCGCGCGGAGCTCGCGCGACTCTCGCAGATCGACGAAATCACCCACACCTACAATCGCCGTTTCTTCCTGCAGATGGCGCAGCGCGAGTTCGACCGCGCCCGCCGCTATCGCCATCCGCTGGCGATCGTGATGCTGGAGGTCGAAGACTTCGCCGCAATCGTTGCGCGCCATGGCCATAGCGCAAGCGATGCCGTGCTGCGGCGGATGGCCGGCATCGCGCTCGGCAGCACACGTACGCTCGACGTGGTGGCGCGCTTTGACGGTGCGCGTTTTGCACTCCTGCTGCCGGAAACCGGCGCCGACGCCGCCGAACTGGTCGCAACCCGGCTGGCTCACGAACTCGCCGGCGATCCGGTGCAATGGGCAGATGGCGAGATCATCGCCAGCGCACGTAGCGGCAGCGCTGCATTACAGCCTGAAGACGAAGCGCTCGACAGCCTGCTGCGGCGCGCCGAACTGGCGCAGCGCCGCCACTGAGCGTGCTCACGCAGCGCGCCGACGCTGCACCGCCCACACTGCTGCAACCACCCCCGCCAGCATCAGTGCCATGCCAAGTAAGGCGGGCAGCGCGGGCCACTCGCCACGCCACATGAAGGCGTAGGTGAACGCCGCTAGCGTTTCGAACACGATCAGCTGCCCACTCAGGGCGGCAGGTAGCAAGCGGCTCGCACGATTCCACAGCAAGGTGCCCAGCCACGACGCAAGCAGGCCCATGGCGAGCATCAGCCCGAGGTAGCGCAGGGGTTGCGGGCCCCATGGCAGCGCATAGCCGTCGGGCCGCGCCAGTGCGAGCGTCACCACGAAACCAAGC
>CAMFLH010000073.1 GCA_945957295.1 uncultured Uliginosibacterium sp.
AGGTAGGGCTGCGCGCGCTCTTCGTCGGTCGGCGCCGCGACGGGCACGATCTGGAACTGCCGCGCGTCGATCGCCGCCGTCACGCGCCGGATCGCACCGCCCTTGCCGGCCGCGTCCGAGCCCTCGAAGGCAAGCATTAGCGCGCGATTACGGAACTTGGGGTGGCGCACCAGTTCGGACAAACGCCCCTGCCACTTCGCAAGCTGGCGCTCGTACGCTTCCTTCTCGATCTGCTTGCCCAGGTCGAGCGCAGTCAGCACATCGCGCCCGTCGATGCGCGGCGGAATCGGCGGCGCCACCGGGTAGTGCTGCGGCGTGTCGTTCGCCAGGCGGTACTTCAGCGCCTCCAGCAGCGCCTTGCCGACGCGCAGGTTACGGTAGTTGTCGTCGGAACCATCCACCACGATCCACGGCGCCCACGGCGTGTTGGTGATGCGCAGCACATGGCCGGCGACATCGATCAGCTCATCGTGCGTCTTCAGGCGCGACCAGCTTTCCTTGGTCACGCGCCATGCAGTGCGTGGGTCGGATTCGAGCTTTTCAAAGCGCGCGCGCTGCGCCTTCTTCGACAGATGGAACCAGAACTTCAGCACCAGCGCGCCTTCGTTGGCAAGCATGCCCTCGAACCGATTGATGCGTGCCATCTCGTGATCGGCCTGGTCGGCCGTGATCTTGCCGTCGATACGATCGGCGATCGGGCTGGAATACCAGGAGCCAGCGAAGATGCCGATGCGGCCTTTCGGCGGCAGCGAGCGCCAGTAGCGCCACATGTGCGGCCGATCGCGCTCTTCATCGGTCGGCTCGCTGAACGCGAGTGTCGACAGGAAACGCGGGTCCAGCCATTCATAGAGCTGGTTGATTGTCTCGCTCTTGCCGCCGCCATCCACGCCTGAGATCAGCAGCATCACCGGGAATTTCCCCGCCTCGCGCAGTTCGAACTGCACGTTGAGCAGTTCCACCCGCAGCGCTTCCACTTCCTTGCGGAAGGTCTTGTTGTCGATGCTGTGACCGAGTTCTGCCGACTCGAACATGGTGAAGCCCCCCTCAAGCGCCACGCTGCACGATGGAAAATCCTGGCGAGCATACGCCCGCCGTGAATTGCTAAGGGCTGATACGGCTCAAGTGGCGGCTTCGCGCAGCACGCCCATCCCCGGCAGCGCCAAGCGCCGCTTGCCACGCGCGCGGCTCAGCTGCACCAGCATCGTGCCGACGAAGCACGCGCCCGAGGCCGGCAGCAACAGATCACTCACGCCCGATGGCTGCCAGCGTACGCGCAGACAATGGCCATCGAGCGTCAAGTCACAGCTTGAACCGCGCCCACCCATATAGCGCCCCACCCAGTCCGGTGCATCGCCAGTCGGTGTCGCGACCACGGCCGTACGCTGCTGCGCGAACATCCAGGACCAGAACTCGGGCGTGTCGCGATAGGTGGCAGTCCAGCTGTCGTGTCCGACGCCCGGCATCCACACGCAGCACACCTCTGCACCGACGGCGCGCATCACCGATTCGACTCGCTGGCTGAACTCGATCGGCACGATGTCATCAGCTTCGCCATGCGCCAACCACACCGGCACGCCCCGCAAGGGTGACAGCGCCGCCTGCCAGGCATCCAGTGCGCCAAGCGGTAGCTTGTAGAAACGGCTCATGCCATCGTTCGGGAAGCCCCCGGCGATCGGCGCGATCGCTGCAAAGCGGCCGGGGAAGGCCGCCGCCATCGCGAGGCTGCCCATCGCACCCATCGATAGCCCGGTGAGATACACGCGCGAGGTGTCGACTCGGCAGTTCGCCTCAACGCAACGAATGACCGCGTCGACAAAGCTCGGGTGCCACATCTGGTTTTCGGGTGTCTGGGGCGCGACCACGATCGCCGGCAGTTTCGCGCCGCCCTCGATCAGCGCACCGACGCCTTGGCTGCGCACCCGCGCCAGATCATCGCCCCACTCGCCACGACCATGCAGGAACACGACCAGCGGCCATTCGCGCAGCGGGTCGGCCGCATACCCTTCGGGCAGCGAAAGCAGGAAGTGGTGGCCGAATTCGCTGGCGAGCGCCGCCGGCAACTCGTGGGCCTGCCAGGTGCCCTCGCAGGCTGACTGAATCGGCAGTGCGGTGTCGCGGGTCATGGCGCACTCCATTAGAAGTCCGGCGCCATTATCCCGCAACGCAACCGATCAGGCGCGGCGCTTTCTGGCCAGCGCCCAGCCGAGCAGCATCAACGCGACGCACACCACCGCCCAGTTGCCGACGCGCGCATACGGCGTCATGCCGCGGTAGCCGCGCACTTCAGCCTGCAGCGCGCCGCGCGTGAAGGCCGGCAGCACGGCTTCGACCGTTCCGTCCGGTGCGATCACGGCCGTCATGCCGGTGTTGGTGGCACGCAGCATCGGGCGGCCGGTTTCCAGCGCGCGCATGCGCGCGATCTGCAGGTGCTGCGGCTGCGCGTGCGATTCACCGTACCACGCGAGGTTGCTCATGTTGAGCATCAGACTCGCTTCGGGCAGCGACGCGATGAGCTCCTCACCGAACACATCCTCGTAGCAGATATTCACGGCAACTTTCTGACCCGCCAGATCAAGCGGCACAGCGGAGCGGCCGCGGCTCTGATCCGACATCGGAATGTTCGCAAGCTTGTAGAACCAGCCGAAGAGCGGCGGCGAGTATTCGCCGAAGGGCACCAGATGGCGCTTGCTGTAGCTTTGCGACGCGGCCTCGCCCAACGTCACTGCGCTGTTGAAGATGTGCCCCTCGGCATCGCGCGTGAACACCCCCAGCACCCCTGCCGCGCGCTGCGCGCGCAAGCCATCGGCGATGGCCGCAAGGTAGTCTGGCGGCACGTGTTCGAGCAGCATCGGCAGTGTCGTTTCCGGCATCACGATGATCTGTCCACGCGCTTCGCGCAGCACATCGAGGTTGGCGCGCAGCACGGTCTCGAAACGCTCGCGATCCCACTTCATGTCCTGCGGGATGTTGGTCTGCACCAGCGCGACTTTCACCGGCACGCCGAAGGCTTCCGTCCAGCGCACTTGCGCAAGCCCGAAGCCCGCCAGCGCAATCAGCACGGCCGTCGCAGCGGCGGGCAGCCTTGCGCTGGCACGCCAGCCAAACACCAGCGCGGCGGTGAGCGCGATCAGCATGAAGCCGAGGCCATACACGCCGAGCACCGCCGCGTAGCCGGCCAGCGGGCTGGGCGGCGTCTGCGAGTAACCGATCGCAAGCCACGGAAAACCGGTGAATAGCCAGCTGCGCACCCATTCGGTCAGCGCCCACGCCGCGGCGACTAGGGCCGCATCGACTGCCCAATGGCCGTGGCGCAAACGCGCGAACAGGTAGCCGGCAAGCGCGGGGAAAGACGCCATGAAGGCCGCGAGCAGGCCGATCGCCAGCATCGCAAGCGGCAGCGGCATGCCACCGAAGCGGTGCAGCGCGACCATCAACCAGCCGATGCCGGCGAAGAACGCGCCCCAGCCCCAACACCAGCCGAGCCACGCAGCGCGGCGCGGCGTCGCCGATCGCCACGCCCATAACAACGCGCCCAGGGCCGGCAGCATCAACGGAAACAGGTTGAACGGCGCGTACGCGAGTACCGACAGGGCGCCGACCACGGCAAGCAGGAGCGGAAGAAAGCGGTTCATGAATTCGGAAAATGCGCGCCGGGCGCCCCCATGGGCGCCCGGCTCGGTTCAGGATAGGGCTGGTGGCGGAAAGTTCAGCCGCCCACCACGTGCGTGTCGGGTACGCGCTCGACCAGCAGCGTGTAGACACGCCGGCTGTCGGCGCGCAGCACCTGGAAGCGGAAGCCTTCGTGCTCGACCACTTCGTTGCGCGTCGGCAAACGGCCCAGCAGATGGATCACGAGACCACCGACCGTCTTGTAATCGTCGTGCGGCCAGTCGGTCGCGAAGGCCTCGTTGAAAGCCTCGACTTCGGTCGTCGCCTTCACACGGTAGCGGCCGACCTGGTCGGCGATGATGTTGCCGGCGTCCTCGTCGAAGTCGTATTCGTCCTCGATGTCACCGACGATCTGTTCCAGCACGTCTTCGATCGTGATCAGGCCGGCCACGCCGCCGTATTCGTCCACAACGATCGCCATGTGATTGCGGCTGACGCGGAACTCGCGCAACAGCACATTGAGGCGCTTGGATTCGGGAATGAAGACCGCCGGCCGCACCAGCTCGCGCAGCCCGACCGGCTGGCCGGCGAAGTAGCGCAGCAGATCCTTGGCGAGCAGCACGCCGATCACATCATCGCGGTTCTCGCCGATGACCGGGAAGCGGGAGTGCCCGGCTTCGATCGCAAACGCGGCGACCTTGTCGAGCGGGTCATCGACATGCACGACATCCATCTGCGTGCGCGGGATCATGACGTCCTGCACCTGGATGTCCGCGACGCCCAGGGCGCCCTCGAGAATCGTGAGGACGTCAGCATCGAAGATATTGCGTTCGTAGGCCGCGTGAAGCAGATCGAGCAGTTCGCCGCGGTCTTCGGGTTCGCGCGTCATCAGCGCGGAGAGTCGTTCGAGCAGAGTCGGCCGACTACTGGAAGGTTCCATAAAAGGAAGGGTGAGTGGTAAGGGGCAAACTGTCGGTACAACCCGGCAGCTTGCCGCTGACCGCTCCCCGCAAGTTGTGCTGCGGAGGTGTCCCCCCGCAGCAGTCCGTTCAAGCCCGATCAGGCCGCATAGGGATCAGGATAGCCCAGCGCTGCGAGGATTTCGCGCTCGACCGATTCCATCTCCTCGGCATCATCGTCGTTTTCGTGATCCCATCCCTGCAGATGCAGGGCGCCGTGCACGATCATGTGGGCGGCGTGCGCTTCGAGCGTCTTGCCCTGTTCCTTCGCCTCGCGCTGCACGACCGGCCAGCACACAACGAGATCGCCCACCACCAGCGGCTCCTCGGTGTAGGGGAAGGACAACACATTGGTCGCGTAGTCCTTGCCGCGGAACTCCAGGTTCAGCGCCTTGCTCTCGGCCTCGCCGACAAAGCGCACGGTGATCTCGGCATCGGTGCCCAGCGCAGCGGAAATCCAGTCGCGAACCGCAGCCTTGGACGGCAGGCCTTTCTTTTCGTCCTTGCCGAGTTCCTTCTGCACGGTGAGCTCCAGGTCGTGCTCGGCCGCCTCGGCCTCGCCTTCCTGTTCAGCCACAGCCAGCACGTGCAGGGTCGCGAGATTAGCCGCACCCGGTTGCACCAGCATGACAGGCAGGCCGCTCTCGGCATGCGCTTCGATCGCGAGGTCGCCCATGTCACCCGGCGGGAAGGCCAGGCGCAGGTAGCGGCCGTCGGTGAGCGGAATCTCGATCGAGGCAACCTCGATCTCGCGGCGCTTACCCTTGGCGTTCAGGACGGTGATGGTCTTCATGGTTTTGCTCCGCGGCGTCTTTTTCGTAGGCTGCGACGATGCGTGCCACCAGCGGGTGGCGCACGACGTCTTCTTTCTGGAAACGGGTCGTGCCGATGCCGCGCACCCCCGTGAGGATTCGGGTCGCCTCCGAGAGGCCGCTCTTGTGGCCACGCGGCAGATCGATCTGCGTGATGTCGCCGGTGATCACCGCCTTGGAGCCGATGCCCATGCGGGTCAGGAACATCTTGATTTGCTCCGGCGTGGTGTTCTGCGCTTCGTCGAGGATGATGAAGGCGTGGTTCAGCGTACGCCCGCGCATGAAGGCAAGCGGCGCGATCTCGATGCACTGGCGCTCGAACAGCTTCGCCACGCGGTCGAAGCCCATCAGGTCGTAAAGCGCGTCGTACAGCGGCCGCAGGTAGGGGTCGACTTTCTGCGCCAGATCACCTGGCAGGAAGCCCAAGCGCTCGCCGGCTTCCACCGCGGGGCGCGTCAGCACGATGCGCTCCACCTGCTGGCGCTCGAAGGCATCCACCGCACAGGCCACGGCAAGATAGGTCTTGCCGGTACCGGCCGGGCCGATGCCGAAAGTGATGTCGTGTTCCTGGATGTTGCGGATGTACTCGGTCTGCCGCGGCGTGCGGCCGTGCAGATCGCCCTTGCGGGTCAGCAGGCCGGTCGCCGGCTGGGTCGCCTGCGAAGTGTTGTTCAGCTCGACCATGCCGAGCTGGATGTCCTCGATCGTCAGCTCCTCGTCGGCCCGCTCGTAGAGGAAGTTGATCGCGCGTGCGGCGAGCCGAGCCTGGGCGACGTCGCCACGCAGGGCAAAGCGTTCGCCGCGACGCGCAATCGCTACGTCGTACGCGGCTTCGATCTGGCGAATGTTCTCGTCGAGCGGCCCACACAGCTTCGCGAGGCGCTCGTTGTCGAGCGGGTTGAGCGAGATCTCGATCGGTTTCATCAGTCGGCGATCACCACTTCGCCGCGCAGCGAATGCGGCAGCGCGGAGACGATCTTCACGTTGATGAAGTGGCCAATCTGGCGTGCGTTGCCAGGGAAGTTGACGATGCGGTTGTTGTCGGTGCGGCCCGCCAGCTCTTCGGCGTTCTTGCGCGAAGGCCCTTCAACGAGGATGCGCTGCACGGTGCCGACCATGCGCGCGCTGTGCTCGGCGTATTGCTCGTCGATGCGCTTCTGCAAGCGCGCCAGCCGCGCGAGCTTTACTTCCTGCGGCGTGTCATCGGCCATGTCGGCCGCCGGGGTGCCGGGGCGCGGGCTGTAGACGAAGCTGAAGCTGCCATCGAAACCAATGTCGTCGATCAGCTTCATCGTCGCTTCGAAGTCGGCCTCGGTCTCGCCCGGGAAGCCGACAATAAAGTCCGAGGTCAGCGACAGATCCGGCCGTGCTGCGCGCAGCTTGCGCACGATCGACTTGAACTCGATCACCGAGTAGCCGCGTTTCATCGCCGCCAGCACGCGGTCCGAACCGCTCTGCACCGGCAGGTGCAGCTGCGACACGAGTTTCGGCAGCTTGGCGTAGGCCTCGAACACGCGCGGCGTCATCTCGCGAGGATGCGAAGTCGTATAGCGGATGCGCTCGATGCCCGGCAGGTCATGCACGCATTCGAGCAGGAAGGCAAAGTCGCCCATCTCGTCGCTGCCCTTGGTCAGCGGCGCACGCCAGGCGTTCACGTTCTGGCCCAGCAGCGTCACTTCCTTGACGCCCTGCGCGGTGAGGCCGGCGATCTCAGTCAGGATGTCGTCGAGCGGGCGCGACACTTCCTCGCCCCGGGTGTAGGGAACGACGCAGAAGGTGCAGTACTTCGAGCAACCCTCCATGATCGACACAAAAGCGCTCGCGCCCTCGACGCGCGCCGGCGGCATCGAATCGAACTTCTCGATCTCGGGGAAGCTGATGTCCACCTGCGCACGGCCGCTTTCCTTGCGCTGCGCGATCAGGTTGGGCAGGCGGTGCAGCGTCTGCGGCCCAAACACCACGTCGACATACGGCGCGCGCTCGACGATCGCAGCCCCTTCCTGCGACGCAACGCAGCCGCCGACGCCGATGATCAGGTTCGGATTCTGCTGCTTCAGATGCTTGACCCGCCCGAGGTCGTGGAACACCTTCTCCTGCGCCTTCTCGCGCACCGAACAGGTGTTGAAGAGGATCACGTCCGCCTCTTCCGGGTTGTCGGTTTTTTCGAGCGTTTCGTTGGCGCCCAGCACGTCGGCCATCTTGTCCGAGTCGTACTCGTTCATCTGGCAGCCAAACGTGCGGATATAAAGCTTCTTCGTCATCGCAATACCCTGCGCGTCGCTACCGGCTTGTCAGCACGGAAAGCGACACGCGATCAACTCTGGTCAATTTCTTCGGCGGAGAGAATCCACACCCGCCACACCGTGCCCTGGCTGTCGAACTGCACGCGAACCTTCAGGCGCATGTCGCCCACGAGGTTGGCCGGCAGCACGAGCAAGTTGTTCTGATCGCGGATCTGCAGCCCCGGCGCGACCGAGAAACTCTGGTTGCGCTCGAACAGCAACAGCACGCTGGTGCCGAAGGTCATCGTGCTGCCATCGAAAGCCTTGAGCGTCGTGACCTGACTGTCGACCGGAAACTGCCGCGGTGCGCCCGCCCAAGCTGCCCCCCACACGCACAGCCCCACCACCAAAGCCATCATCGTTCGCAGCATCGGTTTTCCTTAGGCCCACAAGGGGCGGCGAATCAAAACAAGGACTTGCGCAGATTATAGCCCAAGCAACGCTTGACCCGGCTTTCCGACCGCGCTATATTTGCGGGCTGCGTGGTGATGTAGCTCAGATGGTTAGAGCGATGGATTCATAACCCATAGGTCGGCGGTTCGACTCCGCCCATCACCACCAACGCATGCAAAGCCGCTGATTCCGCAAGGGTCAGCGGCTTTTTCGTTTCTCGCCACGGGCGTCTCAGTGCGTTGCTCCGCACGGTTACGGCCGCCCGAGGCCCCCGGTCAGCATACTAGGGATCGACGAGGCATGCGGCAATCGGGCAACAGTGGCGCCAATATCGCGTCGCCAGGAGAGTCGTCCAGCTTCACGCTCGAATCATCGCGGCGAACATCCGGCGTCCAAACGGGGCCACCTCGTTTGAGCGACCGCACAGTCGAACGCCAACGCGCTGTGCCGCGGGCCACCAGCACCTCTGCAGCAAATGCCCCCTGCTGTTTTGCCGGCCAAGCGACTACGATGGAAGTTGGCGTCGCGCCGCTGCGGCAGGAGGTCTGCACATGAGGGCTTTGATTGCGCTGCTGTCAGTGCTGTTGCTCGGCGCCTGCACGTCGTTGGGGCCAAACTCTGAGGCACAAGCGCTCTTCGACGACAAGGCCTTCACGCCACCCGCCGAGCCGATTTCCGCCAAGCGCGTCTTTGCAGTCAGCGAAGCGATGCAGCGCTACCTGCAGGGGCCTGCGGCCGAACGCATGAGCCAGCTTGGGCTGAAGGCGGGCCTGGTCGACGCACTCTACAAGCAGGACCAGCTCAAGCTCGAGTACGACTCCGAAACCACGCGCACGGCCGCCGAAGCCTTCGACGCAAAAGCCGGCAACTGCCTCTCGCTGGTCATCATGACCGCCGCCTTTGCGAAAGAGTTGGGGCTGGCCGTGCGCTTCCAGCGCTACACCGCGGACCCGACGCTGGGGCGCAGCGCCAACCTGCAGTTTTCGATCGACCACATCAACGTCACGCTGGACACCCGCCCGCCCGACCCGCGGCTGGGGCAGTTGGTGGTCGATTCGATGACGGTCGACTTCCTGCCGCCTGAAGATTTGCGCGGGCTGCGCGTACGGCAGGTGAGCGAAACAACGGTCATAGCCATGTTCATGAACAACCGCGCGGCCGAATCGCTGGCGCAGGGGCAGGTCGACGCGGCCTACTGGTGGGCGCGCGAAGCGATCCGTTCGGATCGGCGGTTTACCAGCGCATACAACACGCTGGGCGTGATCTATCGGCGACACGGCGAGCCGGCCGCTGCGATGCGCGCCTTCGACGAAGCGCTCGAACTCGAACCGAACAACACGCAGGCCCTCTTTAACCAGGCCGATGTGATGGCCGAGCAAGGCCGCGTGGCCGAGGCAGCGGCGCTGCGCGAGCGCCTCGCGAAGATCGACCCGGAACCGGCCTTCAGTTTCTTCGAGCGCGGTCGCGCCGCGATGGATGCCGGCGACTACGCTACTGCGCGCGACCTCTTCGCGCGCGAGGTCGCACGTGCGCCCTACTATCACGAGTTCCACTTCTGGCTGGCGCTTGCGCACTTCCACCTCGGTGAACTGCCGCTGGCGCAACGCGAGCTGCAACTCGCGCGCGACAACAGCACCACCGGCAAGGATCGCTCACGCTACGGGGCTAAACTGGAGCATCTTCGCAGCCTCCAATCCACCCGTTGACCACGCCCGACCCACACACACTGCCGATTCGCCGCGCTGCGCGCCTGATCGTGCTGGACGTTAGTGATCGCGTGCTGCTGTTCCACTTCGAGCACGCCGAAGGCCCACTCGCCGGCAGCTCGTTCTGGGCAACGCCCGGCGGCGCGTTGGCACCCGGCGAACCATGGCGCCACGCGGCCGCGCGTGAGTTGCAGGAAGAATCGGGGCTCGGTGGCCTCGCGATCGGGCCAGAGCTGGGCGAGTGCAGCTTCGCGATGCAGCTACCGGATGGCGACTGGGTGCGCGCCGAGGAGCGCTTCTACCTCGTCCGCACGACGCAGACAGAAATCAGCCGCGCCGGCTGGAGCGAAGCGGAGCGCCGCATCATGCGCGAGCATCGCTGGTGGTCGCAGGACGAAATTGCCGCCGCGCAACGCGAGCGCTTCCCGCGCCCCCTGCCCGATCTGCTCGCCAAGGCTGCGGTGATCTCAGCGCTGCGCTGAAGCCGCTCCGCGCGGCGTTATGTCGACTTCCTTGCCGTACATCGTGTGCATCATGCAACCGTAGTCCACAATCGGCGGCAGGCCCATCGCGGCGCGCCGGCTATCGAGCGATTCAGGCGCCTCGACCGGCTGCATGACGAGGCGCTCGCCGTCGTTGTCGAATTGCGAACCGTAGCGCTGTGGCTTGCCATCGCCGACCAGCGTCCGGTCGGTCAGCAGCGCGATATCGTCCTTGCGCACGCCGTAGCGATCCGGCTCTGCCACGAAGGTTTCCAGCGCCTTCTTCTGGAACGCGCGATCACTGTCGGCGTGCTGAATCAGCAACCACGCGGCGCGCATGCCGTCGTCGCCAACCTCGGCACGCGTGGGGAAACCGTGTTGCTCGATATCGGCCTTGAGCCATGTGAGGTTGCGCGCATCAACCTCATTGACCTTGCTCACCGACTCGACGTTGCTCATGTCGCGGATCAGCACATCGCGCAGCGCCTGGTCCTCGGCCACCCGCTCCAGCAGCGTGGCCTTCCGCGCCTTATCCGTTGCGATGACGGGCGCCTGCTCCTTCTCGGCCGACTGCTTCTCGTAGAACGCCGCAACACCGGGACAGGCCTTGAACAGGGCCGCCTCGTCAAAATCCCCGCGCGCCATCGCCAGCGGCGCCGCTGCCAGCAAGCACGTAAGCACCAAACCCATCCTTGATCGCCACATCGCGCCAGCCTCCCGAAAATGAAGGCGTCATCATGCCGCACGGCTTGCGCGTTGCGCGTGACGCACGCCGCGGTGTAACGCCGGCCGCGCCATCGCCCGCCCGACACTTCAGCGCAGCGCGCGGAACACCTGCAGCGACTGCGCTGACATGCGGATCTGCGGCTGCACGCCAGAGCTTCGTGCCGCCCGCTTTCCCACCGTCGCCACGTCCTGCGCCACGCGCAGCACGGCCGTCTCCGGGCACACCGGCGCCCACGCCCGCGCGTCGAAACCCGTCGGCACCGCCATGCTGGCCTCACGTGCCGAATAGTTGATCAGCACCAGCAGCTTTTCGCTCTCGGCCTCGCGCGTAAAAGCGAAGATCGCATCATCGTCCTGCGACAGCAGCGTGAAGTCGCCGGTCTGCAGGGCCGGGTGCGCGTTGCGCAGCGCGATCAGCTTGCGATACCAGTGCAACAGCGAATCCGGGTCGGCTTCCTCGCTCGCCACGTTGTGCGTGCGCCAGTTATCGACCGCGGGGCGGAAGGGCGCTGCAGTGCTGAAGCCTGCGTTGACTTCCGCACTCCAGCTCATCGGCCCGCGGATCGATTGATCCTGGTAGTCCACCGGTTGCGAGTGCAAGAGGCCGATCTCTTCGCCGTAGTACAGGAAGGGGTGGCCGGGCAGCGTCAGCAGCGTTGCGGCGGCGAGTTTGTAGCGCGTCTCGTCGCCACCGAACTGCTTGAAAGGCCGCGAGCCTGCGTAGTAATCGTGGCTGGAGAGGATCGTGCCCATGCGCGCCACCGGCATCGTGCGCAGCATGTAACGCAGATCGGGCATCACGCGGCCCATCTGGATGCTCTTGATGATGTACTTCTGCAGGCCGAACGAGAACGCGCTGCCGCAGGAGTCCTCACCGGAAAAGGCCACCGGATCGCTCGCCGCCTCGCACACCATGTAGCGCTTGCCGTAGCTCGCCAGCAGATCCTGCGCGCGCTTCATCAGCACATGGTTCTCGGGCTGGTTGTCCCACGCGATCGGGCCGTTCTCGTAGAGCACGCCCACCGCATCGAAGCGAAAGCCGTCGACGCCACGATTGAGCCAGAAGCGCATGTTATCGAGATGGAAATCGACGACCTTCGGGTTACGCAGATTCCAGTCCGGCATGATCACGTCGAAGGCGCCGTAGTACCAGTCGTCACCGTTCGCGCGCCATGGGTCGCCGCCATAGGTGGTCCAGCCCTTCATCTCGGTGTCGCTGAACACATACCAGTCGCGGTACGGCGATTTGCGGTCGGCCGCAGCGGATTCGAATAGCGGATGCGCCGAGCCGCTGTGGTTGATCACGTAGTCCAGGATCACACCAATGCCACGCTTATGCGCCTCGGCGACGAGGCGATCGAAGTCCGCCAGCGTGCCGTAGGCGGGCTCGATGTCGCGGTAGTTCACCGGCGCGTAGCCGTGGTCGTGATCCTGGCTCGCAGTGATCGGCATCAGCCAGATGCCGCGGATGCCGAGCGACTGCAGGTAGTCGAGCCGCTGCGTCACACCGTTGAGATCACCAATGCCGTCGCCGTCGCTGTCCTGGTAGGCACGCACGAGGATCTCGATGAACACGCCCTTGCGATCCCAGCCGTCGGGCAAGCCGCTGTCGCGCGGCATGGCAGCGACTGCACCAACCTCGCCCAACTGCGGTGATGCCGCGGCGCCAAACACAGCGGTGGTGCCGCCGATGCATAGCCATAGCGCGGCCGCGCGCGCGATCCAGCGAAACCTCATGGCCAGCTCCTGTCCAAAAAGGTCGTCACGCACCAGCGCGTGATCGTTCGGGCATGGAGTCTGGCGGCCGCGCGGGCCGCAACGCATTCAACCCTAGGGTTGATTCAAGCCGGTGGAATGGCGGTGCTCGCCTGCAGCGCACGGGCACGCTGCATCGCTTCGGCGCGCGTGGCGATGTCCAGCTTCGCGTAGAGCCGGTTGATATGGGTCTTCACCGTCGGCAGCGACACATGCAGCGTGACGGCGATCTGTTCGTTGCTGAACTGCTGGCCGATCAGCTGCAGCACCTGCCATTCGCGTTCAGTCAGGTCGGCCGGGCGCCCGACCTGACTGATGCGCGGAGATTCGTCGACCGGCGGTTGCAGCCGCGCAAACAAGGCCATCGCGCCCGCACGCACCGCCGCATCCTGCACCGCTGCGGGGTGGCGCAGCCATCGCGCGAGCGGATCACTCAAACTCGGCGCCAGCCACAGCGCATCAATCAGGTGGCCATTGCCCACCGCCGCGTGAAGCCAGTCGCCCAGCAGGGCGACATCGCCCGTCGGATCGCTCAGCGCTGCGACCAGCTTCGCCGTGGCATGCAGGCGCCGCAGCCCGCGTTGCGCCAGGGCGCCGACCAACGCTTGCAGCAGCGCAGCCGGCCAGGCCTGGTGCTGCAGCAAAGCGGCGGCGGCGCGGTGCACCGCAGCGGTCCAGACATGAAGGCCCGCAGTTGGCGGCGGCAGGCTCGCGTCACCGGCATAGCTGCGCAGTCGTTCTACATCACCACGCAGTCCGGCGATCCAGATGCCGACGTACGCCGCCTCGAGGCGCCACTTAGTACTGCAGAAGTCTGCATGCAAACGGCTGTCCAGTTGCGCTCCTAGCTGCATCGCGTCGCCAATCCGGCCCGTGATCAAGGCTTCGCGCGCACGGGCAACCAGCCAGGCAAATGCGAAGAGATCACTTTCGGGAGGCGGCGGCAGCATCGGCGCTGGCGTTTGCAGCTGCTCATGCGCGTCGGACAATGCCAGCCTGGCGAGCGATTGCGCGGCCGTTTCGTTCGCAAGCCCTCGCTGCGCGATGTGCGCCTGCGCCTGCCGAAGCGTTTCGGTGAGTCCCTGATAGTCGCCGTGTTCCTGCAGCGAGCGCGCCAGCACATGCAAGCCATCGAGTTCAAGGTTGGCAAAGCCGTCGCGCCGCGCGGCGCTGACCACATCACGCAATAGGGGGATGGCGCGCATCGGTTGCGCCAACTCAAGGCAGGCATAACCGAGCGCAGCGGCCGCCAGCAACGCTTCGGGCGCATCGCGTTCCGCCATGCCCGTGAGCGCCGATTCGGCAAGACGTGCCGCGCCTTCGGCATCGTCAAACATCAACTTGCAGCGGGCCTGAATCGCGTCGGCCAGCGGCCCTGCGAGGACGTCCGCGCGGAGGATGCGCTCGGCCTCGACCGGCGCGCGTTCGATCTCCACCCACCAGGCCGCGCGCAACAGACGCATGCCGGGTTGTCGTGCGGTGTGCGGTGACAGTCCGCTCAGCAGATCCCCAAGCAAGGCGCGGCGCGGCCCAAGGAGAATCAGCCAGCCGAGCTCGTCGAGCAGGCGTGCGCAGACATCAGGGTTGCCGCTCGCCTGCGCGAGCCGGATTGCGCGCGACGCATCGCGCAAGGCAAGCGCATCGACAAAAGCGGCCTCGACGAACTGGGCCGCCAACGCGGGTCGGTGCAAACACCAGGCGGCCGCAAGCGTTTCGCCCAGGGTAGTCCCGGCCCGACATGCGTCCAGGGGTGCGCCGTCAAGGCGCAGCGCATGCTGAGCCAGCGCGACACGCACCGCGCCAACACCCAGCCAGCCGCCCAAGGCGGCCGAACTCGCGGCAGGCTCCAGCGCCTGCGCACCCAGCACGCTGGCCTGGTCCGGCGCAAGGCTGGGAAAAAAGACGCGATGCAGCCAGTCGATCTGCGCAGCCATCGAGTCGCCGGCATACCGCAGCCCCCACCAGCCTTCACACGACGACAGAGAGGTGTCGTGGCGACCGAAGGCGCGTTGCCACTCGCCGACGCTCGGGCGCAGTTCGGTGGCATTGAAGAGCGCCAGCTCATTCTGCGCGCGCAACCGATCCAGCATCGGCAACGCGGCAAGCGTTCGCGTTGTCAGCAGCAGATGCCCAGGCGCCGCGCAGTTGAACACGGCATCACGCCATGCTTGCTCCGTCGGCGCCGGCAGGCTGTCGATCGCGTCGACGATCTGCAGCCCACCCGTTGGCGTGTCTCTGAGGGCGGCCTTGAGCGCGGGCCAGCGCTCGTGCTCAGCCAGCAGATCCAGCGCCAACCAGCCGCAGGGTCGCGTGCAGGCATGAGCAATCTGCGCCGCAATGCTCGTCTTGCCGAACCCCGCAGGCGCAACGACCACGGTGGTCGCATAACGCGCCGTCGCGGCGAGGATCTGCAATGTCAGGCGCGAGCGTGTAGCGGTTGATGGGGGCGGAAGCTGGGCGGAAGGCATGCGCGCGATGTTAACTCGCCACAGCCGGCCGCCGGCGCCTCATTGCAGGCGCACAATGAAACGCAGTTTCGCGACACGCCACGCATCGAACTCCACAATCGTCTGGCGACCATGGCGTGGAAGCAAGGCAGCCCGTAGAGCCCTTCAACCCGCCGCGATCACTGCCAGCCCAGCAGCGCGGGCGGCGCCAGCAGCACCAGCGCCATCACGAGGTAGAGGCCCTGCAGTGGCAGCATCCAGCGCACCCAGGTGGTGTAGGGCACGCCGGAGAGCGCCAGCACACCGACCGTGATGCCGGACGTCGGGATGATCGCGGTCGCCAGTTCGCCGAACTGGAACGCGAGGATCGCAGTCTGGCGCGTGATGCCAACGAGGTCGGCCAGCGGCGCCATGATCGGCATGGTCAGCGCGGCCTGGCCGGTGCCGGAGTGAATGAAGAAGTTGATCACCGACTGGATCACGAACATCTTCTGTGCGGCGAACACCGGGCTGTCGGAGGCCACCAGCGGCGCCAGCGCGTTGAGCAGCGTGTCGATGATCTGCCCGTCGCGCATCAGGATCACCGTGCCCTTGGCCAGCGCGATGACCAGCGCGGTGCCGACAAGGTCTTTGGCGCCGTGGAGGAAGGCTGCGGTGAGTTCGTCTGCGGAGAGGCGCCCGACCAGCCCGACCGCCAGCGCCATCACCAGGAACAGCGCCGCGATCTCCTCGATGTACCAGCCGAATCGCACCACGCCGAAAATCATGCCGACCAGCGTGGCGGCGAACAGCCACAGCACCAGCTTGTGCCGCCCGGTCATGCCGGCGAACTGTTCGAAGCTGGCGAGATCGAGCGTCTTGCGGCGCTCCTGGTCCAACGCAAAGGTGGGGCTCAGCTCCGGCGTGCGGCGGATGCGTGCCGCCCACCACTGCAGGAAGCCAATCGTGATCGCGGTCGCGACTGCCCAGCAGATCGCGCGGTAGCCGATGCCGGAGAACATCGGCACGCCGGCGATGCCCTGTGCGACGCCGACGTTGAAGGGGTTGAGGAAGGCCGTCGCAAAGCCGATCTGCGAGCCGACGAAAGGGATCGTCATGCCGGTCAGCGTGTCGAGCCGCAGCGCCAGCGCGAGCGGAATGAAGATCATCACGAAGGGGATCGCCTCCTCGGCCATGCCGAAGGTGGCGCCGCCCAGTGCGAACAGGCTGACGAACACCGGGATCACCGCGGCGCGGACCCAGGCCGAGCGGCTGTGGGCGCGGGCGACCGACTTGATCATCGAGTCGATGGCCTCGGTCTTCTGCAGCACCGAGAAGGCGCCGCCGACGATCAGCACGAAGCCGATGATCAGCGCGGCCTCGACGAAGCCCTTGATCGGCGCCGTCAGCAGCGCGGTGAGGCCCTGTGGGCGCGCTTCCACCAGGTGGTAGCTGCCGGGTACGACCAGGGTCTTACCGGCAACGACGGTGGTCTCGAACTTGCCGCCAGGCACGACCCAGGTCGACAGCGCGATCAGCGCCAGCAGGGAGACCAGCAGCACATAGGTGTTGGGCAGGCGAAGCTTCATGCCGGATACCTCAATGAGTTCGCCACCGCCCGCTGCAGCGCGGGCGAATGACAGGATGGAAAGCGGTCGGTAGCGTCGAGCGCCCGAGGCCAAGCATGTCGATCTTGTGATCACACGACACCAGGCCACATCGCTGATGCATGCAAAATCTCAGGCGTCGGTAGCGGAGTGGCCGCCGGCTGGGAGTGCAGCGAAATCGCTGCGCAGAGGAGCGGCCCATACCTGCTCGCCGGCCTGGGCCCCAAGTCGAACCAAGTCGTCCGGCTGCAGCGCCAGGCGGCCGCCATGTAGGACGGCCTGCGCCATGACCCCGTGCCAGTTGTCGGCATCGCCATGCACCACCAGCATCGGCATCCCTGGCCCCGTTGCATCGCGCTGAACAAGCGACCAGAGGCGGCCGGCGGTCACAGTACCGAGGGTATCGACATCCGCCTCGAGCACCGGCCCGCCATCGTCAATGCTGATGTGGTGGCTGTAGCGCATGCCCGCAGCCTCAAGAACATCCTGCAAGACGCGCGAGAACGGGGCCACGTGCGCAATCGCATCCTGCGCGGCGGAAGAAAGGAAGGAGGCGTACACCGTCTGACGCGGTAGCAGCGTTGCCGCATGGGCACGCCAGGCGTCGCCGAACTGCTCCCGCGCCAGCAAGGGATCACGCCGACAGAACTGCCGGCCTAGTCCCTGCCAGAAAGGCGCCTGCCCGGCCGCGTCGCGCGGCCCGGGTAGCTCGACAATCAAATGGCTCGCGAAACCTTCGCGGCGACGGGCGATCAACAGCAGCGCGGTCTGCACCAAGAGGTTCAGTACAGCCGCCTGCTCGGCCAGCGGTACACCACTGCGCGCCCAGGCGACGTCGGCCAGCTCGCTCGCGCCGGTATGGTTGTTACCCAGAAGCAGCGTGCGCTGACGGTGGAAGAGTTGCAAATCCTTCGCCGCATGCACTGTGCACCCGACGTGGTACCAGTACCGCGGCAGCACGAGGCCGATTGCCGCACGCAAGCGAAGGCAGCCCAGTACCGCGCCGCCAGCCCCGGATTCGGCCACCAGCAGCGATTCGCCCGCAGTATCGGAAAGCACGACGTCCCCCGACGGTCTGCCGCAATCGGCCAGTAGGGCTGAGATCACGCCAAGGTCATCAGCAACTGCGGTGCGGATGCGCAGATGGTTCATACCGCGCCCTCCTCGGCCGATATGCCGCCGCAGTCGCCGCCCTCATCGGCCTCGTCGATCACGAGCGGCGCGCAGCGCAGCGTCGCGCCGTCCGCTAGCCCCAAGCGAGCAAGCGCAGCGGCATCCAGCATGAGCTCGCCACCCGAGACATCGGCCTGAGCAAGCGTGGCGCGGAACCCTTCGCGCTGCGTGCCCGCCACAAGGTACCAATCACCATGCGCGGCGCTGGTCGCGCGGGCGCGCCGCCGCTGTGTATGGCGCACGGTGCGCAGCATCGCGACACGCGCCTCGACCGTAGGGCCGCCATCGAACACATCGATGTAGGTGTCGGCGTCAAAACCTTCATCGAGCAGGATCGAAAACGGCAGCTCCCCGTCTAGATGTAGTTGCCCGATCGCCCACTGCGCGTCTTCGGGCAACAGCGGCACGTAAATCGGCGAATGCGGCAGTAGCTCGGCGATGAAACTCTTGCTGCGCCCGCCAGCGAGGCGCTCGGCCTGCGGATAATCCATGTTGAAGAAGCGGCGCCCGACCGCGTCCCAGAACGGGCTGTGACCAAGGCTGTCGCACAGGCCGGGGGTTTCCGCGGCGATACGATCGGCAAACCGCGCCGCGAATTCGCGGATGAACAACAGCCGCCCGCGCGACAGCAGTTGCGGCGCGACCGTGTCGGCATAGTCCGGTTCGATGTAGAACGAAGTCAGCAGCGTGTAGCCAGTGAGGTCGTGACACAGGTGCAGCGTATGAATCCGGTTGCTCTCGTTGAGTGGCTCGCTGGTGTGCACCGCGAACTCGTTGCGATAGCTGTAGAAGCGATCATGAAAGCCCGCGCTCGCGGCAATCCCGCTGGTACCGATCACCGTGCCACGCGCGAGGTCTTCCAGCACGAACAGGTAGCTCTCTTCCCCACTGGCGTCGTCCTGTGTTTGGAACGCATGCAGTGAGCGTTCGATGCGTGCGCTCAGCAGCCCACGATCGGGTGGCAGCGAGTTGATGCCAAACGTGCTCGCGGCGGCGATGCGCTCGATCGCTGGCAGGTCGTCCGGCGCACAGGGGCGCAGCACAAACTGGCTCGGAGACGGATCATTCATTCGGGAGACTCCTGTCGTACCGCCGTGGCGCTGCGCCATGCGTTGGCGCGTTGACTGCGCTCTTCGCGTGGGGTACGCCCGAAGTGGTTGCGATACGCGTTGGAAAAATGGGGCCCTGAGGCGAAGCCACAGGCAAGGCCGATTTGCAGGATCGACTGGCTGCTCTGCTGGAGCAAGCGGCGTGCACGCGTGAGCCGCAAGTCGAGGTAGTAACGTGCCGGCAAGGCATCGAGGTGCTGCTTGAAAAGCCGTTCCAGCTGCCGGCGCGAGACCCCCACCAGGCGCGCGATGTCTTCGGTGGGCAGCGGTTCGCTGAGATTCGCTTCCATCAGTGCGAGCGCCTCGGCGAGCTTGGCCGACCCACCGGCAATGCGCGCGGCGCTTGGCACCAGTTGGCGTTCATCGCGGCCGCGAATGCGCTCGAGCCCGAGCTGCGCGGCCAACTCCTGCGCCGTGCGCTCGCCGTGACGCACACCGATCCAGCTGAGCAGCATGTCGATGCTCGCCGTGCCGCCGGCGCAGCTCAAGCGGCCGCGGTCGATCTCGTACAGGTTGGACGACACCACGGTTTCGGCGTGCTGTTCGGCCAGTTCCGCCACATGAGCCCAGTGAACGGTGGCACGATGCCCACGCAGCAGGCCTGCTTGCGCCAGCACCGCGGCACCGGTGCCGATGCCGCCAAGCAACAGGCCCGCGGCGGCACAGTCGCCCAGCAATGCAAGACAAGCCGAGAGATCGATATCCGCAATCCCGCCATCGCACACCACGAACAC
>CAMFLH010000074.1 GCA_945957295.1 uncultured Uliginosibacterium sp.
GCCTGTGCACGGAGGGGTTTTCTTTGTCTCAGCGGCGCAGCGCGGGCAGGCGCGAGTCGAGATCGGGCATCGCCGGGCGCGGGTCGATCAGGCGCTGGTCATAGATGTAATCCTCGTTGCGAGAGATCTGCCAGTTGAAGCGGTATTGATCGGACAAGGCTTGCAGGATGTCGGCGAAGTTCGCGCCGCGATTGGAATCGAGCATGTAGAGCCCGGGCGGTGCGGTGAGTAGGGCAAGCAGCGCCGCAGCGGTGTCGTCGATGAACGAGCAGGCGGGCTGCCACCGTGTTGATGCGCCGATTGCGCCGTGTGCCGCCATCTCGCGGTGGGCGTGGGCCACCATGTTGTTGCCGTCGCCTGCCGGATCGATCTGCCAGCCGAGCCGTGCGATGCGCGTGCCGCCTGGATGGCGCAGCAGCACACCATGTTCGGCGCAGCGCTTTTCATATCCGTAGCCCTCTCTCGCATTGCTTGCCGAAGCGAGCGTGAAGGGGCCGCTGACGCTGTTGTCGAAAACCAGTGCCGTGCTCGTGAACAGGAACGGCAAACTGCGCTGCGCCGCCAGATCGGCGAGCGCGAGCGACCAGTCGACCGTGGTGCGCCAGCCTTCGTTATCGCGGCCGGTCGGCGTTGCTGCCACGCCGAGGTGGACGATCGCGTCGGCACCAATCTCGTCGATGTAAGGGCCGTGACTCGCCAGTTCGAGCGGATCGGCGGCCTTGCGGTCCCAACCGATGGCGGTATGGCCAAGGGCTTGCGCGACATGGGTGACAGCGCGGCCGACGGTGCCGTTGCTGCCGGTGATCAGAATCTTCATGGTGGCCAATGCGCCCGATCGAGCGCTGTAAATGGGGGGAAACCGCAAGGGTACCCGCATCGGCGGCGCTTGATGCGGCTCAAGCCTGCGCGGCGCTCAAGCGCTAAGGTTCTCGCCCTATGCGGCCCGGGCAGTTTTTGTGCGGGCCTTGTCCTTTCGGGGGAAGGGGGAGTAGTAGTCATGACGGAACTGTTTCACTGGTCCGACGATTTTTCCGTCGGCATCGAGGAGATCGACGCGCAGCACAAGGAACTCGTCGACTTGCTCAATCAGTTGCACGATGCAATCCACGAACACCACGGCCGCGACACCTCGCGCGCGATTCTCGACAAACTGGCCGACTACACCCGCACGCACTTCGCTGTGGAAGAAAGCCTGATGCGGGTCAGCAACTATCCGGACTTCGCGCAGCACAAACAGAATCACGAAGACCTGATCGCCCAGGTCCATGCGTTGCAGGAAAAGCTCGACAGCGGCCAGGCAGCGATCACCTTCGAGTTGCTGCACTTCCTCAAGGTGTGGCTGACGCGGCACATCAATGAGGCTGACAAGCGCTTCGGCGCCTTCTTCATCACCGCAGGTGTGCAGCCGCATTGGTCACCGGAGGTGAAGCGCTCGATGGAGGCTAAGAAGTGGTGGTGGAAGTTCTGGTAGCCGAACGGCGCTCGCGCAGCGACAGCGCGCGCATCCAGCGCGCCGTTGCTGCCATTGCTTCGGTCGCTGGCGCGTAGCCTTCGTGCTCGATCGATAGCGCGCCGCAGTAGTCTATTTCGTGCAGGGTGTCGAGGATGTGCTGCCAGGCGGGGGCGTCGTGCCCCTCGCCCGGCGGCGCGAAGTACCACGCGCGCTCGTCCATGCGCGCGTGCGGCGTGCAGTCGAGCAGGCCGGCGTCGTCCATCACATCGGGCCGGAAGCAGACATCCTTCAGGTGTACATGGAAGACCGCATCGCCGAGGCGCTGGATCGCTCGCGCCGGGTCAATGCCCTGCCACCACAGATGGCTCGGGTCCACGTTGGCGCCAAGCGCCGGGCCGCAGGCCTCGCGTAGGCGGCGCAGCGTGGCGGGCGAATGCACCGCGAAGCCGCCGTGTAACTCCAGCGCGATCTTCACGCCGAGCGCGCGGGCTCGCTCGGTGAGCGGTTGCCAGTAGGGGATCAGGGATTCCCGCCACTGCTGCTCGAACTGATCGGCGTATTCCTGCGGCCAGCCGATCACCGGCCAGTTGAGCACACCGCCGGTGCCAGGCTGGCCGGAGAACCCGACCACTACCGGGACTTCCATTTCGCTGGCGGCTTCGAGTGCAGCGCGGAAGTCGCCGTTGTGAGCGGCTGCGATGCTGGCATCCGGGTGCAGCGGGTTGCCGTGGCAGGACAGCGCCATCAGTTCCACGCCGTGCGCCTGGCAGGTGTCACGCAGTCGCGCGCGCGCCGAATTGTCTGTGGCCAGTAAGCGGGCATCGCCATGCCGCGTGCCGGGGTAGCCGCCAACGCCCAGTTCCAGCCCGTAAATCTCGTGCGTGACGAGGTAGTCGAGCGCACCGTCGAGCGTGTTGTGTGGCAGGCAGGATGCGAAGGCAGCGAGTTTCATACGCTGAGCTCCGGGGCCAGCAGATCCGCAAAGTCGGTCGCCGCGCGGGCCGGGCTGAAGAGGTAGCCCTGCACCGCGGGGCAGCCCGCATCGCGCAGGAAGTCCAGCTGCGCCTGCGTTTCGACGCCTTCAGCGGTGACTTCGAATCCGAAGGTCTGGGCGAGATGCAGGATCGAGCGCGTGATTGCGATATCGCCCGGATGTACCGGCAGACCTTGCACGAAGCTGCGGTCGATCTTCAGGCGATGAATCGGCAGTTGCTTGAGATACGCGAGACTGGAGTAACCGGCGCCGAAGTCATCTACCGCGAGCGCAACACCCAGTGCTGCAATGCGTGCGAGCGTTGAAATGTTGCCGTCGGCATCTGCCATCAGCACGCCCTCGGTCAGCTCGAGTTCCAGCGCATTCCCCGGTACGCCGGTTTCGCGCAGCCGGCTGCTGAGCCGCTCGACGAAGCGCGGGCTGCCGAAATGCGTGCCGGAGATGTTGATCGCCAGCCGCAGGTTCAGGTGCCCTTCGGCCCGCCACGCAGCCAGCTGGCGCAAACCGGTATCGAGCACCCATTCACCGACTTGCTCGATCAGGCCGGTCTGCTCTGCGATCGGGATGAAGCGAGCGGGCGAGATCGGGCTGCCCTGCGCATCGCGCAGGCGCAGCAGCGCCTCGGCACCGATGATCTGGCCGGTACGCGCGTCGTTGACCGGCTGGTAATGCAGCTCGAAGGCGTTGTCCTTCAAGGCGTCGCGGATTCTCAGTTCGATGCGGCGGCGGGCAGTGGTCTCGCTGGCCAGCGCTTCTTCGAACCAGCAGACGCGGTTGCGCCCTTTCTTCTTCGCTTCATACATCGCGATGTCGGCATGCTTGATGAGCGTTTGCCGGTCGCGACCGTGTTCCGGGTGCACCGCGATACCGATGCTGCTCGACACCACATACTTGGTGCCGCCGATCTCGTACGGCGTGCCGATTGCCCCTTCGAGCCGGCTGGCGAGATGGTCCAGCGCTTCCGGGCTGTCTGAGCCGAGTGGTGACAGCAGCAGGAACTCGTCGCCGCCGAGCCGCACCAGCAGGTCGTTGCGGTCGATCTCGCCCTTCAGGCGCGAGGCGAGCTGGCGCAGCAGTTCGTCCCCAACCGAATGGCCGTCGGTGTCGTTGATCAGTTTGAAGTTGTCGAGATCGAGGAAGAGTGCGGCAAAGCGTGGGTGGCGCGCGGCGAAGGGCTCGAACTGCTCCTCGAGATGGCGGCGGTTGAACAGCCCGGTCAGCGGGTCGTGGCGCGCGAGGAACTCCACCTCGCGCTGATAGCGTTTGCGCAGCGTGATGTCGCGCGCGATGCCCGCCGTGCCGACGACTTCGCCATCGGCGCCGAACACCGGCACCTTGATCGTTTCGGCCCAGCCGATTTCGCCGTCCGGTCGGTGGATTTCCTCCTCGGTACGCTCAACCTGGCGCGATTCCATCACCATGCGGTCGTGCGCCTGGTAATGCGCCGCCATGTCGGGCGGCGAGAGGTCATAGTCGGATTTGCCGATCAGCGATTCGGGGGCCAGTTTGAAAACCTCACCGAACTTGCGGTTCACCAGCATGAAGCGGCAGTCGGTGTCCTTCAGCCACGCAAGGTCGTCGATGCTGTCCATCAGCGCCTGCTGGTGTGCCTGCAGCAGACGAAGCTGCGCGACCGCCGCAAGCGCTGCGGTGCGAGCGGATTCCGAGGCCTCGCGCTCGCGTTTCATCACGTGATCGGCGCGCCGCGCGCCGATCCAGAATGCAAGGGGCATACCCAGAGCGAATGCTGCCAGCGCCCAGCTAGACATGGGCCGACCTCGTCTGTATGAACGTAAACGCCGGCGCGTCGGACCTTGCAGCGGACTGCGCAGGGGTAATGCGATGGGAGGGCATGCGAGTCGGGCGGGCCATGATCTGACGGATCTTACAGAAACGTCATTTCGCTGTGCGACTTGAGTTGCCCCTGCCGAGGCAGCCACGATCAGCGTCCGAACAGTGCTCCCAAGCCTTGTGCGAGCAACTCACCGTGGCCCTTCAGCGAGCCGCTCGGCGTGAGCTTGTCGACAAGTTGTGGCAGGCCTTCGGCGAGATGGTTGGATACGGTGCTGGCATCGACACCCAGTGCGGCGCTCAGCTTGCCGAGCAAGTCGGGGCCGAGTGCTGCGGACAGTTGATCCGCGGAAACCGGCAAGTTGGCGCCCGTACCGACCCAGGATTGCACCTGTTCGGCGAGCCCGCCCTGGTTGAGCTGAGCCAGCAAACCTGCAAGCCCACCTTCGTGGTGCTGCAGCAGTTGTTGGGCGATCTGCAGTACCGGGCTTGCGCCACCGCTACCGCCCAGCAGTTCGCCAGCGAGTTGGTCGAGGAGTCCCATGTCTTTCTCCGTGCGTCTCTACCTCGTTAACTCAAGGCGAGATCGACGGATTTGCCAAGCTCAATCTGCTTTTCGTGCTCGGCGGGAGATCGTCTCCCGCAGGCTGGCCTCGAAGTCTGCGACGACGGCTTCCCATGCCAGTGGCAACACGCTGCGGCGCGCCGCCTCGCCGAGCGTGGCGCGCAGTTCGGGCGCTTGTGCAAGGCCCAGGGCGGCGGCGATGAATGCGGCTTCGTCGCCCTCGCGCACGGTGGCGCCGTTCTCGCCGTTGCGGATCAGCAGTGCGGCAGCGGCGCAGTCGTAGGCGGCCACCGCCAGCCCGCTGGCCATTGCTTCCACCGTGACGTTGCCGAAGGTCTCGGTGAGGCTGGGGAAGAGGAACAGGTCGGCTGATGCGTAGTGCGTGGCAAGGTCGGCGCCGTAACGGGCACCGGCGAAGTGGTGGTCCGGGTGGGCGCGTGCGAGGCTCGCGCGGGCCGGGCCGTCACCCACCCACACCATTCGCGCGTTCGGCAGCGCGGCGTTGATGTGGCGGAAGCTCGCTTCGACCAGCGCGAGGTTCTTCTCCGGCGCGAGCCGACCGACGTAGAGCGCCGCGAGGCCGTCTGGCGCGACACCCCAGCGTGCGCGCAGCGAGGCATCGCGCCGCATCGGTGAGTACAGCTCGGTATCGACGCCGCGGCCGACCACCCGTACGCCCGGGATGCCTTGTTCGCCGAGCGCGCCGGCGAGTTCGGGCGTCGGCACGAGGGTGGCATCGGCGCTGCGGTGGAAGTGCCGCAGCCAGCGCGCGATGGCCGGTTTGAGCACACCGGCGCCGTAGTGGCGCGAGTAGCGATCGAAGTTGGTGTGGTAGCCGGAGCTGATCGGAATGCCCAGCTTGCGCGCCGCCTGGATCGCGGACCAGCCGAGCGGGCCTTCGGTAACTACATGGACAGCGTCCGGCCGCTGGATCGCCCAGCCGCGCTGCAGGTAGCCGCTTGCGGGCAGGCCGAAGCGCAGGCCGGGGTAGCCGGGTAGCGGCAGGCCGCCGACCAGCCACTCGTCGGCAAGCGGCGTCTCCCGCCTTTGCTGGCGCGGGCGCACTACGGTAATGCGGTGGCCGCGGCCGCGCATGCCGTGGATCAGGCGCTGCACCGTCATGGCGACGCCGTTGACCTCCGGCGGATGGGTTTCGGTGACAACGGCAATGCGGAGCTGGGTCGGCATGGTCGATCCTCAGGCAAGCAGCACACAGGCCCACACGACGAGCACATTGCTCAGCGCAACGAACACGGCGGCGCTGCCGATGTCCTTGGCGCGCTTGGAGAGCGTGTGGCTGTCGAGTGAAATGCGGTCGATCGCGGCTTCGATCGCCGAGTTAAGCAACTCAACGATCAGCACCAGCAGCACGCTGGCGATCATCATGGCGCGCCCCAGCATGCTCACCGGCAGCAGCAGCGCGGCGGGGATCATCAGCGCGGCGAGCAGCGCTTCCTGCCGGAAGGCGTCTTCATGCCGGTAGGCTGCGCGGAAACCATCCATCGAATAATGGAATGCGTTCCACAAGCGCCTCAGGCCTGTCTTGCCTTTGAAGGGGCTTTCCATGTGGGCTCCTGGCTGGAATGGGCAAGCTGTACCTCGCGGTAGAGCGTGGCGAGGCGGGCGGTGAGGCTGTCGTCGGACCAGTCCCGGGCGAGCGTGCGGGCTTCGTCGCCGAGTCGGGCGCGCAGGGCGGCGTCACCGGCAAGCCGCGCCATCGCGTCGCCGAAGGCCGCGACTTCGTATTGCGGCACCAACGCGCCTCGGCCGGCACCGAGCAAATCGCAGGTGCCCATCTCGGCCAACGCGACCACAGGCAGCCCGACGGCCATTGCCTCGATCAGCACCAGGCCCTGCGTTTCGGTACGCGAGGCAAAGGCGAACAGGTCCGCTGCGGCGTAGCAGTCGGGCAGTTCGCGGGCGCGATCGAGGTAGCCGATGAAGCGCACATGTTCGCTTTGCCCGAGGGCGTGCGCCTTTTCGCGCAAGGATTCGAGCGCCGGGCCTTCGCCGGCAACGACGAGCAGCAAGCGGGGCTGCGCGATCCGGGCGTGCGCCAGCGCTTCGATCAGGAAGCCGATGTTCTTTTCGTGTGCGGCACGGCCGACGAACAGCGCCACCGGCTGATCCGGCGGAATCCGGTAGCGGGCGCGGAAGCGCGCGCGGTGGCTGGCGCGATCGCCGAGCGCGAACTGGTCGATCGGTACGCCGGTGGGCAGCACATGCAAGGGCGTGGTGATGCCGTAGTCGCGCAGACGCTGCGCCATCGCATTGGAAGGCACGATCGTCGCGTTCAGCGCATTGCACTGGCTGCGCGACAGGCGCCGAGCGAGGCCCCGCAGCCAGCTTTCCGGCAGGAAGCGGGCGTACAGGTGCAGGTATTCCTCGAACAGCGTGTGGTAGGTGGCTACCACCGGCAAGCCGTAGCGCCGCGCGGCGGCGAGCCCCGCGTAGTGCGCGGCGAAGGGCGTCTGGATATGGATCAGGTCGGCGTGCTGCGCGGCCGCCATCACCGCGCCGCGCACCCGATGCGGCGCGACGAAGCGGTCCTCCGGGTCCATCGGCACACGCCAGCCAGGCAGCCGCGTGATGCCCGGTTCGCCGTCTTCGTCCTCATAACGTGGCGCGATCAGTTGTACGTCGACGCCCAGTGCTGCAAGCCCCCGCCGATGCGTGTCGATGGCTGTCGATACACCGTTGACGCGGGGGAAGAACACATCGGAAACCATCAGAACACGCATCGATCAGGCTTTCTCAAGGAGTTCGGGGTTGGGCAGGGCGGCGGTTTCCGTGCCGCGCCAGCTCACCAGTTCAAGGCGGCCGTCGAGGTGCTCGACGATGCCGGTGCAGGAATCGACCCAGTCGCCGCAATTCACATAGGTCAGGCCGTCGACTTCGCGAATCGCGGCCCAGTGGATGTGGCCGCAGATCACGCCGTCGAGCTGGCGGTCGCGCGCCGCGTGGATCACCGACTCTTCGAAGTCGAAGATGAATTGCAGCGCTGTCTTCACTCGCCGTTTCGCATAGCCAGCGAGCGACCAGTAGCCGGCCCAGCCGAGTCTGCGGCGCACCCATGACAGGATGATGTTGAGCCGCACCAGCAGCGTGTAGGACATGTCGCCCAGCACCGCCACCCAGCGGTGATAGCGGGTCACTTGGTCAAACTCGTCGCCATGCACCAGCAGGAAGCGGCGCCCGTCCGCGGTGGTGTGCACATGCTCATGTTCGACGCGGATGTCGCCGAATACGGTGCCGCAGTAGTCGCGCAGCGCCTCGTCGTGATTGCCGGGAATGAAGATGATCTCTTCGCCGTGGCGCGCGCGCCGCAGCAGCTTCTGCACCACGGTGTTCTGCGCCGCGCTCCAGTGGATGCTGCGGCTCATCGCCCAGAAATCAATGATGTCGCCGATCAGGAACACTTTGTCGGCGGGGTGTTCGCGCAGGAAGTCGAGCAGTTGCTCGGCTTGGCAGGCGCGGGTTCCGAGGTGGATGTCGGAAAGGAATAGGGTTCTCACGCGCGGCATGGCGGCGGATCTTCCGGGCCGCGTGTTGCAGGGGCATGACGACGTCAAGCGATTTTCGTGACGCCGGCGCCCGACGTGGCGCGCCTGTCCGGCGGGCATGCGCGGCCTTCGCTACAATCGCAATCCGACCGCAGCAACACTCGATAACGGATCATGAACCAGGACCAACTCAAGCAACTCGTCGCGCAAGCCGCGGCGGACTATGTCGCGGCCAACGCACCGGAGGGCTGCGTGCTGGGCGTCGGCACCGGCTCGACGGCCAACCTTTTCATCGACGCACTGGCGCCGATCAAATCGCGTTTCGTCGGCGCGGTGGCGAGCTCTGAAGCAAGCCGCGTGCGGCTGGAAGGCTTGGGCATCCGCGTGCTAGACCTCAACGACGTGACCGAGATCCCGATCTACGTCGATGGTGCCGACGAGGTGGATCCTGGCCTTAACGCGATCAAGGGCGGTGGTGCGGCACTGACGCGCGAGAAGATCGTTGCCGCAGTGGCGCGCGAGTTCGTCTGCATCGCCGATGCGAGCAAGAAGGTCGGCGTGCTGGGCAAGTTCCCGCTGCCGGTTGAGGTGATCCCGATGGCGCGTGAGCATGTCGCGCGTGAGCTGCGCAAGCTGGGCGGCGACCCGCGCTGGCGCCAGGGCGTGGTGACCGATAACGGTAACGTCATCCTCGACGTGCATGGTCTGTCGATCACCGATCCGGTTGCGCTGGAAAGCACGATCGACCACATCACCGGTGTCGTTACGAGCGGGCTGTTCGCGCGCCGCGGCGTCGACCTGTTGCTGATCAGCAGCCCGAGCGGCGTCGAGCGACTGTCACGCAGTTGAAATCTTGGGTGCGTAACCTCTCCGGGTTGTGCGTGAAAGGATTGAGGCATGACCGAACACACTTCAAAGCAGTTCGACCTTGAGCTGGAAAGCATCCGCACCCGCGTGATGCAGATGGGCGGACTCGTAGAACAGCAGATTTCGCGTGCGATCGAAGGCTTGATCGATGGCAATCAGGATCTGATCGAGCGCGTGATCGAGGATGATCATCGGGTCAATGCCCTCGAAATGGATCTCGACGAGGCCTGTTCGCAAGTCATCGCGAAACGCCAGCCGGCGGCGATCGACTTGCGCCTGATCTTTGCGGTGCTGAAGGCAATTACCGATCTCGAGCGCATCGGCGACGAGGCGAAGAAGATCGCCAAGATGGCCAAGGCGATTCATGGCGGCGCGCTGGCGGTGCCGCGAGTGCAGCTTTCGCACATGTCCGAGATGGCGATCAACGAGTTGCGCCAGGCGCTCGACGCCTTTGCGCGGCTCGATACCGACGCGGCGGACGAAGTGGTGCGCTCGGACAAGCTGATCGACGCCGAATTCAAGGGTGTGATGCGTCAGGTCATCACCTTCATGATGGAAGATCCGCGCACGATCTCGGGCGGCATCGACATCATCTTCGTCGCCAAGGCGCTCGAGCGCATCGGCGATCATGCGAAGAACATGGCGCAGTACGTGTTCTACATGGCACGCGGCGAAGATGTGCGCCACGTGAAATCGGTCGCGAACTGATCGCGTGCAGCTTGAATGAAAAAGGGCGGCTGGTGCCGCCCTTTTTCATTTTCGAGCCGGTTTAGACGACCCAGCTGACGCTTGCATCGTCGTCTTCATCGTCGCCGTACGGATCGGCGAGTTCGTGTTCGTGGAGTTCGGCGCGGCGCATTGCGCGTACCAGTTCGGCATCGCTGATACGCAATACTGGGTCGTTTGCCGCTTGGCCGCGATTCGGCACCGGCATCGGGGAGAAACAGATCATTGGGGGCCTCTTGTCGTGTGTGTGCGCGCCCACCATAGGCGCCGAGTGTTGCAGGCGCGTTTCATGCTAGAAGCTTTCGCTGATGCGGCTGTGATGCTTCTCCTTTTGCAGCGCAGCAGAATCCATGACAATGGAAAGCTAGGTTTTCAAAGGAACGCTTGATGATCTTCGTGACAGGGGGCGCCGGTTACATCGGTTCCCACACGTGCGTCGAACTGCTTCAGGCAGGCTACGACGTCACCGTTTTCGACAATTTCAGCAACAGCCACCCGGAAGCGCTTGCGCGCGTCGAACGCATCACCGGCCGCACGCTACGCCATGTCCGTGGCGACATCCGCGACCGCGCCGCGTTGGCCGCCGCGCTGCGCGAGTCCGGCGCCGATGCCGTGATTCACTTCGCGGGTTTGAAGGCGGTGGGCGAGTCGGTCGAAAAGCCGCTCTCTTACTACGACAACAACGTTGTCGGCACGCTGCGCTTGCTCGAAGCGATGGCGGAGTGCCAGGTCAAATCGCTGGTGTTCAGTTCGTCCGCGACCGTTTACGGCGATCCGCAGCGCCTGCCGCTGACCGAGGATCATCCGCTGTCGGCAACGAACCCCTACGGCCGCACTAAGCTGGTGATCGAGGACATGCTGCGCGATCTCGCGCGAAGCGATCCGAGCTGGCGTATCGCGATCCTGCGCTACTTCAACCCGGTCGGCGCGCATGAAAGTGGCCTGATCGGTGAGGATCCGCAGGGCATTCCGAACAACCTGATGCCTTTCGTTGCGCAGGTGGCGATCGGGCGCCGCGAGTTCCTGAACGTCTGGGGCAACGACTACCCGACGCCGGACGGCACCGGCGTGCGCGACTACATCCATGTCGTCGACCTTGCGCTGGGTCATCTCTGTGCGCTGCAACGCCTGCGGCGCGAGCCGGGCTGCCTCGCGGTCAACCTCGGCACTGGTCAGGGCTACAGCGTGCTGGACATGGTCGGTGCGTTCGAGCGCGGCAGCGGGCGCAAGGTCGCGTACCGCATTGCGCCGCGCCGCGCTGGCGACGTTGCCGCCTGCTACGCCGAACCGGCTCTCGCCGCTGAGCTGCTTGGCTGGCGCGCGACGCGAAACCTCGATGCAATGTGCGCCGACACTTGGCGCTGGCAACAACAGAATCCCCATGGTTATGCGACCCACGCAGATGGCGTCGCTTCCCCCGCGTAAGGAAGACAAGCATGACGATCCAATCCGTAATCTTGTCGGGCGGCTCCGGCACTCGACTCTGGCCAGCTTCGCGTGAGCAGTACCCGAAGCAATTGCTGGCGCTGACCGGTAGCGACACGCTGCTGCAGGCCACCGCGCGCCGGCTCGACGGCTTCGATGCCGCCGTGGCGCCTGACACCATCGTTGTCAGCAACGAGGAATACCGTTTCGTCATTGCTGAGCAGTTGCGTCAGCTCGGCAAGCGCGGCCGCATCGTGCTGGAACCGGCGGGCCGCAACACGGCGCCGGCACTCACGCTGGCGGCGCTGCTTGCCGTGCGCGGCAACGCGGACCCGGTGTTGCTGGTGATGCCGGCCGACCATGTGATCCCCGATATCGCAAGCTTCCAGAAGGCCATTGCAGAAGGTGCGAGCCTCGCCGAGGCTGGCGCGTTTGTGACTTTCGGTATCGTGCCGGACCGCGCGGAGACCGGCTACGGCTATATCCGCAGCGGTGACGGCGTGGCAGGCTCAGCAAGCGCCCGTTCGATCGATGCCTTCGTCGAGAAGCCCGATGCGGCGACCGCCGCAAAGTATGTCGCCAGCGGCGACTACCTGTGGAACAGCGGCATCTTCATGATGAAGGCCTCGCGCTGGCTGACGGCGATCGAGCGCTTCAACCCGGAGATGGCAGCGGCTTGCCGCCGTGCGATGGATGGTGCTACCGACGACGCCGATTTCGTGCGCGCCGACAAGGCAGCCTTCCTGACCTCGCCGTCCGATTCGATCGACTACGCGGTGATGGAAAAACTGCCGTCGGCGCCGGAGCTGGGCTGCGGCGTCGTGGTGCCGATGGCGGCCGGCTGGTCGGACGTTGGCGCGTGGGACGCGCTGTGGCAGGTCTGCGAGAAGGACGCCGCCGGCAACGTCGGCCGCGGCGACGTGATGTTCGAATCCAGCGAAGACACGATGGTGATGGCCGAGTCGCGTCTGGTGGCCGCGATCGGCCTCAAGGACATGGTGGTCGTCGAAACGCCGGATGCGGTGATGGTTGCGCACAAGCGCAACACGCAGGACGTGAAGAAGATCGTGGCGCGCCTGAAGGCCGAAGGTCGCACGCAGGCGAACAGCCACCGCAAGGTCTTCCGGCCCTGGGGCTGGTACGACTCGATCGACAACGGCGAGCGCTTCCAGGTCAAGCGCATCGTCGTGAATCCGGGCGCCAAGCTGTCGCTGCAGATGCACCACCATCGCGCGGAGCACTGGATCGTCGTGAAGGGTACGGCGGAGGTGACCAACGGCGACCAGGTCTTCCTGCTGACCGAGAACCAGTCGACCTACATTCCGCTCGGCCATACGCATCGCCTGGCCAACCCGGGCAAGGTGCCGCTCGAAATCATCGAGGTGCAGTCCGGCTCCTACCTTGGCGAAGACGACATCGTGCGCTTCGAGGACACCTACGGGCGCTGAGTGACCACCACGCCCGAGAGGGCGCGCTGAAAATGAAAAAGGGCCGCGCAAGCGGCCCTTTTCTTTGCCGGGAAGGCGCGTGTCAGACGACGGCTTCTTCCTTTTTCTTCGGCTGGATGATGAACTGTTCGCGCTTGACGCCCAGCCACTTTGCCAGCGGCGCCGCGACGAGCACCGACGAATAGATGCCGAAGAGGATGCCGATGGTTAGCGCGAGCGCGAAGTAGAACAGCGTCGGGCCGCCGAACACCAGCATCGACAGCACCATCATTTCGGTGGAACCGTGCGTGATCATGGTCCGCGAGATCGTCGAGGTGATCGCGTGGTCGATCACTTCTTCAACCGACAGGCCACGCTTGCGGCTGTTGCGGAAGGTCTCGCGCACGCGGTCGAACACGACCACCGATTCGTTCACCGAGTAACCCAGCACCGCGAGCACCGCCGCCAGCACCGGCAGCGAGAATTCCCACTGGAAGAAGGCGAAGAAGCCTAGGATGATCACCACGTCGTGCAGGTTGGCGACGATCGCGCTGACCGCAAGCCGCCATTCGAAGCGCACCGCGAGATAGGCGACGATACCGGCAACCACCAGCAGCAGCGCGAGGCCGCCATCAGAGGCCAGTTCCTTGCCGACCTGCGGGCCGACGAATTCAACCCGGCGCAGTTCGGCCGTCGGGCCTTCCACCTTGGCCAGCGTCGCTTTTACACGCTCGGAAATCTGTGCGCTCGACTCGCCTTCGCGGTTCGGCAAACGGATCATCACGTCGCGCGAGCTGCCGAAGTTCTGCACCTGGAAGTCGACGAAGCCGTCCTTGGCGAGCGCTGTGCGAATCGGTTCCAGCTGCGGTGCGGTGGCGTAATTCACCTCCAGCACCGTGCCGCCGGTGAACTCGATCGAGAAGTGCAGGCCGCGCGTGGCGAGGAAGAACACGGCGGCAATGAAGGTGATCAGCGAGATGACGTTGAAAATCAACGCATGCCGCATGAACGGGATGTCTTTCTTGATGCGGAAGAATTCCATGTTGGCTTCCGTTATGAAACAGGATTCAAAGGCGGGCGACCGGAGCCGCCCGCGTGTTCTTGCTTACTCTTGCGTGTCAGCGGCGGGGCGCCAGATCTGACCAATTGCGATCGACTGCAGCTTGCGACGGCCGCCGTAGATGAAATTGGTGACCATGCGCGACACCAGCACCGAGCTGAACATCGAGGTCAGGATGCCGAGGCAGTGCACCACCGCGAAGCCGCGCACCGGGCCGCTGCCGAAGATCAGCAGTGCGATACCTGCGATCAACGTCGTGACGTTGGAGTCGAGAATCGTGCCGAAGGCACGCTCGTAGCCCGCTGCAATTGCCGCCTGCGGGGTCGAGCCATTGCGCAGTTCTTCGCGAATGCGCTCGTTGATCAGCACGTTCGCGTCGATCGCCATACCCAGTGTGAAGGCAATTGCCGCGATGCCCGGCAGCGTCAGCGTCGCCTGCAGCAAGGACAGCAGCGCCAGCAGCAGCAGCAGGTTCGAGCCAAGCGCAATCACCGATACCAGACCGAACACCATGTAGTAGATAACCATGAACACGGCGATTGCGATGAAGCCCCACATCGTGGACTTGAAGCCCTTTGCGATGTTGTCGGCGCCCAGGCTCGGGCCGATCGTGCGCTCTTCGATGATGTCCATCGGCGCGGCGAGCGAGCCGGAGCGGATCAGGATCGCCAGGCTGGTGGTTTCGTCCGGCGAGAACTGGCCGGTGATCTGGAAGCGGTTGCCGAATTCGCCCTGGATCGTTGCGACGGAGATCGCCTCGCCCTTGCCGCGTTCGTACAGGATGATCGCCATGCGCTTGCCGACGCTGTCGCGGGTAACGTCGCGCATGATGCGGCCGCCTGCGGCGTCCAGGCTTACTGCGACGGCCGGCTGCTGGTTGCTGTCGAAGGTCGCGTCGGCGCCGTTGAAGCGGTCGCCGGTCAGCACGATCTGCTTCTTCACCGCCACCGGGATTACCGAGCCATCACGGCGGCGCTCCGGGATCACGTCCACGCCGACAGTGCTGCCGCTCTGCGTTGCAGCTTCGTCGACCATGCGCACTTCCAGCGTCGCAGTACGGCCGATCAGCGATTTGGCCTTGGCAACGTCCTGCACACCCGGCAGCTGAACCACGATACGGTCGGCCCCTTGCTGCTGGATCACCGGCTCGGCCACGCCCAGTTCGTTGATCCGGTTGTGCAGGGTGACGATGTTCTGCTTGATCGCGTCTTCCTGGATGCGGCGCTTGGCCTGCTCGGTCAGCGTGCCGACGATCAGCTGTTCGTCACCCTCTGTCTTGTCCACCAGTTGCAGGTCGGGCAGGCGGTCGCGGATCACGTTGCGCGCCTTGTCGCGGGTGGCGACGTCGCGGAAGCGTACGATGAGCGATTCGCCGTCGCGCACGATGCCACCATGGCGGATGTCCTTCTCGCGGAGCATCGTGCGCATGTCGCCGGTGGTCGAATCGAGGCGCTTGGTGATTGCGCCCTTCATATCCACCTGCAGCAGGAAGTGCACGCCGCCACGCAGGTCAAGGCCGAGGTACATCGGCAGCGCGTGGATCGCGGTGAGCCATTTCGGACTCGCCGACAGCAGGTTCAGCGCAACCGTGTGGCCCGGGTCTTTCGGGTCCGGGTTGAAGGCGTGCTCCAGCGCGTCCTTCGCTTTGATCTGCGCGTCAGTGCTGGCGAGGCGCACGCGCACCGAGTTGTTGTCGAAGAACACGCCGTCGTGGCTGATATGCGCGTCGGACAAGGCTTTTTCAGCTGTCGCGAGCGCGGCATCCGTCAGGCGGATGGTCGATTTCGCGCTCGATACCTGCACCGCAGGCACTTCGCCGAAGTAGTTGGGCAGCGTGTAAAGGATGCCGAACAGCAGAACCACCAGAATCAGGAGGTTCTTCCAGAGGGGGTAACGGTTCATGGTTTGGGACCGGGCGAGGGGGCAGGCGGCGGGAGGCTCGGGCCTCCCAGCCGATGAATTACTCAGGCGCTCTTTAGCGTGCCCTTGGGCAGAACCGTGGCCACGGCGGCCTTCTGAACCAGCACTTCGACGCCATCGGCGATCTCGACGCGGACATAGCTTTCGCCGACGCTCGCGACCTTGCCGGCGACGCCGCCTTGGGTCATGACTTCATCGCCCTTTTGCAGCGCTTCCAGCACGGCCTTGTGTTCTTTGGCCTTCTTCATCTGCGGGCGAATCATCAGGAACCACAGGATGCCGAACATCAGGATCAGCGGCAGCAGGCCCATGATGCCGCCGGTCGGGTCAGCCGCGGCACCCGCGGTCTGGGCATAGGCGTTGGAAATCAGCACGTTACACTCCGATGAATGGATTTATTCACAAACCGCCGAGTATAGCAGCGCGCGACGTCGCGCCCGGGGCGCTGCCCGGGCCGAACACGCGGTGCTTGCGCAGCGTCAGTCAATGCCGCGGGCGCGACGGGTGTGGAAGTCGGCGACGAAGGCGTTGAAGCGGTCCGCGTCGATCGCTTCGCGCATCTCGCGCATCAGCTGCTGGTAGTAGTACAGGTTGTGGATCGTCATCAGGCGCGGGCCGAGCATTTCGGTGGCGCGATCCAGATGGTGCAGGTAGGCGCGCGAGAAATGGCGGCATGTGTAGCAGCCGCAAGCTTCATCGAGCGGTCGCGGATCGTTGCGGTGCTTTGCGTTGCGGATCTTGAGGTTGCCCCACTGCGTGAACAGCCAGCCGTTGCGCGCATTGCGGGTAGGCATTACGCAGTCGAACATGTCGATGCCGCGCGAGACGCCATACACCAGATCTTCCGGCGTGCCGACGCCCATCAGGTAGCGCGGTTTGTCGGTCGGCAACTTTGGTGCCGTATGCGTCAGGATGCGCTCCATTTCCTCCTTCGGTTCGCCCACGGACAGGCCGCCGATAGCGAATCCGTGGAAACCAATGTCCGCCAACCCGGCCAGCGATTCGTCGCGCAAATCTTCGTGCATGCCGCCCTGCACGATGCCGAACAAGGCGTTGGGGTTTTCCAAGCGATCAAATTCGTCACGCGAGCGGCGCGCCCAGCGCATCGACAAGCGCATCGAGGTGGCCGCCGTCGTATGGTCGGCGGGGTAGGGGGTGCATTCGTCGAAGATCATCACGATGTCGGAGTTCAGCCCGCGCTGAATGCGCATCGACTCCTCAGGCGTCAGCATGAGCTTGGCGCCGTCGATCGGCGACGAGAAGCGCACGCCTTCCTCGGTGATCTTGCGCAGCGCGCCGAGCGAGAAGACCTGAAAACCGCCCGAGTCGGTAAGGATAGGCTTTCTCCAGCCCATGAAATCGTGCAGGCCACCGAAGGTCTTCATGACCTCCATGCCGGGCCTGAGCCACAGATGGAAGGTGTTGCCGAGGCAGATCTGCGCGCCGATGTCGTCCAGCTCGTGCGGACTCATTGCCTTGACGGTGCCGTACGTACCGACCGGCATGAATACGGGGGTGTCCACCACGCCGTGGTTGAGTTGCAGGCGGCCGCGTCGGGCGCCGTCCGAAGTGCGCAGAAGGTCGAATTTCATATGGAGGCCTTGTCGAGCAGCATGGCGTCGCCATAGCTGAAGAAACGATAGCGGTTGGCGATGGCATGTGCGTAGGCGCTGCGGATCGTCTCAAGGCCGGCGAAGGCGGAGACCAGCATCAACAGCGTCGAGCGAGGCAGGTGAAAGTTGGTGATAAGGCGGTCGGCTACACGGAACTGGAAGCCGGGCGTGATGAAGATGTCGGTCTCTTCGGAGCCGGCCTTCAACTCGCCGTATCGGGCGGCAGACTCCAGCGCACGCAAGCTCGTCGTGCCGACGCACACGACACGGCCACCGGCAGCTTTGGTCGCTGCGATGGCTTTGACGGTGTCCTCCGGGATAACGTACCACTCGCGGTGCATGACGTGATCTTCGATGCGTTCCACGCGAACCGGCTGAAACGTACCTGCGCCGACGTGCAGCGTGACGGCCGCGGTTTTGATGCCGCGCGCTTCAAGTTGCTCGAGCAGTGCTTGATCGAAGTGCAGGCCGGCCGTCGGCGCGGCAACCGAGCCGAGGTGACGCGCATACACAGTCTGATAGCGTGCCTCGTCGGCTTCGGCCGCGGCGCGGTCAATGTAAGGGGGGAGCGGTAGTCGGCCGTGGCGTTCGATCAACTCGACCACCGTTGCATCGTGCGGGAAGCGCAGGTGAAAGAACTCGCCAACGCGGCCGAGCACTTCCACCTCGAACGCCTCCATCAGCGTGATCCGGCTGCCAGGCTTGGGCGACTTGCTGGCGCGCACCATCGCGAGCGCTTCGTGATCGCCGAGCGGGCGCTCGATCAGCACTTCCACTTCGCCGCCGGTTTCCTTGCGCCCGTAGAGACGCGCGTGCAGTACGCGGCTGTCGTTGAAAACCAACAGATCGCCGGGCGCCAGCAGGTTTGGCAGATCCTTGAAACTCAGGTCTTCAAGCGTGTCCTGGCCGACCCGCAGAAGCCGGCTGGCGCTGCGTTCGGCCAAGGGCGCCTGCGCAATCAGCGCGGGCGGTAGTTCGAAATCAAACTCTGAAACAGTTAAAGGCATGAGCTTTGCTTGAAGAGGGGGCGGTTTTCCGGGATAATGACTGACTTTCCGCGCCGGGATGGCGGAATCGGTAGACGCAGCGGATTCAAAATCCGCCGGTGGTAACACTGTGAGGGTTCGAGTCCCTCTCCCGGCACCACTTCACGACGCTTGAAATCTCAGGGCCCGCCCCCAGATACGCGTCGAACCCCTGATTTTATTGAGTCCCATGGCTGCAGGCAAACCAAACGCCCGGCGCCGCACCGCTTTTGCCGTGCTGGCGCTCGCAATGGCCGGAGTCGGTTCCCTGCCGGAAACCGCTCACGCCACCGTTCGCGGTCGTATCAACTACGGTGATGGCATGGCGCTGCCGCCGCAGGCCGTGATTGACATCGAGCTGACCGACATCTCCAAGTCCGGGGCGCCGGCGCAGGTGCTTGCGCGTATGCGTTTGTCGGCCGAAGAAGATGGCCCGATCCCGTTCGAGATCTCGGTGCCGTCCGCGCGTATCGACCAGCAACGCACTTACGTGCTGTCGGCGCGTATCTCCTACGGCGGCAAGCTGCTCTACACCAATACCACGACTCATCGCGTCCTCACTCAGGGCGCGCCGATCAAGGTTGACCTGCGCGTCGAGCGCGTCGCAGCCTGATCGGTTTGCCTCTGGCCGGATCCGCAGCTTAAGCGGGTCCGGTTTCAGCGCGAGACGCCTTCAAACCAGTTGAGCTGCTCGCGCAAGCTTACGACCTCTCCGATGATCAGCAGTGCGGGAGGTTTTAGCCCTGCCTCCGCAACCTTCCCCGGCAGGTCCTCAAGTGTCCCCACGATGGTGCGTTGTGTTGGTAGCGTCGCGTGGCGCACTGCTGCGGCGGGCGTGTCGCCGGCCAGTCCGTGTGCCATGAGTTGTGCGCTGATGACCGGCAACGCGCCGATCCCCATGTAGATCACCACCGTCTGATTCGGGCGCGCCAATGCCGTCCAGTCGAGATCACAGCTGCCGTCGTGAAAATGGCCTGTCGCGAACACGCAGGTGCGGGCAACTTCACGGTGCGTCAGTGGAATTCCCGAGAATGCGGCCGCGCCGCTAGCAGCAGTAACGCCGGGCACCACCTCGAACGGGATGCCGGAGCCGATCAGCTCAAGAATTTCTTCACCGCCACGCCCGAAAATGAATGGGTCGCCGCC
>CAMFLH010000075.1 GCA_945957295.1 uncultured Uliginosibacterium sp.
GCATGAGCTGGGCCACAACACGGTGCAGCGCGTGATGCACATCGCGCCGAACGGCAAAGGCTGCGTCGTCGAGTGCGACAACAACATCCTGGCCAGCGCCACGATGATGCGGCAGTACGCGTTGATTGGTGTCGACGCCGGCCAGGCCACCGACCACCCGGGCCTGTACGCAGACATCGTCGCCAACCGCGCCACCGGCCTCGCGGACGAAGCGCTGCGCGCCGACATGGAAGTGCGCTTGTGGCAGGGCGCCAGCCAGAGCCCGATGCGTGCGGTGCACTTCCAGATGGCCTTCCAGTACGCCAAGCTGCGCGCCGGCTTGGCAAAGCCGACAATGGAAAGCACGCTGGAATTCTTCCAGCTGCTGACCAAGGCCGACCGCCTCGTCACCAAGGCCTGGGATGCCACCAACAAGGCCAAGTACGGCATGGGCCGCTTCGCCGACAACAAGATCAGCAACGAAGATCTGTTCTATGTGCTGAGCTCGAAGATCATCGGCCAGGACATGCGCAAGCACTTCGCGATGTACGGTATCCCGCTCAGCCAGACCGCGCTCGATTCGATCGCTGATCTGGGCCTGCCGCTGGCGACGCGCAGCTTCTATGCGCTGGCGACAGGCAAGCACAATCAGCCTGCCACCGGCACCTGGATGAACATCGAAAGCAGCACGCCGGCTTACGCGTTCTGAGCGCTCACACCAACAAAAAAAGGCCGCCCGAGGGCGGCCTTTTATTTATTCTGGCGATCGCTCAGAGCATCTCGACGGCCAGCGCGGTGGCCTCGCCGCCGCCAATACACAGGCTCGCAACGCCACGCTTGAGGCCACGCTTCTTGAGCGCGCCGATCAACGTCACGATCACGCGCGCACCCGATGCGCCAATCGGGTGGCCCAGCGCGCAAGCGCCGCCATTCACGTTGACCTTCTCGTGCGGCAGCTTGTGGTCATGCATCGCGGCCATGGTGACCACTGCGAAGGCTTCGTTGATCTCGAACAGATCCACGCTGTCGGTGTTCCAGCCGGTCTTGGCGTAGAGCTTTTCGATTGCGCCGACCGGCGCGGTGGTGAACCAGCCCGGCTCATGCGCATGCGTGGCATGGCCGACGACCTTCGCGACCGGCTTCAGGCCCAGCTTGTCGGCCATCGAAGCACGCATCAGCACCAGCGCCGCAGCACCGTCCGAGATCGACGACGAGGTCGCTGCCGTGACGGTGCCGTCCTTCTTGAAGGCAGGCTTGAGCGACGGAATTTTTTCAGGCTTGGCCTTGTACGGCGATTCGTCCTTGGCGATCTGGACTTCACCGCCCTTGCCGGCGACGGTCACCGGAGCAATTTCCCAATCGAAGCTGCCGTCCTGATTCGCGGTCAGCGCGCGACGGGTGGATTCGATCGCGAAAGCATCCTGCGCTTCACGCGTGAAGCCATACTTGGCTGCCGTGTCTTCGGCGTAATGCCCCATCGACTTTCCGCCGCCGTTGGCGGTTTTCTCGTAAGCATCTTCCAGGCCGTCGAGCGCCATGTGGTCGAACACCGTCGAGTGGCCATAGCGATAGCCGCCGCGCGCCTTCGGCAGCAGATACGGCGCGTTGGACATGCTCTCCATGCCGCCGGCGACGATCACGTCGACCGAACCGGCCAGCAGTTGGTCGTGCGCCATCATCGTGGCCTTCATGCCGGAGCCGCAGACTTTGTTGATCGTCGTCGCGACAGCCGACAACGGCAGCCCCGCGCCCAACGTGGCCTGGCGCGCCGGTGCCTGGCCTTGGCCGGCCGGCAGCACGCAACCCATGATGACTTCCTGAACCTGCTCAGGCTTGAGGCCGGCGCGCTCAACGGCGGCTTTGATGGCGACACTGCCGAGCTGGTGTCCGGCAAAACCGGACAGCTCGCCCATCATGGCGCCGATCGGCGTGCGGGCAACAGAGACGATGACGACGGGATCAGACATGGTGAAAACCTCGATTTGGGTAGGGAGGAATCAGAATGTGGCGGCGCGAGCCTACGGCAGCCTGACGGGGCCGAAGCATAGGCGCAAATTGTTGCAGCGCGCCATAGGTATTAGCCCAGACATTTGCGGCTTAGGCTGTTACAGCAATGTCCGCCAAAGCCCTGCCCGCATTGCCATTGCAGCGTTCGGGTGGCCTTTTTGCTACATGGTCTCAGCGAACAGCTCTCTCCCAATCAGCATACGTCGGATCTCGCTGGTGCCGGCACCGATCTCGTACAGCTTCGCATCTCGCCAGAGGCGCCCGACCGGGTATTCGTTGATGTAGCCGTTGCCACCCAGCGTCTGGATTGCCTCGCCGGCCATCCAGGTCGCCTTCTCGGCGGAATAGAGGATCGCGCCAGCAGCATCCTTGCGCAGGCTGCGAGCGTGGTCGCCGCGGTCGCACGCCTGGCCCACGGCGTACACATAGGCACGCGTCGCCTGCCAGGTGGTGTAGAGATCGGCCACCTTGCCCTGCATCAGCTGGAACTCGCCGATCGCCTGGCCGAACTGCTTACGGTCGTGGATGTACGGGATCACGACATCCATGCAGGCAGCCATGATCCCCAACGGGCCACCCGATAGCACGGCACGCTCATAGTCGAGCCCGCTCATCAGCACCTTCACGCCGCAGCCGACGCCGCCCATGACGTTTTCCTCTGGCACCTCGCAGTCCTCGAACACCAGCTCGCCGGTGTGGGAGCCGCGCATGCCAAGCTTGTCGAGCTTCTGCGCGACCGAGAAGCCCTTCATGCCCTTCTCGACCAGGAAGGCCGTCATGCCGCGCGGGCCAGCTTCCGGGTCAGTCTTCGCATAGACCACCAGCACATCGGCGTCGGGCCCATTCGTGATCCACATCTTGGTGCCGTTGAGCACATAACGATCGCCGCGCTTGTCGGCGCGCAGCCGCATCGACACCACGTCGGAGCCGGCGTTCGGCTCGCTCATCGCGAGCGCACCGACGTACTCACCGGAAATCAACTTCGGCAGATACTTGTCCTTCTGCGCGGCGCTGCCGTTGCGGTGGATCTGGTTCACGCAGAGGTTCGAATGCGCGCCGTACGACAGCCCCACCGAGGCCGACGCACGCGAGATCTCTTCCATCGCGATGATGTGCGCGAGGTAGCCCATGTTGGCGCCGCCGTAGTCCTCGCCCGCCGTCATGCCCAGCACGCCCAGGTCGCCGAACTTGCGCCACAGATCCATCGGGAACTGATCGCTACGATCGATCTCCGCAGCACGCGGCGCGATCTCCTTCGCTGCAAAATCGGCGACGGTGTCGCGCAGCATGTCGAGGGTTTCGCCAAGGGCGAAATTGAGGCCAAGGCTCATGGATCGGCTCCTGAACGGTACTGGAAGGCCGCGCCGCGCCCCTCTTGTGGAAAGCCGCCGCGCCGCCGGATTCGGGTGATGTCCGCCCCGTGCGGTGGCCGGATCTTAAGCCCGCACGCTACCGTATGGTGTCCTGCGCCCGACAAACAGCCTTGACAGCCAATGCCGCACCGCAACATAACCCGGGTTACACTGATTCGCTGGATGCTGCTGCCATGAGTGACGCGCTCGATTTTCCCTTCGCCGACCTGCCCGCGCCGGGCGCCACGCTGACCGTTGAGTCGGGCGTGCGCTGGGTGCGCATGCCTTTGCCCTTCGCGCTGGACCACATCAACCTGTGGTTGCTCGACGACGGCGAAGGCGTCGCAATCGTCGATACCGGCATTGGCGACGCCACCACGCGCGGCCTTTGGGAACAGGTGTTCGCAAGCATCGACCGCCCGGTCACGCAGATTGTCGTCACCCACGCGCATCCCGATCACATCGGCAATGCGCGCTGGTTGTCGGACCGCTTCGGCGTGCCGGTGCACGCCACACTCGGCGAATACCTATGGGCGCACGCAATTCGCGACGGCCGCGCCGGCTTCACCACCGCAGCGCTGGTCGCGCTGTTCCGCCGGCACGGCCTCGATGAAGCGCGCGCCGAAGCGCTGCTGGCGCGCGGCAACCATTACGCGCGCGGTGTGCCGGAGCTGCCCGCATCGTATCTGCGGATTCGCGACAGCAGCGTGATCACGATCGGCGGCAAAGTCTGGCGGGTGATCAGCGGCTACGGTCATTCGGCCGAACACGCGGCGCTGTGGTGCGAGGCGCAGCATGTGCTGATCTCGGGCGACATGCTGCTGCCGCGCATATCGACCAACGTGAGCACCAGCACCGTGACGCCGCAGGACGACCCGGTCGCGCAGTACATCGAATCGCTCGGTCGCTTTGCCACGTTGCCCGCCGACACATTGGTGCTGCCCTCTCATGGCCGCCCCTTCCGCGGCGCACAGGCCCGTATCCAGCAGCTGATCGCGCATCACGAAGAACGTTGCGGCGCGCTACTCGCCGCACTGGACCAGCCGATGAGCGCGGGCGAACTGCTCGCCACGCTGTTCCCGCGCGAACTGGACACCCATCAGGTGATGTTCGCGATGGGTGAAGCGATCGGCCACCTCAATCACCTCGCCGCCCGCGGCCTTGTCAGCGAGTTGGAAGCTGGCGGGGGCATCCTGAAATTTGCGCGTGCGGGCGAAGCATCGCCCGCCCCTCAGAACAAGTAACTCCGGGAGAGAAACACCATGGCTGCCAACACCGAAACCGCAAAGCCCGAACTGCCCGATCCGCAGGAAGTCGCGAAGACGTATGCCGAGGTTGCCCAGCGCGCATCCAAGCTGCTGCATGAGCATGTGAAGCGTCAGGCGGCACGCGGCATCTCGCCGCCCGAAGACGAACTGGGCATCGCACAGGCCTTCATGGACATGATGGCCAAGCTGCTCGCCAACCCGTACAAGCTCGCCCAGGCGCAGATGAATCTGGTGTGGGACTACTTCTCGCTGTGGCAGCACTCGACGCTGCGCTTCATGGGCATGAGCGGCGCGCCGGTCGCTACCCCAGCGAAGGAAGACAAGCGCTTCAAGGATGAAGAATGGCAGGACCACTTCCTGTTCGACTTCATCAAGCAGAGCTACCTGATCTCGGCACGCCACATCCACGACGTGGTGGGTAGCGTGGAAGGCCTGGACGAGATCTCGCGCAAGAAGGTGAACTTCTTCACCAGCCAGTACATCAACGCGCTGTCACCGTCCAACTTCGCGCTGACGAACCCGGAAGTGTTCCGCGAAACGGTGAAGAGCCACGGCCAGAATCTGGTGAAGGGGCTCAACAACCTGCTGCGCGACGTCGAAGAGGGTGACGGTCAGCTGCGCGTGAAGATGACCGACACCTCAGCCTTCGAGTGCGGCAAGAACGTCGCCACGACGCCGGGCAAGGTTGTCTTCCAGACCGACCTGATCCAGCTGATCCAATACGCGCCGACGACCACTGACGTGCTCAAGCGCCCGCTGCTGATCGTGCCGCCGTGGATCAACAAGTACTACATCCTCGATCTGCGCGAGAAGAATTCGCTGATCCGCTGGGCGGTCGAGCAAGGCCACACGGTGTTCGTGATGAGTTGGGTGAACCCGGATGCGAAGCTCGCCGAGAAGGGTTTCGATGACTACGTGAAGGAAGGCGTAATCGCCGCAGTCGACGCGATCGAACAGCAGACCGGCGAAAAGGAGATCAACGCCGCGGCCTACTGCCTCGGCGGCACGCTGCTCGCCACCACACTCGCCTACATGGCCGCCAAGAAGGACAAGCGCATCGCCAGCGCCACCTTCTTCACCACGCTGACCGATTTCTCGCAACCGGGCGAGCTCGGCGTCTTCATCGACGAGGGCCAAGTCACCAGCCTTGAGAAGAAGATGGCCGAACGCGGCTACCTCGAAGGCAGCGAGATGGCCAACACGTTCAACCTGCTGCGCTCGAACGACCTGGTGTGGTCCTTCGTGGTGAACAACTACCTGATGGGCAAGGACCCGTTCCCCTTCGACCTGCTGTACTGGAACTCCGATTCCACCCGCATGCCGGCGAAGATGCACAGCTACTACCTGCGCAACATGTACATGAAGAACGCGCTGGTGCAGCCGGGCGGCATCGAGATTGACGGCGTGAAGATCGATCTGGGCAAGATCAAGGTGCCGTGCTACTTCATCTCGACGATCGAAGACCACATCGCCCCGTGGAAGAGCACCTACCTCGGCGCCAAAGTCTTCGGCGGCCCGGTGCGCTTCGTGCTGGGCGGGTCGGGCCACATCGCCGGCATCGTCAACCCGCCGTCGGCCAACAAGTACGGTTACTGGACCAACCCGACCAAGACGCTGCCCGACAATTCGGAAGACTGGCTCGCCGCCGCGACGCAAAACCCCGGTTCGTGGTGGACCGACTGGCAGGCCTGGGTCACCGCGCACGACGACGCGAAAGTGCCGGCGCGCGATCCGATCAAGGGCAAGCTCAAGATCCTCGAAGATGCGCCGGGCAGCTTCGTCAAGGCGCGCCTGGACAAGGCGCCCAAAGCAGCCTGACACCGCCCGAAGTGCTATCCGGAAGAGGGGGCATCACGCCCCCTTTCTTTTTGGATTGACGGACAACATACTGGCTCACCGCGCCAAGCCAGCCGCATACCGGTCAGCGTAATATCGACCTCGTTGCTCACTCAGTCAGAGGAGTCGCACATGTCGCACCGCCCGTCACGCTTGCTGACCTTGCTTGTCTCAAGCGCATTCGCTCTGGGCTCAGTCATCCCTGTTACAGCGGCTCTCGCTGCTGATGCGCAGCCAGCGGCCAGCGCCAAACAGGCCGCTGGCAAGGTTTACTCGCAACAGGAGCTCGACGAGCTGCTGGCGCCGATTGCGCTGCACCCCGATGCGCTGCTCGCGCAGATCCTGATGGGATCCACGTATCCGCTCGATGTCGTGGAAGCCGCGCGCTGGCGCAAGGCCAATCCGAAGCTCGAAGGCAAGGCGCTCGAAGACGAATTGGCGAAGCAGGCCTGGGACCCCAGCGTGAAATCGCTGGCGACCTTTCCCAGCGTGCTCGACATGATGAGCGAGAAGATCAGCTGGACACAGAAGCTCGGCGACGCTTTCCTCGGCCAGCAGGCTGCCGTGATGGAAACGGTGCAGAAGTTGCGAACGAAAGCGCAGCAGGCGGGCTCGCTGTCGACGACGAAAGAACAGACCGTCAGTACCGCCAACGAAGGCGGTACCACGATCATCAAGATCGAACAGGCCGACCCCCAGGTCATCTATGTGCCGACCTACAACCCCGCCGTGGTCTATGGCACCTGGTGGTACCCAGCACCACCGCCGTACTACTACTACCCACCCGGCTATGTGCCTGGCGCCGCGCTGTTCTCCTTCACGGTCGGCGTGGCTGTCGGTGGCGCCTTGTGGGGTAACTGCAACTGGGGCCACAACGACATCAACATCGATATTGACCGCTACAACCAGGTCAATCACTTCGACAAAACCAACGTCAACAACATCAAGAATGGCAAGTGGGAGCACAACACCGATCGCCGCCGCGGTGTGCCATATCAAAGCCAGGGCGCGCAGAACAAGTTCGGCGGCGCGCAGGTGCAGAACAACCAGGCGCGCGACGAGTTCCGCGGTCGTGCCGAAGCCGGCCGGCAGGATCTCGGCCAGCAGGGTTTCGACCGCAACGCCGCGGGCAACCGCCCGAGTGCCGGCACCAGTGATCGCGCGAGCGCCGGCAACCGTGCAAGCGGCGGCGCTTCCGTCGACAACCGCGCGGCAGGTGCTGCTCGCGGCAACGCCAGCGACCGCAGCAACGCGCAGCAACGCGCGTCGACAAGCGACCGCAGCACCAGCTCCGCTTTCGGCGGCGTGAACTCGGGCGCCCGCGCCAACGACTACAGCAGCCGCGGCAGCACCAGCCGCGCCGGCATGAGCAGCAGCGGCCGCTCCGGCGGCGGCGCCCGTGCCGGTGGCGGCGGACGCCACCGTTGAGTGATGCGAAACGCAGAACGGAAGATAAACCGATGAGCAAACCGTACGCTTCGCGCCTCGCGCGCACCCTGCGTGGAATCGGCCTTGCCGGCGCCCTGATCGCATTGCCCGCTTTCGCGGCGGGCGCTGCACCGCGCGTGTTTCCGCAACCCGAAGAGGCCGCCTCGGCACTCGTCGCCAGCCTCAAGGCGGCGGATGGCAAGGCCGTGCTCGCCGTACTCGGCGGCAAGTCCGGCGACTGGGTCTTCACCGGCGACAAGCCCACCGACGTCAAACTCTGGCAAGAGTTCGTGCAGGCCTACGACGCGCAGCACACCGTGGTCGAAGTTGCAGATGGCCGTGCCGTGCTGATCGTTGGCCCCAGCCGCTACCCCTTCTCGTTTCCGATCATCCGGGTCGCGGGCGGCTGGCGCTTCGACGCCGACAAAGGCCGTGAAGAACTGATCAACCGCCGCGTCGGCATGAATGAACTCTCCACCATCGAAGTGATGAAGGAGGTCGTCGCGGCCCAGCGCGAATACGCACTGATGGATCGCAACGGTGATGGCTCGCCGGAATACGCGGCGCACTTCACCAGCACGCCGGGCAAACACGATGGTCTGTACTGGCAGACCGCGGAAGGCGAAGCGCCGAGCCCGCTCGGCCCGCTGGTGGCGGCCGCACAGGCCGAAGGCTATGCCAAGCAAAGCCGCGGTGCGCCCTTCCACGGTTACCTGTTCAAGATGCTGAGCGGTCAGGGCGCAAACGCCGTCGGCGGCGCGCAGACCTACACCGTGAACGGCCAGGTTGGTGGTTTCGCAGTGCTGGCCTACCCGGCCAAGTACGGCGTGACCGGCGTGAAGTCTTTCATCGTGAATCAGGAAGGCGTGATTCTCGAAAAGGACCTCGGTGCGAAGACGGCCGGCATTGCGGAAAAGACAAAGCTGTTCGACCCGGACAAGACCTGGGCGCCCGTCGCCAAGCGCTGATTCGGCAATACGCAAAAGAACACGGGCCGGTCGCTCACGCGCCGGCCCGTTGTCTTGTAACCCTGCGTTCCGCCCTCTCAAACGAGGTTAGCGCAACGTCTGATCGAGGAAAGTCCAGGTCAGCGCCCACATCTTGGCGCGTTGCTTGTTGTCGGCAGCGCCAGCGTGGCCGCCCTCGGTGTTCTCGAAGTACCAGACGTCCTGCCCCAGTGCCTGCATGCGCGCCGCCATCTTGCGCGCATGGCCCGGATGGACGCGGTCGTCACGCGTCGAGGTCAGGAACAGCGTGCGCGGGTAAGTCACGCCCGGCTTGAGGTTCTGGTAGGGCGAATACTTCGAGATGTAGGCCCACTCCTCCGCAATGTCGGGGTTGCCGTATTCGCCCATCCACGACGCCCCCGCCAGCAGCAGATGGAAGCGCTTCATGTCGAGCAGCGGCACCTGGCACACCACCGCCGCGAACAGATCCGGCCGCTGTACTTCGGTCGCGCCGACGAGCAGCCCACCATTGCTGCCTCCCATGATCGCGAGCTTCTTCGGCGACGTGATGCCGCGCCGGATGAGATCTTCCGCAACCGCGATGAAATCGTCGTAGGCGTTCTGTCGCTTGTCCTTCAAGGCCGCCGCATGCCAGCGCGGGCCGAACTCGCCCCCGCCGCGGATATTCGCCACGACATAGGCGCCGCCCTTCTCCAGCCAGCCCGCACCCACGCCACCGTTGTAGCCGGGTGTCAGTGCCACTTCAAACCCGCCGTAGCCGTACAGCACCGTGGGTAGCGATCCATCGCGCGCAGCGCCTTTAGGCGCCACGATGAAGTAGGGCACCCTGGTGCCGTCGCGCGAGACCGCCTCGTACTGCGATGCCTGCAAGCCCGAGGCATCGAAGAAGGCCGGCAGGCGTTGCAGCACCTGTTCGCCCGTGCGGCCGAAGCGCCGGTAGCTGAGCGTCGAGGGCGTCAGGTAGTCCGAAGTCGTCAGCAGATAGTCGTTCGAGCCCTCCGGGTCCACCGGCGCGGTCTTGCTCGCGCCCAACTCCGGCACCGGCACGGTCCGCTGCGACCACCCCTTGCGCCCCGGTCGCACCTCCATGACCCGCCCGCGCACCGTATCGAGCAGGTTCAGCACGAAGCCATCCTTCACCGCGTGCCAATCCTCCATCGCGACGGTGTCGCTCGGCGTGAACAGCACTTCGGGCGTCGCGCTACGCGCGCGTGCGGCATCCAGCGGCAGTGCCACCAGCGATCCCTTCGCGAAACTGCGTCCGTTGCGCACCCAGTCGTCGCGCAGTTCAAGCACGAGGCGATCGCGCCAAACACGCGCCTTGGCGCTGTCCGGCTTGTCGATCTTCACCGTCTTGCCATCGCGCCCGAGCGCGTACAGCTCCTCGGTAAAGAAGCTCGGCAGCCGCACGACGAACGTGCGCGGCGTGCCTTGGGTGTGGTCCAGATAGGCGGAGGCCATCATGTCCTCCTTGCGCGCCTCGAAGACCGTCTGCGCCTGTTCGATCGGCGTGCCGCGCCGCCAGCGCTTCAGCACCCGCGCATAGCCGGAATCGGTCAGGCTGCCGGGGCCGAAGTCGGTGCCCACGATCAGCGTGTCGCGATCAAACCAGCTCACTTCGGTCTTTGCATGAGCGATGCGGAAGCCACCATCGACGAAGCGCGCACGCCGTGTATCGAACTCGCGCACTTCCATCGCGTCGCCACCGCCGCGCGAGAGTCGCACCAGGCAACGCTCGCCGGCAGGCGCCAGACAGTCCGCGCCCTTCCAGACCCAGGACTGGCCTTCCGCACGGCCGAGCGCATCAACATCGAGCTCGGTGCGCCAGACGGGCGCACCCTTGCGGTAGTCCGCCAGCGGACTGCTGCGCCAGACGCCACGCGGGTGGTCGGCATCCTGCCAGAAGTTGTAGGCACGCCCGCCAACCAGCGTGATCGGCGCAAGCCGTTGCGGCGAGTTGTAGATCTCCAGCAGACGCGCGTGCAGCGCGGCGTAGCCCGGTGCCTGTTCGAGTTTCGGCAGCGTGTCGGCATTGCGGGCGCGAACCCAGTCGAGTGCGGCGGGCGCATCAACCGCCTCAAGCCATTGGTAGGGATCTTCATCGCCGGCCAACGCAGGGCCGGCGGCAAGCAACGCAGCGAGGCTCGCCGCATTCAAGACAACACGGAAGGACATCGGATTTCGCTCTTGCGGTAAATCGATAGACAAGCTGCACGACGCATGGCGGCGCACCGTACGACCCAGCAGGCTATCACCCCGCGTGACGGCGACTTTGTCAGTGTGTATCCGCCTGCAGCACCTGGGCCGCGCAGGCATGCAACAGCGTTGGCAGCTCCGACGTATCTGCATCGAACGTCTGCGCGAGCGCATCACAGCTGTCAACGAGCTTGATCACATGATCGTCGTTGCAATCGATCGCCGCCGCGCGCAACGCCTCCCACGTAGGCAGCGGTCCGGTCAATGGCCGGAACGCCATCGGCCACGGCCGCCCGATCGCGACGTAAGCAGCGCAGAACGACAGCCAGTAACGCTGCAGCACCTCCTCCGGCGCGTCGATCCAGGGCCACAACACGCGCAGGGCATGGAGACTGGTGATCAAGTGCAGCGCCGTGAAGTCCCCAGTGGCGCGGTACAGCCGCGCGGCGGTCACCGCCAGCGAATGCCATGCCCGATCGGCACCCTTCTCGATTCGAAGCGGCGGCACTGCCGCGAGGAAGGTGGGGTGGACCAGCACTTCGAGCAGTCGGCCCATGATCATCGGACGCTCGAACTTTGCAGTCGCCAACGCAGTGCCTTGCGACAGGCTGCGCAAGCCCTCCGCCGCGCCCGTACTGCCAGCACCCGACGGCAGCGCTACTTCCCGCCGGAACACACTCAGCACGGCAAGACCAGCGGCCACCTCCGCATCCGCACCGAAGCGCACGCCATACGCGAGCCGTATCAAGCCATGGAAGGCGGCTGTGACTACGCCTTCCAGCAACCGCGGCAGTTCGCGGCGCAACACCGCGTCGCGCCCATCGGTCGCGATCTGCGCTTCGAAATCGGCCCAACGACTGGCGAATTCGCCGCTCGCAAGCGGGCGAATCAAGCTGCGCTGGGTCTTCGCAAACACATCAAGTCGCGAAGGCTCGGCGCCTAGGGCATGCAGCGCCGCCAGCACCATCGGCAGATGGTTGCTGTTGCCGTTGCTGTATGACGGGTCAGCGTCGCGCAGGGCGTTCAGGCGAAGAAGGAGCGCATCATTGGGCATCGCAATTCATCGTGTCGGGGGTGAGCCGCAATTGTGGCACCCGCCGCAGTGGTACGCTGCGCGTTCCGAATTGCCTGCGCGCCTGAATTCATGACGTACGCCCGCCCGCTGCTGCTCACCGCTGCCCTCCTCAGCCTGCCCCTGCCCGCCCTTGCGGAAGACTGGCTGGTCATCTCCGGCTATTCCTACCACTTCGAGCGGCGCGACGAGTATCGCGCCGACAACCCCGGCGCAGGCTGGGAGCGCCCGTCGGAGGAATACCCGCTTTCGTGGATGGCCGGTTACTACCGCAACAGCTACGACAAGGACACCTTCTACGCCGGTGCCCGCTGGGAACCGGAAATCGTGAAGTGGGAGCATGTGAAGCTCGGTGTCTTCGTCGGCCTCGCCAGCGGTTACTGGACGCCCGTCGTCGCGCTTCCAATGGCGAGCTTCCAGTGGGGCCGCTTCGGCTTTAACCTCGTCGGCGCCCCATCCATCCGCGAATACTCGGGCTACATCGGCGGGCAGTTGAAGTTCAAGTTCGACTGAGGCGGCGCTCAGGCCACCCCAGTCGCAAGGCTCAATCGGCCGGGTTGTACTTGGTGAGGAAGCGCTCGATTGCGTGATAGAGCTGGAACCGGTTTTCCTCAATATGAAAACCATGCCCTTCGCCGGCAAAGACATGCCATTCGACGGGGGTGCCGTTTGCCTGCAACGCGTCGCGCATCTTCTCGCCGTGCGGAAGCGGCACTCGATAGTCCTCGGCGCCGTAGGCCATCAACACCGGCGCACGAATCGACTTGGCATTCTTCAGCGGCGACACTCGGTTGAACATCTCCGCATCGGCGTCCGGGTCGCCGATCATCTTCTTGGCGTCGTTCTCGATCCAGCGGGTATCAGCCGCGTCGGACCAGACGATTGAGAAAAATAGCCCCGGGTCGGTAACGCCGACCATGTTGATACCGCAGCGGTATTTGTCGGCATCACGGGCGAGCGCGGACATCGTCGCGAACCCGCCGTAGCTCGCGCCCATGATGCAGACCCGCGATGGATCGACCGTGCCCTGCTTCGCCAGCGCGCTGACGCCGTCGTTGAGGTCGTCCTGCATCTTCAGACCCCATTGCTTGAAGCCTGCCGTGTATAGGCGGCTACCGAAGCCGGTGGAACCTCGGAACTGCGGCTGCAGCACCGCATAGCCGCGGCTGGCCAGGAACTGCACCTCGGCATCGAAGCCCCAGTAGTCACGCCCCCATGGGCCGCCATGAACCAGCACGACAAGCGGCAGCCCCTTTGCGGGTTTGCCTTTGGGTAGGGTCAAGTATGCCGGGATCGCGAGGCCGTCGCGCGCCGGGTAGCGGAGGGCGCGAGTCACGGACGCGCTCGCCGGCTCAAAATCTGGCCGGGTCTTCAGCAGCGGTTCGATGCTCCCAGCCTTGACGTCGTAAAGGTAGTACTCGCCCGGCATCGTGTCGGAGTACGAGTACACCAGCACGCGATCCGTTGCCTTGCCGCGGACCACGTTGACTCGCCCCTTCAGTGTTGCGTCAACACGCGCCTGTACGGTCGCCCAAGCCTCATCGAACCAGGCTGTCTCAGGCTCCGCGTCGCCATACACGGTAACCCCAAGGAGTTCGCGCGACTTGCGCGCGAAGATGAGGCCGTAGTCCGACAAATCAGCCTCTGGGTGAGCCACCAGCTGTTCACCGAGTTTTCGGTTTGCTATGTCATAGGAAAACAGCGCCGCCGTATCACGGCCGCGTGCGCTCAGGACATAAAGTTGCGAACCAGTACCATCAAAGGCTGCCGGCCAAACTTGGTCGTGTTCGAGCATGCCGAATTCTTCGAGCTTCACCCAAGGCGCGTCGGTGCTGTTACGCAACCACAAGGTCCCCCGCGTTTCGGCGCCGTTCACGGTCACCACCGCCCGAACCACGCCCTTTGCGTCGACCACGGCGTCGACGACATTGCCGGGCATGTTGTAGGTCAGTGTCTGCCGTTTCGCGGTCCGGGTGTTGACGCGCTCCAGCGCGACCACTTTCGACCCATGTTTCACGGTCTGCACTAGTACGTCATCACTACCGTCCTCCATCGCCCGACGCAGCCATGCGAAGGTGGGGTGCCAGGCGCCATCGCCAACCTGCTTCTTGGGCGACGGGATCACTTCGCGCCAATTGCTTGCGTCGCGATCTACCGCGTAGATGCCACCGCTACCGGCGTAGTACTGATCGTAGCCACTTGAACCAGATCGATCGTCGGTCGCGCTGAGCACCAGCCGGGTGTCGTTAACCCACTCAAAGTGGCCGACATCCATGTCCTTGAAGCCCGTCACCGGCAACGCTGTCCTCTTCTCAAGATCAACGACAACAAGATTGATACGGCCGCCAACGGTGGCCCGCCCCGCCACGAAACGACCATCGGGTGAAAGTTGCATATCGCGGTTCTGCGCATGCCGGAACAAGGTTTCGACCGGAATCGGCGCAGCAAATACGGACGGGAACGCGGTAGCGATCAGCAGCGCGCAGGCAATGCCGATTCGGATGAGTGGTGTGAACATGAGTTGAGAAGGACGTTTGTGAGGGGAATAGCGGGTGTCGGGTGCCCGAGCCGGGTTGGCTATGCCAACCGCGGCCGGCTGCACCGTCTTCCGGCATGTGCCGGCAATCCAAGGAAGGATTCTAGGCGGCACGCAAGTTGCCCTGCGTGACGGGGCTCACATCACTGCATCGGCAGTCCTGCGAGTTCGTCGTTAACCGAGAAGTATGTCGTCACATCGCACGGCGTGCGAACGACATCAACGTAAAGCGGGCTTCACGCGTCAGTCGCGCGATGCCCGTGGCCCCTCTATTCGCCGATTGCGGCCAATAGCCCTCGCGCATCGCCACCAACGTTGGGCAGCACGCTGGTACGGGCGAGCTCGGTAAGCGGTTCGCGTGCGACGCGCTGCAGCGTGCCGCGGATTTCCGGGTGCAGGGCATAGAGCTGGCCCAGCGCGGCGAGTGCCTTGGTGCGATCGGTGTGGCTCGGTAGCGTCAGCACCTGCGCCAGGGTACCGGCAAGCGCATCGGCCACCGCGGGGTCCTTGATCCATTCGATGAAGGTCAGCACCAGGCGGCCGGTGAGGTTACGCACTTCGTTGTCCGGGTCGAGCAGGCGGCCGTGCAGCGCGGCGATCGACGCTTCGGGTCGACCGGTCCAGTTGAGCATCACGATCGCGTCCTTGCGCTCGGGGTGGCGAGCGTCGAGGGCGATCGCGATCATGCGGTCCTGCTGGCCGTTGGCGAGATCGCGCAACTGCGCATCGAAGGTACGCAACTCCGGATCTTCCGCAACGACGATGCCGGAAGGCGTAATGCGTTCGCCCGGCATGTAGCCGTCGGCCAGTACTTCCTGCACGCGGTACTCGCGCTGCGCGATCAACTGGCGCGCTTCCGGCGGCACGCGGGCGGCGGCACGCGGTGCGGTGGAGGGCTGCAGCACCGGGTCGGCGCTGGCGTCTTCAAGGATCTCGACGACGTAGTGCAGGCGGGTTCCGACCATCGCGCCGTTGCAGGACACCGCGGCGATCGGCAGTTTCTTGAGCTTCTCGCACCACTTGAGCATGTCCTTCTCGCTCTGCGTAACCGCTTCACCCGGTTTGATCGGCAGTTGCGAGGTGACCTGCTCGCGACTCAGACGCTTGATGCCGATGATCTCGGTTTCGCCCCAGATGAGTTGGCGCTGCGCAAACGCGATCGCAGGCAGCATGGCAAGCAGGGAAATGACAACACCGGCAGTGGGGCGCATGGAAAAATCGCAGCAGGAAGGATCGCGGATTGTCCGGCGATCGTTCCGCGCGCTCAAGTACCGCGGGCAACACCGGGCGGGGAATCTTTTCCATTCTGGCGCGTCCATTGCAGACCCCAACCATGGAGAGCCACGATGCAAACCGTATCGCAGCAGCCCCTGCAGCAGGAGTTCGACAGCCTTTCCCCCGCCCGAGTGGCGAACCGGCGCGAGTTCGTCGCCGGGCTCGTGGCGAGCGGTTTTGCGCTGGCCGTGCAGCCGGTCGCGGCGCAGAGCGTGATCAAGACACCCGCCGATGGCCTCGTCGCTGGCACCGTCGAGATTCCGGCCGGCGACATCACGCTGCGCGGCTATCGCGCGATGCCTGCGGGCAAGGGCCCCTTCCCGATCGTGCTGGTGGTGGAAGAGATCTTCGGCGTGCACGAGTGGATTCAGGACATCTGCCGCCGCCTGGCCAAGGTGGGCTACCTCGCGATTGCACCGGATCTGTTCGCGCGCCAGGGCGACCCGACGCAGTACGACACGATTCCGAAGATCTTCGAGAACGTGATCTCGAAGGTGCCCGATGCGCAGGTGATGCGCGACCTGGATGCCACCGCCGAGTGGGCCGGCAAGAACGGCGGCGATGCGGCACGCCTGGGCATCACCGGTTTCTGCTGGGGCGGGCGCATCACCTGGCTGTATGCCGCACACAACCCGAAGCTGAAGGCGGGCGTGGCCTGGTACGGCCGCCTGGTGAGCCCGCCGAGCGCGCTGTCGCCGAAGCACCCGATCGACCTCGTTACCGACATCAAGGCGCCGGTGCTGGGCTTCTACGGTGCTAAGGATCAGGGCATTCCGGTGGACTCGGTGGAGAAGATGAGCGCTGCGCTGAAAGCCGCGAACAGCCGGTCGGAAGTCCGCATCTACCCGGAAGCGGACCACGGTTTCCTCGCCGACTACCGGCCGAGCTTCAACCCGGCCGCCGCCGCCGATGCCTGGCCGAAGGCGCTGGCCTGGCTGCAGCAGCACGGCGTCTGATCGCTGCGCGTTTGGCCGCGCGCAAGGGCGGCAGCCGTGCGCGCGGGTATGCTTGAACGCTCCGTCTGCAGATTCTGAACGCGATGCAACTGCCCGCGCCCGCTGTGAGTATTCCCCTGCTCGGCTACTGGCTCGGCATCGCCGCGGTGGCCGCGTGTGCGGCAGCGGCGGTACTTGAAGTCGGCCGCAAGCAGTTCGATGCCTTCGGCGTCGTCGTGGTCGCCTTCGCAGCGGCACTCGGCGGCGGCACCACGCGCGATCTGCTGCTCGGCCGCACGGTGTTCTGGATTGCCGACCCCACCTACCTGATCGCTGCCGCGCTGGCCGGTATCGCCGCTTTTACGCTGGCGCGCCGCATGCGGCTGCCGCTCGACCTGTTCCTGATCCCGGATGCCCTCGGCCTCGCGCTGTTCACGATCGTCGGCACCAAGGTGGCGCTCGGTACGGGTACGCACTGGACGGTCGCGGCGCTGATGGGCGTAATCACCGGCGTGGTCGGCGGCATCCTGCGCGATGTGCTGGCCAACGAGGAGCCGGTGGTATTCCGCGGCGAGCTCTACGCCACGGCAGCGGGTGCCGGCGCGCTGAGCCTGATCGCCCTGCACGCACTCGATTTCAACGCGCCGTGGGCGGCGTTCTGGAGCGGCACGCTGATCTTCCTGTTGCGCTTGGCCGCGATCCGCTGGCGGCTCGCGCTGCCCAAATTCGAATCCTTGCGTTAGCCTCGATATCGCAGCCGGTTTTCGGCCCAGCTACGCCCGATTTCGGCGGGCACCAGCCAAGTCGGCACCAAGTGGGCGTATAGTCCGCGCCTTCGCGAAAAAGGAATCTCCCGATGCAACTCGACCGCATCCTCCAGTCTCAGGGCTTCGGCAGCCGCAAGGAATGCCGCGGCCTGGTGCGCCACGGCTTCGTCCGCGTCAACGGCGAAGAGATGGACGACCCCTTCGTCGAGCTTGATCCGGCGGGGCTGGAGTTCGAGGTCGATGGCGAGCTGTGGTCTTACCGCGAGGTGGCCTACGTGATGCTGCATAAGCCCGCCGGTTACGAGGTGTCGCACAAGCCGGTGCATCACCCCAGCGTGTTCGCGCTGCTGCCAGCACCGCTGCGCGCGCGAGGCGTTCAGGCCGTCGGCCGCCTCGACGAGGACACCACCGGCCTGTTGATCCTGACCGAAGACGGCCAGCTGATTCATCAACTCAGCTCGCCCAAGCGCGCGATCCCGAAGATCTACACCGTCACGCTGAAGCACCCAGCCACGCCGGAGCTCGTATCGGCGCTGCTCGCCGGCGTGGAACTGCATGACGAGCCAGAACCGGTCGTCGCGGCGGGTTGCGAGATCATCGGCGACTGCCTGCTGCGCCTGACGATCACCGGCGGCAAGTACCACCAGGTCAAGCGCATGATCGGTGCGGCCGGCAATCGCGTGGAAGCGCTCCACCGTGGCGAGATCGGCCGCCTCGCACTGCCTGCCGACCTCGCACCCGGCGAGTGGCGCTGGCTCAGCGACGCAGACCTCGCCGCGCTACGCTGCGACGCCGCCTGAACGGCGCGCAGCGAACTCGCCCGCTCAGCGGGCGAGCGTCAGCGAACGGGCATTGAGACCACCCGAGAGGCTGAACTCCCATTTGCCGCCGGCCAGCACACCGGTCAGCGGTAGCGTGGCCTTGCCACCAGTCAGTTGCAGCGCCAGCACCATCGGTTCGGTGCCGAGCTGGCGCACACGCAGCACCGGGTAGCGCGCGGCATCCCAAGTCACCGTCAGCACGCCGTTCGCCTCGCTCCAGTTCAAGGGTAATGCGCTGCTGGCCGCATCGCCGACCGTCTGCGCCGCCGCCACCGGCGGCGAATCCAGCGTCACCGGCAGCGACATCGCTCCCTGTAACACTTCAACCTTCGCAATCGTGCCCGGATTGGGCAGAGCGACATGGAAATGCTGCAGGCTGCTGCCCGCTTCGTCGGCCACTTTCACTGGCGTAAAGGGCACATCCACGGCCGCACCAGCCGCGGTCGTCACGCGCAGCGTGAATGCACCACCGCCGGCGTAGGGTTGCGTCGCCATACGCGCGCCGGGCGGTGCCAGCCGCACCTTGCCGTCGCGGATATCGCCGTAGAAGTCGAGCATCTCGACCGGCTCGGCGAAGGGCGTGATCTGCGGGTAGGTGAAGCTCTGCATGAAGGTCTGCACCCGGCTGTAGTTGTAGTCCGAGAACCACTCGCTATCGCAATAGCCCATCACATCGTGTGCGATGCTGGTGGCCGGGAAGTAGACCGTTTCGGGGCCAGCCGTGCCATTCCGGTCGCTGTCGAACTCGTGCACCGGATAGGGTCCGAGGCCGCCACCCGCGTAGGGGAAGTCGGTCTCAGCGTCGGGCGGACTGCCGCAGGGTGCGTGCCCCAGGCTCATGTTGTGACCGATCTCATGCGTCATCGTGTCGAGCCATGCGTTCGCGCCGAAGCGATTCGCGGCGAGCGCGACCGAATCCAGCCCAATCGCTGCTAACCAGGCACCGCCGCCCGAATTGGGTGCCCCGTTCTGGTAGGCCAAGCCCG
>CAMFLH010000076.1 GCA_945957295.1 uncultured Uliginosibacterium sp.
CATGGTGGCAACCGACGGTCACCGTCTTGCCTTCGCATCCGCCGAAATCGACGCCGATCTGCCCAAGACCGAGGTGATCCTGCCGCGCAAGACGGTGCTGGAACTCGCCCGCCAGCTCGCTGACAGCGACGAACCGCTTGAGATCGCTCTGGCCGGCAATCAGGCCCGCTTCCGCTTCGGCCCGATCGAGCTGATCACCAAGCTGATCGACGGCAAGTTCCCCGATTACGAGCGCGTGATTCCGCAGAACCATCCGAAGCTGCTGATCCTTGGCCGCACGATGCTGCTTGCGTCGCTGCATCGCGCTGCGATTCTCACCAACGAGAAGTTCCGGGGCGTTCGTGTGGTACTGTCCTCGGGTAGTCTCAAGATCATCAGTTCGAACGCCGAACAGGAAGAGGCGCAGGAGGAGATCGAAGTCGACTACGCTGGCGACTCCGTCGACATTGGTTTCAACGTCACCTACCTGCTCGATGTGCTGACGAATTCAGCCACTGACGAGATCGAACTGCGGCTCAACGACGGCAACTCCAGCGCACTGATCACCCTGCCGGGCGACGAGCGCTTCAAGTACGTCGTGATGCCGATGCGGATCTAAGCCAGTAGTCACTCCCAGCCTTAGGCCACGGGTTAGCGCAGGCGCGAACGGTTGAAAAGCCCTTCGCGCCTAGTCGCTTGATCCGTGGTGAAGAACTCAAGTTTTGAAGCAAGGTCACCCGATGTCCGAACAGAACCAGCAACCCGCCTACGACGAAGACAGCATCCAGCAGCTTGAAGGGCTGGAGGCAGTACGCAAGCGCCCTGGCATGTACATCGGGGATACATCGGACGGCACCGGCCTGCACCACATGGTGTTTGAGGTCGTCGACAACGCTATCGACGAAGCCTTGGCCGGCCATTGCGACGACATCGTCGTCACGATCCACACCGACAACTCGATCTCGGTGACCGACAATGGTCGTGGCATTCCGGTCGGCATCAAGTTCGACGACAAGCACGAACCCAAACGCTCGGCGGCCGAAATCGTGATGTGTGTGCTGCACGCCGGCGGCAAGTTCAACCAGAACAGCTACAAGGTCTCGGGTGGCCTTCACGGCGTCGGTGTGTCGTGCGTCAACGCGCTGTCGAAATGGTTGCGCCTGACGATCCGCCGCGATGGCAAGAAGCACTTCCTCGAATTCAACCGCGGTCATGCGGTCGATCGGCTGATCGAAGTCCAGAACGGGGTCGAGGTATCGCCTCTGCGCGTCATCGGTGACACCGAGAAGCGCGGCACCGAAGTGCACTTCCTCGCCGACGAAGAGATCTTCGGCACCGTCGAGTTCCACTACGAAATCCTCGCCAAGCGCCTGCGCGAACTCTCCTTCCTCAACAACGGCGTGCGCATCCGCCTGATCGACCAGCGCACCAACCGCGAGGAAGACTTCGCCTTCTCCGGCGGCGTGCGTGGTTTTGTCGAGTACATCAATCGCGCCAAGACGGTACTGCACCCCAACGTTTTCTATGCCGCGGGCGCTACGCAAGTGCCGGTCAGCGGTGGCGGCGGCACGGTGGAGCTCACGGTAGAAGTCGCGATGCAGTGGAACGACAGCTACCAGGAACAGGTGCTGTGCTTCACCAACAACATTCCGCAGTCCGACGGTGGCACCCACCTCACCGGCCTGCGCATGGCGATGACCCGCGTCATCAACAAGTACATCGAAGAAAACGAGATCGCGAAGAAGGCCAAGGTCGAGATCACCGGTGATGACATGCGCGAAGGCCTTGCCTGCGTGCTGTCGGTGAAGATGCCAGACCCCAAGTTCGCCTCACAGACGAAGATGAAGCTCGTCTCCAGCGAAGCACGGCCGGCCGTCGAAGAAGTGGTCGCCGCCAAACTTTCCGAATATCTGCTCGAACGTCCGATCGACGCCAAGACCATTTGCGGCAAGATCGTCGAAGCCTCGCGCGCCCGTGAGGCTGCTCGCAAAGCGCGTGAAATGACCCGCCGCAAGGGCGTGCTGGACGGCGTTGGCCTGCCAGGTAAGCTTGCCGACTGCCAGGAGAAGGATCCCGCGCTGTGCGAGATCTACATCGTCGAGGGTGATTCCGCAGGCGGCTCCGCCAAGCAGGGCCGCGACCGCAAATTCCAGGCCATCCTGCCGCTGCGCGGCAAGGTGCTCAACGTCGAACGCGCCCGCTTCGACAAACTCATCTCGTCCGAACAGATCGCAACGCTGATCACCGCGCTCGGCACCGGCATCGGCAAGGACGACTTCAAGCCCGAGAAGCTGCGCTACCACCGCATCATCATCATGACCGACGCGGACGTCGACGGCGCCCACATCCGCACCCTGCTGCTGACGCTGTTCTATCGCCAGATGCCTGAACTCGTCGAGCGCGGTCACATCTACATCGCACAGCCGCCGCTCTACAAAATCAAGCACGGCAAGAACGAGCGCTACATCAAGGACGACGCTGAACTCGACGCCCACCTGCTGCGCATGGGCCTCGACGGCGCGCAACTCATTCCGTCGGCCGGTGCTGCGCCGATCGAAGGCGAGACGCTGGGTGAACTCGCACGCAACTACCTGCTCGCTGAAGCCGTGATCAACCGGGTTTCAGGCTTCATCGACCCCGCAGCACTGCATGCGATGCTGGCCGGCGACATCCAGATCTCGCTCGCCGACGAAGCCGCCGCCACTGATTCCGCCGCTCGCCTGCAAGCTTCGATGCCCAAAGGCGTCAACGTGCGCCCGCACTTCGATCAGGAAAGCGAAGCCTGGGAGTTGGCCGTGGAACGGATGCACCACGGTAACGTCCGCCGTGGCCTCATCGACGCTGAATTCCTTGTCTCCGGCGACTACGCGCAGATCCGTCGCGCAGCAGAAATGATCAACGGCCTGATCGGCGAAGGCGCAGAAATGCGCCGTGGCGAGAAGGGCGCGGCCGTCAGCAGCTTCAAGGAAGCGATCGACTGGATGTTCAACGAAGTCGAACGCAACCTGAGCAAGCAGCGCTACAAAGGCCTCGGCGAAATGAACCCCGATCAGCTGTGGGAAACCACCATGGACCCCGCCGTCCGCCGCTTGCTCAAGGTGCAGATCGACGACGCCATCGCCGCCGACGAAATCTTTACCACCCTGATGGGCGATCAAGTTGAACCGAGGCGTGAATTCATTGAAAGCAATGCCTTGTATGCCCGGAATATTGACGTGTAATTTTTAAGTATTTGATTTTAAATTGTTTTTTTAATTTAATCGGTACGCAATATTCGAGTCTTTCAACTTAGTGTACGGACATTTTTTGAATGCTGCTGGCAGCCGTTCAATCTCGCCAAACCGGTGAATGACTGCTGAATAAACAGAGTGATAAAAAGCGAAAAGGCCCTGATCGGGCCTTTTCGCTTTTTCCATTCAGCATGGTTTTCAGTCAATCAAGACATTGGGCGACCCTCAGGCGTTGCTCACGCTTGTCGTTTCCATTTGAGCTGTAGCGACCGCGAGCCGGCGCGGCACCATGTCCGCGTCGAGCAGGCGTTCGATTCGCGCAAACACTTCAAGGCGAGAAAAGGGCTTCTTCATGAAGTCGTCGGCGCCGATGCGGGTGCCGAAGAATTGCTCGGTGGCTTGTTCGTTACCGCTGATCATGATGACCGGTATGTCTTTCGTCAGCGGGTCGCGGCGAAGCGTGCGCAGGGCGGCGAAGCCGTTCATGCCGGGCAGCACGATGTCGAGAAAGATGATGTCCGGCGTGAGGTCGCGTGCAATTTCGATGCCTTCTTCAGCTGTGAGCGCTTCAAGCGTCACATAGCCGGCGGAATTGAGCATCTTGCGCAATGCCGCAACGATGGTCGGTGAATCGTCGACGATCAGCGCGCTGGTGCCAGGTCTGGCGTTCTGTCGATCGCGCACACGCCGTTCGGGCGGCTGGCCCAGGCTGGCTGAAATCGCGTCCGCGGGCGCCGACGGCGCTTGGGGGCTTGGCGACTTGGCAAGTATCGATTTGAGCTGATCGAAGAGTCCCACGATGACCTCTGCTGAGTGCACCCACGCCTGTGGCCTGGGTCAAATCCGGTTGGCGAACAAATCATACCGTCGGCATTCCGGCCTGTAAGCGAGTCATGTCAATTGCCTGAGGGGCGCTGCGTCGACTGTCACGGTTCGGTGTAATTGCCGGGCTCGGGCACACACCAACGTATCGAGGAGCCAGCGAAATCTAGCCGCAGTGGCATAAAGGCGGCTGCAACCCGCAGCATTTCACGGTACCAGATATGCCATGGCGATATGCTGTCGGCCTACATCACGCCAATCCATGACGGACCCCACCGATGCCCGGTCTCTCCCTTCCCGGACTGCTATCGCGCAGCTTCTCCGAAGCTAATCGCCTGCTGCGCCTCACCACCCCGCTGGGCGCGGACGCGCTGTTGGTGGAAACCGCGCGAATCCGCGAGTCTGTGGGGGAAGGTGGCTTTGAACTCGACTTGATGCTCTTGAGCGAGGATGCGCAGATCCCGCACAAATCGCTGATCGGGCAACCGGCGTGTTTGAGTTTGCTGACTGACGGGCTCGTGAGTCGCGATCGCCCCTTTCACGGTTATGTGACGGGCTTTGGTCTGCAGGGCGCAGACGGTGGCTTGGCGCGCTACCGCATGCGGGTGCAACCGTGGTTGGCCTTCCTCGGCCACAACCGCGATAGCTGGGCGTTTCAGGATCAGAACGTCGTCGCGATCTGCGATGAGCTGTTTGCCGGCTGGCAAGGGCAAGGCAAGCTCGTGCCGCAGTGGCGCTGGGACCTGTCGGAACCTGATGCGCTGCTGCCGCGCAGCCTTTGCGTGCAGCATGGCGAGAGCGACCTGGCTTTCGTCGAACGCTTGCTCGCTGAAGAAGGCTTGTTCTACTGGTTTGAGCATGCCACCGATTCGCACACGCTGGTCATCGCCGATCACAACGGCGCCTTCAAGCAAGTGCCGCCGATGCGCTTTCATCGTGCCGACGCGACCGAAGTGGCCGACACCGTGCAGAGTCTGCAGCGCAACTCACGCGTAATGCCGGACACCGTGCGCATCGCGACCTGGGATTACCGAGCGCACCAGCGTGTCACCGTCGAAGCGCGAGGCCAGCAGTGCGGGCCCATTTCGCTGGTACGCAGCGATTCGCCCGGCCTCTACGCCTTCCCGAGCATCGAAGACGGTGAGCGCTATGCCCAACGCCAGCTGCAAGCCTGGCAGTGCCGTATCCACAGCTATCCTTTCCGCAGCACCGTACGCCGGCTTGCCCCCGGTAGTCGCAGCCTAATCACCGGTGGCCTCTTCGGCCCGCAGACGGGCCTGCCGATTGCCGTGCTCAGCGTGGAGCACGAAGCGCGCAACAACCTCGCCGCCGATGTACTGGCTCAGATCCGAGAAGTGCTGGGGCCGGTGCCCGCGCTTACACTGCTCGACTCCTTGAGCGATGCGACCAACACCGCTCAAGCAGTCCGTAACGATGTGGATACCCCGCTCTACTGCAACCGCGCGCACAGCATCCCTGCGGATACGCCCTACCGCCCGCTCACCTGGGATCAGCACGGCGCACGTATCCACCCCAAACCCACCGTGCGGGGGACACAGACGGCGCTGGTGGTTGGGGTATCTGGCAGCCCGCTCACGGCCGATCGCGATGGCCGCATCAAGATCCAGCTGCCCTGGTTACGCGGCGGCAACGCGCAGAGCCGCCTTGCTCACCCGAGCGGGGACGACAACGCGCGTGCAAACGAAACCGTTGGTACCTGGGTACGGGTTGCGACCGCGCTGGCCGGTGACAACTGGGGTGCGCATTTCACCCCGCGCCTAGGTCAAGAAGTGCTGGTGGACTTCTCCGAAGGCGATATCGATCGCCCGATCGCAATCGGCCTCGCCTACAACGGCCGCGGGCAGGAGAACGCGCAAGGCAATCAGGTCAGCAGCGGCAGCGCCAACGCCACAGGCAACGCGCCGGCCTGGTTCCCCGGCACTGCCGGTGCGCATGCGCACAAACCGGTGTTTGCCGGCATCAAGACCCAGGCACTCGCGACCAGCCAGGCCGGCAGCGGCGAACACAACGCGCTGGTGTTCGACGCCACCCCCGCACAAGACGGGCTGCGCCTCTCCACCACGCAACACGACAGCCGCCTGCAACTCGGGCACCTGCGCGCACAAACTGACAACGCCCGCGAAGCCGCGCGCGGGCACGGTGCGGAACTCGCCACCACTGCTGCCGGCGCCGTGCGTGCAGCACAAGGTTTGCAAGTCTCCGCCGGCGAATCCGGCCACCGCGGTGTGCCGCACATCGATGCGAGTGGTGCCAACGCGGTGATCGAAAGCAGCTTAGAACTCGCCACCGCGCTGGCGAAAGCGGCCAACACCTCGCGCGCCAAGTTCGAGAAAGACCCTTCAGAGCCGAAGAAGCTGCCGCCACTCGACGGTGCAAGCACGCAGTCCAAGGAACTGGCCGAGACGACCCGCACCAATCAAGGCCCCGCCGGCATCGCTGGGGGCACCGGTACGGTCACCGCGTGGGCCGCACCGCACCTCTCGCTGCATGGGGAAGCCGGCATCGCGCTCGCCACCCCGGCGCACAGCACCGCAGTCGCCAACCACCTCACCGTCACCGGTGGTCAGACTTTTGAGGCTGCCGCGCAAGGCGCGATCCGCTGGGCCAGCGGCGCCGGCCTTGTGCTCTACACCGTGGGCAAGAAACCAGAAGGCGCACGACCGATCACCGACGTGGGCATCAAACTGCACGCCGCCGCCGGCAAAGTCACCGCCCAAGCACACGACAACACCGCCACCGTTGCAGCGCAAAAACAGGTCACCGTCGCCAGCACCCACGCCAGCATCCAGATCAGCGCCAAGAGCCATGTCCAACTCACTGCCGCGGGTGCCGCGATCCAGATCGAAGGCGGCAACATTACGCTGACCGCACCGGGGAGTGTGAAGCTCAAGGCGAGTCAGAAGAATCTGACCGGGCCGCAGTCGGCCAGCGCAGAGACGGCTAGTCTGACGAAGGAAGAGTTCAAGGGCTGCGCCGAAACACTCAAGGACGCCGCCAGCAAAGGCACGGCACTGCTGTGAGCAAAGTGTCGCCCGCCAACACACGCGAATTCATCCGCGCCCAGATTCCTGTCCCGGGCAGCGATGAGCTTGGCCAGCAGCAATTGCAGCTATTCGGGCTGCTTGATCCCCTAAGCGATCCTGCAGATGAGCAACTGCCAGAAGAGGATTTTGTCCTCATACCGGTTCCGATTGCGCACAGCAATTTCCCGGAATCGATGAGGCCTGTGCTCGTCGCCCCTCGCGCAAACTCGACACTGGCCAAAGCACGCTTTATCGACGATTTCCTCGACGCTGCTGCCAAGGAGGCCGCGGGGTGCGCAGGGGTAGGGCGTCGCTTTGCGGCCTTGATGTGCTCGACGCTCCCGGCAAAGCAACTGGCTCTTGCGCTTGGGCGCTCTGCTGTGGCCATCGACGCCAAAGCTCAACGCCGCATCTTGCGTTACTGGGATCCCAGGGTGGCTCAACACTTGACGCAACCCTCCCTTCGATTTGAATCGGTCGTGCAGGGCATCGTCACCAAATGGTGGTTCGTCGATGCCCGTGGGCAACTGATGGCCTATGTGCCGGAAAGTCTAGCCGAGAAGAATGCTCCGCTACATTTGACCGCTGAGGCGGAAGCTGTCCTCGGCGGATTCTCGGAACTCAATGCTTGCTTCGAGTTGGCACGCCCAAATTCCGGGGCTTTTGACGCAGCCGATCCCTGGCGCCCACTCAGGGCTTGTCTGTCGGCCGCCCAAGAAGCGGGTTTGCGCGATGAAGCGAAATTGCACTTTGCAGCGAAGCGCTGGCAATTGGCGGCCCCGATTGAGAGCAGCCTACGTATCCAGGCGTTGTTGCGTCGTGTGCAGGAGACCGGAATTGCCTACACCAGCGTTCAGGCCGAGCTCGACGACGAAGACTGGGCCTTGATCGCTTCGGAAGCGCAGCGCAACGCTGCGACAGCGCCCCACCACACGGGTTCAAAATGAGTATCGACAACTGCAAGTACTGCAACCGCATCGGCCTGCCTTTGTTGCCCCTGCGCATCGCATATGTGCCGGGCGAATCGGCCAACAAACCGGCGACGCTGCCTTCCGCACCCCACATGCCTACCGCGCCAGTGCGCGATGGCAAGTACGTGTTGCGCGTGATCAGCGAGGGCTATGTCTATCTGTTCGACGAACGGGCCGGTGGCGTGTGGCGATGCTTTGCAGCCACTACGAGCGGACACTTTCAGGAAATCCTGCTCGATGCGCCACCGAACAGCCCACCCACTTTTCATTGCGGCGAAAAGGGCCACAACGTCGTCGCGTCGCTGATCAACGTTACACGCGCCAGTGAGGCCGGTAAGGTGTGGGTGGGCTATAGCCGCACCTGGTGGACCGCGAAAGTACGCAAGCAGCTCAAGAGCGACGCTCAACTTCGCGGCAAACTCATGGTTGGTCTGAACGCTGCTGAAGCCGTCAGTGGCGGCAGCATTCCTGCCGATGCCGGTGTGCGTGTCGCAACCGGCAACGAGCTTGCCAAGCTTGTGGGCGAGTACGCCGCCACACCCGCTGCCTTTAGTGCGGTGGATCACCGATACGCCAGTTACACCACGGCCCCCGCAATCGACCGTTCCGGGCAAGCCGACGCGTTGATAACGCGCATGCACGCCAATAGCCCAGGCAATGCGATCGTGCTGTGCCTTCCCGATACGGTGGGAGTCGCGCAGGACATCAATCACTGGCGCAACCTGCAGGCAGGTGAACTGGCGAAATACCAAGGAGACGCCGCCAAGCTGCGCTCGCGCATCGTGGGTGACATCATCCTTGACCTCGAATCGTCCATGCGCAAGCAAGGACAGGGCAAGGTCTGGGACGAACGCTACGCGCCCAAGGTCTCCATGCAGAAGGTGCACGCCGACAAGGCGGCGCATGACAAAAAGGTCAAGGAGCTTGAGGCCCACATCCGGCGTGCGAGCGACGATTGGTACGCTTGGGCGAACAGCGATTTCTTCAAACTCGCCTGGCAGGTCTACGACGGTGCCGACGCGCAACACGGCAAGTCCATAGGCGCCGCCATGGAGCGCGACTTTGCGCGCTGCGTGTTTGGTTCTGGCGCTACGCCGAAAGAACAGACATGGTGGCAGGCGTGGCTCACGGCAGATCCCGCAGATGCTCAACACCCCTTGTGGCTGGCATTCACCGCGGCCGACAAAGACGTAATCGCTTTTCTCAAGGGCGATGCGGCCAAACCCTTGGACGTGGGCAAGCTCGACAAGGGCGTTGATCTCGTCAAGCAGAGCAAGGATCTGACTGAAAAGCTCCGGGAATGGCACGAGGTACGAAAGGCGAAGGGCCTGCAGCGTACCGCGCAGGCGGAATCGGGCCTGCTCGCAGTGACACTTGCTTCACAGCTTTCGGTACTGGCCCGCAGCAAGCCGGAAGCGGCACTCGTAGCAGGGCAACGGCTGCGACTGGTCATCGTCAGTCGTATGGAAGTGCTGGTAACGCCGAACGTTCAGAAGGTCACGCTTCAGCAGATGGTCGTACAAATGCATGAGGCTGTGTGGGGGCCGCCCAAGTCGCAGATGTCCAAGGTCGTACAAGAGGCTCGCTCGCTCAAGATCGCCCAAGGCGTCGATGGCGCTTGGCTAGGAAGCCGCTTCACTGCCACCAGGGTTGTGGCAACTGAGGTGTGGATGCCCGAAACCGCTGTGGGGCTGGGCCAAGCCAAAGTCCCCAAGGCACTGCCGGCCCCTGCAGCGCAGATCGCCCTGCCGCGCCCTGCACTCAATCCATGGCAAGGTCTCACGCAGTACATCAGGAACAGCAAGGCACTCGGACAAGGTCTGCTTGGTTTAGGAGCTGCACTGCAGATCAGCAACCTCTCCGCGAATCTGATCCAGCTTGATCGTGCGCTAAAAGGCAACGCCTCCAACCGCGACGACAACATCACGGAATGCCTGTACGGCGTCGTGTCCGGATCGCTCGGCCTGATGGCGCTGACGGGGGAAGTTTTTGCGGGAGCTATGGCCGCGCGGGTTACGCCTGCGGTAGTGACCACGAGTGCTGCGCGCTTGCTGACTATTGCTGGCTGGACGGCATTGGGGGGTGGATTGCTTGGAATTGCGTCTGCCACGATTGACGCTACCCAAGCTGCTCGAAAAGGTTACGGACTAGCCCAGGACGGAGATCGCGATGCAGCCATGAGTTCATACAGCGCCGCTGGCATGAGCGCACTAGCTGCCGTGGGGTCTGGAGCTCTGACGGTCGTCGCTGCCGGCGCCCTACTCGCTCAAGCCGGTGCAACTAGCGCGGCGGCTTCGGCTGTAATTGGTGCTGCGGGCTTCTTGGGCATGGGGGCGGCGATTCCGGTTGCGGGGTGGATCGTCCTCGTGATTGGGGCCACCGTAGCGGGGATCTATTTCGCCTACCAGGCCGCCACGAAAGAAGACACACCACTGGAAAAATGGCTTTCCCGCTGCGAGTGGCGCAATGAGCTCGCGTACAAGGGCACCACTCGAACGAAATTTGGCAATCTCAAGGAAGAGATGGCGGAGTTCCAGCTTGCTCTCTATGGCATCAATGTCGTGCTGAACTGGAACGACCGGTTCGGCAAAGATGAAGTCGAAGTCTCGGTCGTCATGCCGGGCTTTCGCAGTGCCGTTAGCTGCTATGCGCTCTCGTTGCAGTTGTTCGGGCCAGGCCGACGGCAGACAGTCGTGACTCGCCAGACCAGTGCCTTTAGCGAAGACCCGGACCTGAAACCCCAGCCGCCGACGCAGGCATACTTCAGTGCCGTTCCTCCCGGGCAGAAGCTTATTCCGATGGACGAAGTCCTTCAATTCAGCGAGCCCTTCACGCTTGCGCTCGAAAATGGTGTCGCCACCTATGCCGGCAAGCTCAGAGTGAATGAAGATTTCTACGATCGGGTCCGCCTCAAATTCGAGTACTGGCCTGATCCCGCCAACCATCCCGACTTGCACATGATTCCCGTGCCGGGCGGTGTTAACTACGCTGAAACGAGGGACTGACATGGCCTGGTTTCAACGCACACGCAAAGGTTGGGAACGCGCCAAACACGCGTCGCACAACGTCCGCACATTGCCGGCGGGTAGCAGATTGAGTAGTTGGGCAAACAGCGATCAGATGGTGTACGCCGTCAATCCAGCTTACTTAGAAATCGGGCAAGGCGGGAGTTCGCCGATGCGTGGCTGGGGGGCGATTATTTTCGTTGGGTTGTCAGTTCTTATTTGTTCGATCATCTACGGCGTCCTCACTCTTACGAAGGATTCGCTCCACTCACACGACGTTGCTCTGTTCGACGTAGTGTTTGCTATTGTCATCGTGGTGGCCCTAACCGTAGGCTTAGCCGTGCCGCTGCTCTATCTGTGGCTAAATTTCTTCTCCGTCACCGACCCAACCGTCCGCCTCGACCACAAGCGTAAGAAGGTCTGGCTGTGGACGGGCAAAGGCCCGATCGAAATCGACTGGTCGCGCCTGACGCCGCGCGTGGAATCGAGCGTGGCAACCGCATACGCCACAGTCAAAACCTATCGTGGGCAGTATGCGGAACTCGGAGCAGACGGCGAGCCTCTGCGGACACACGGTATCCCGCACGTATTCCAGTGCGGACAGCTCTCTGCAGCAGAGTCGGGCGTGCTGCCCAGCATGGAGTACGTGCGTCGCTATATGGAAGGTGGCCCGGATGCCGTGTCGCCACCCGAGAAATTCCTGACGCACGCGGTGCGCTGGTACGCCATGGTCAACCTGTTCGGCATGGCCGATGACTGGGTACGCTGGCACGAGAACCGCGACAAACCCGGAATCGCACCGGCACCCTGGACGCGCACGATCATCTTCATCGTGTTCTTCCCGATATTCTTTCCCCTCCAGTTCACCAATTGGCTGGCACTTGCTGTGGCGCCACGCCCAAAATGGCCGCGCGAACTTGAAGCCCTGCACCAGGCTGATTTGCTTACCTGGCAGTCCGAGCAGGCTGCCGAAAATCAGGCCGACCTTTTGCAGAACCGTGCTCAGGAAGCAGCCCGCCCGCGTCGCAAACCCGTCATTCGCGTCAATGGTGAGTTGATTTCGGGGGGCGACGAGACGTCTTGAGCGCCGTGCTGGCACCAGAGGACTGCGAGGCAGCGGGAGCGCACTCGGGACAGGACGTCGATTCGCGGTTTTGTGCTTGGGCGCAGAGCGACAACGAGTTGCTCGGTGAAGGTGGTGCCGTCGCGACCATTCAGACGGCGTTGCACTTACTTTGTGAATCCGCGCGGGTGCGTTCGGCGCTGACCCGGACCTGCACCCTAGCCACCTATCACACGGTATTACCTCAATGAACTGACCTTCTGGAAATAGCCCAGATGACTGATACCGTCGCACTTCGCCGCGCAGGGACCCAGTCAGTGAGTGTTAAGGGCATGGGCCGCAACGACGAGGGCGCTGAGACACCTGAATGAGAGCGCGTCACTGCGACCCTGCCATTTCCTACAATTCACGCTTTCCCCTAACGGTGTCTGCGATCTCCCGATGTTCCGTTCCCGCCCCGCCCGCATTCTGCTTGCCGCCTTACTGACGTTCGCGTTGCTGATTCCAATCGCTTACTACTTTGCCGTGCAGCGTTTGAAGGTGGCGGTTGAGCAGGGTTTGGGGGCGCGTGCGCAGGTTGGGGATGTGGCGGTGCGTTGGAATGCGCTGGAGTTGCGCGACGTGGTAGTGCGGGCCGCGGATGGCTGGCCGGTGCAGGACGAAATGCGGGCGCGTGTGGTGCGTGTGGTGCCGGCGCTGATGAGTCTTTTGCGCGGCGATATCGCGGTGCGGGAGCTGCGGCTCGAAGGTGCCTACCTGTCGATGCTGCGCGCGCGGAATGGCCGTTTGCGGCTATTGCCCTCGGTGTTGGAGCCGGCCGATGCGCCGGGGAGCGCATCGGAGCCTACTAGGGCTGCGCAAAGCGAGGTACCCGCGGAGCAGGTGCCGGCTGCGCCAACTCGCGTGATTCAATTCGACTCGATCGTGCTGGCCGACGGTGCGCTCGACTACTGCGACGCCACCGTGGCGCGCAAGCCGCATTGCATCGCGCTGCGTGCGCTGGATGGACGTTTATCCGATTTGCGGATTCCGACCCTGGATGCTGAGAGTGCGCTGGCCTTGGCGGGCACCGTCACCGGCCCAACGCGCGACGGGCATCTGGCGCTGGATGGGCGCCTGACGCTGGCGACGCGTGACATGGATCTGAAGCTGGGGCTGACGGGTGTCGATCTGCGCAGCGTCGAACCCTACCTGGTGAAAGCGGCTGATGCTGGGGTCAAGCGTGGCGTCCTCGATCTCTCGATGCACGCGCGGGTTGCCAAACGGCGCTTGGACGCACCGGGTCAACTGACCTTGAGCGAGCTGGAACTGGTTGAACATGGGCACAGCGCTTTGGGTTTACCGCGAGCGCTGGTGGTGTCGGCCTTGAAGGACCGTTCGGGGCGGATTCAGGTCGATTTCACCCTGAAGGGCAACCTGGACGACCCGAAGTTCTCACTCAACGAGGTGATGGCCTCGCGCTTTGCCGCTGCGGTGGCCGAAGGGCTGGGTGTCAGCATTGGCGGTCTTGCGGAAGGCGTGGGCAAGGCCGCCGGTGGGATTGGCGAGAGCTTGAGGAAGCTCTTCGGCAACTAAGCGTGCGTGTTGCCGCCCGCGGCGTCGGTATCGTCTGCCTTCGGCCATGAATCGCCGATCCAGGCATCGAGCAGGGTATAGGTGACCGCGAGTACAACCGGGCCAATGAAGAGCCCGATCATGCCAAAGCCGAGCAGGCCGCCGATCACGCCCGAGAAGATCAGCAGCAGCGGCAGATCCGCACCCTTCTTGATCAGCCAGGGCCGCAGGAAGTTGTCGAGCGAGCCGACGACGAGCGTCCATACCAACAATACGCTGCCCATTGTGTTGTCGCCGCTCCAGAACAGCCAGCCTACGGCCGGCAGCAGCACCAGCACCGGGCCGAGCTGGGCAAGGCAGAACATGAACATCACCGCGGTCAGCACCGCCGCGAAGGGCACGCCGGTGATCAGCAGCCCGAGGCCGCCCAAGGTGGATTGCACCAGCGCCGTCACCACGATGCCCAGCGCAACACCGCGGATCGCCTGACCCGCCAGAATCACGACGCGATCGCCCTGCTCGCCCGAGAGCCGCCGCGCGAAGCCGCGCACACCGCGCGCCGCCGATTCACCGGTGCTGTACAGGATGCCGGCCACCGCCACGGTGAGCAGGAACTGGATCACCACCATGCCGAGGCCGCCGGCCTGCGACGCCAGCCACTTCAGCGCATCGCCGGCATAGGGTTTGATGTTGGCGAGCAGCGGGGCGACGCCGTTGACCGCCACGCCGTGCCAGAAGCCGGCGATTTTGTCGCCTACCATCGGCAGGCTTGCGACCCACGTGGGCGGTTCGGGTACGGTAGCCTCCTGCAATTTCGGCACCAGCACCGCGACCTTGTCCGCATTCGACACGACTGTCGTGATCGCGATCGTCAGCGGCACGAACAACACCAGCAACAGCGCGCATACCATCACCGCCGTTGCGAGGCTGCGCTTGCCCCATAGCCGCTGCTGAAGTGCCGTCATCAATGGCCAGGTGGCAACGACGATCATCGTTGCCCAGATCAGGGCACCCAGAAAGGGTCTGAGTACCCACAGAGATCCGACGATCAACAGCGAAATCGTCATCACCGCAAGCAGGGTGCGTGTCACTTCGGGTTTGGCAGCTTGCATGGCGGGCGCTCGTGCGAAGGAGGGATACGCAATTCTGGCCCCAGCGTGTGACGCCGCCAAGCGATACGACGAAACCTCGTGATGCGGTTGCCGACTGCAGGCAACCATTCCAGATTCCGCGCGTAGAGCGCTCGCCAGTCATAGTCCTTTCAGTCGGCGTGTGCCAAGGGTCATTGATTGGCAGCATCGAAGTCGGATAATCCGGCCCTGTGTTTTGGTAAGCCACCACGTCAGGTTGGCGCAAGCACGCGATGTTTCGGGCGGATCGTGTTCGAGTTGATAGGTGGGTTGCGGCGTGTGAACGCTGGCATTTATGTGTTCGCCCCGGAGCTTGGTATTTCTGTCGTTCGATACTCCGTTGAAGAAGGTTACGAACGGTGTGTGCTCAAAGCGCTGACTGGATTGGAGTATTGGCATTCCCACGATGATGAAGTCCGCATACCTGATACTCCGTATCGCACCCGACGCCGACTTACCGACGATTGAACTGGCGTACGCCGCCCGCATACGTGAGTTGTCGGAATGGCCGGACGCAGTGGCGCGTTGCAAGGCTGCGCACGCCGTGTTGACTGACCCGGCGAAGCGGAGGGAACACGACCGCGCGCTGAGTACGAACGCGGGAACTCAGATACCGGAATTCGAGTCTTCAAACCGAACCAGACACCTCTGGTGGGGGCTCTGTCTTCTCTGTGGCGCGCTGTTAGCTGTCGTGTTCTGGCGCCATGCTGCCCCACGGCAAACCTCGGGAGGTGAATTGCCGTTGCGTGAGAAAACCACCGTCGAAGTAGAGGAATTGCCCCGTGATGTTCCAGTGGTGGATGCCACCGATCACCACGTCGAGGCCGCGCCAGACCAAACCGCATTGACCGAGCCGAGCGCCCAGGCGATGGCACCTGTCGTTTCAAGTCCACCCGTCAAAGCGGAGCGACCGCCGAAAGGGCCTGGCTTCGATCCCGCGTATATGGCGTGGTCGGTATTTCTGATCAAGGCCTCACGCGGACGCGGATCCGGTGTGATGATTGCACCAGACCGGATCCTTACCAATTGCCATGTGATTGCCGGAAGTTCTGCGCCGGGCTCGGTACAAGTGATTCACAGCGTAACTGGCGAGCGCGTCGTCGCCGAAAAGGTGTCGGTGCTCTCGAACGACGAAGACGTGTGCATGCTTGAAGCGCCAGGTGCTGTTGCGTACCCGGCATCGCTGGGCAGGTCAGATGGTCTGGATCTCGGCGTGGCGACCTACACCGTCAGCTTTGCCGGTGGGCGGGAGCTCGCCTGGTCAAAGGGCGAGTTGCTCGATCGGCATCGTATCGGCAGCCTTGATCTGCTGATGACGAGCAATTACTGCAGGCCGGGTGTCTCCGGCGGCCCGTTGTTTGATGAAAACGGCCGGGTGTTGGGGCTGACCTCAGCGCACCGTGTCTATCAGAGCGCGGACGGTCGCAAGGTCAACGGCGAATGCGTCGTTGTTCCGGCTGAAGTCGTGCGATCAGTCTTCAATCGCGCGCCGATGCCGATCGCAATGGTGCCGTGGCGGTACGACGGACCATGGGGCAGGACGGAATAGACCTCGTTAGCGAACTTCAGTGTGATTGAACACCGCGTCGCAGTGAAGCGAGGCGATTGCCGTCGATAGATCACCCACCACGATACGGGCTGGCACCGCGAGCATCAGGTTGAGCGGCAGGCCGAACTGTTCGACGCGCAAGCCGCTGCCGTCGAGCAGGCCGACTTCGTCACGCGTGAGCGGCCCGCAATGGCGCGCGATCCGGTCGGCGAGCGCCTCGTCGGCGGGCAGATAGCCGACCACCGGCTTGCCCAGCGCAATGGCAAAGCCCACTTCGAAGGCAGTGCCGGAATCCGGCTCGGCACCGCGAAATTCCGCCAGGTTCGCGAGCACCGCGTCGGCGGCGCGGATCATTTCCACGTTGGCGGCGTAGATACCCGCTGCGTCCTGTGCCTTGCCATCGAGCGGCAACAGGGCCTCATGGCCGCACAGCTGGCACAGCGCACGCGCGGCAGCAGCCCATTCGGTTGCATCGGTGCGGAATACGTCGGGGCCGGCGAGGTAGAGCTTCATGGTGCTGGGGCTGAACAGAATCGGGTGCCACTGTAGCGTATGTCACGGCGCACACCCCCGACCAGACTCAAGCGGTAGCGGACATAGGCCGTTAACAGAGGCCCGGCGGGCGCTTCGGCGATCGCAGTCGATTCAGAGATACGGAGCATTTTCATGTTCGCGAAACTCAGTCTCAAGACGCGTTTGCTGGTTCTGGTTGTAGTGTCTTTGGTCGGCATGCTGGCGCTGGCCGCGCTGCAGGTTACAAACCTGCGCGCGCAGTTGCTGGAAGATCGCAAGGTTACCCTGAGATCCGCGATCGAGATCGCCGCCAGCACGGTCGCCGGCTTTCAGGAACGTGTTGCCAAGGGGGAGATGCCCAAGGAGCAGGCGCAGGCCCTGGCGCGGGAGGCCTTGCGGTCGATGCGCTACCAGGGCAGTGAGTATTTCTACATCTACGATTCCAAGGCGATGGGGGTGATGCATCCGATCCGCCCTGAGTACGAAGGCAAAAGCCACTGGGATCGCCAGGACAAGTCCGGCGCCTATACCGTGCGGGATCTCGTCAATGCCGCGCTCGACAAGAGCGGCTATGTGCGCACCCTCACCGTCAAACCGGGTGGCAACGATCAGCTGCCAAAACTGCATTTCCTGACGCACTACCAGCCGTGGGACTGGGTGATCGGTACTGGACTTTACATCGACGACATTGACGCGGTTTTCCGCGCCCAGCTTGCTTCGGCGCTCGCCGCGATTGCGGTGCTGATGGTCGCCGTTGCGGTGACCGCGTTCGCGGTGATTCGGGCGGTGCTGCGCGACATCGGCGGTGAGCCCGCGATGGCCGTTGCCGTGATGCGCGAGGTGGCCGGCGGCAATCTCACAGTTGGTTTGCGTGACGTCCATGCAGGTAGCCTGCTCGGCGAGCTCGATCGCCTGGTGCAGAGCCTGCGCAGCGTGATGGCACAGATCACCGCAGGCGCCGGCCGTGTCAGCAAGGCGGCGCATGACATCAACGCCACGACCGGCGCTGTCGCGGCCGCCACAGAGGTGCAGACCGACAGTACGCAGTCGATGGCGGCGTCGATGGAAGAACTGACCGTGTCGATCAACCACATCTCCGACAACGCCGGTGAAACCGCGCGCCATGCCAGTTCAGCAGCGGAACTTGCGCGCAACGGCCAGAAGCAGGTTTCGGCTGCGGCCGATGACCTCGGCAATATGAGTCAAGCGCTCGGCGGTGCCGCCGATCAGGTGCGCACGCTGGCCGAGAATGCACAGGAAGTCACGCGCATTGCCTCGGTCATCAAGGACATCGCCGGGCAGACCAATCTGCTTGCGCTCAATGCTGCGATCGAGGCGGCGCGCGCCGGTGAGCATGGGCGTGGCTTTGCCGTGGTGGCTGACGAAGTGCGCGGTCTGGCCGGCCGAACCGAGAAGGCCACGGCCGAGATCTCCGGCGTTGTTGAACGCATCCAGCGCGACACGCTCGATGCCGCTCGCACGATGGAGGAAGCCCTGCCACACGCCGAGAAGGCGCGCGAGGCTGCGGCCACCGCTGCCGAGACCTTGCAGCAGATTGCCGAAGGCTCCGGTGCAGCCGAATCGCTGGTTCGCGACGTTGCCGCGTCAACCCGCGAACAGAGCGAGGCAAGCAGCCTGCTTGCCCAGCAGGTCGACAGCATCGCGCATCAGGTCGAGCAGACCGGTGCCGAGATGTCTGTTGCCGCGCGCGCTGCTCAGGGGCTGGAGCAGACGGCCAGCGAACTCGACGCGCTGACCGCGCGCTTCAGGTTATGAGCTGGGCTTACTGCGGAAGGTAGCCCGGCACCCCGAACAGCCACTGGTGCCATACCAGCACTGCCTTGGCCACCGCGATGCCGACCAACACGCCGATCAGGTCGTAGCGGATTGCCGGTGTGTGGGTGGCGTACTTGCCGCGCGCGAAGTTCGAGGCCAGTTCGTACAGCGAGAAGGCGAGAAAGCTGCCGAACAGCAGCGTTTCGCGTGCGCCGCCGTTGGCGAGCAGGTGGGTTAGCGACCATAGCGCGGCGCCGATCAGCATCGGGTGGTGCAGGTGGCGTTTCACATGGCCGCGCAGGTTCAGCCCGCCGATGAAGAACAGGATCAGAGACAGTGTGATCAACAGCGGCGCGAACCGGATTGCCAGCGCGCTGGGCGCGAACAGCGGCGCATTCGGCGCGCCCTTCCAGCCCAGCACGACCAGCCCGAGGCCGGCAATCGCGTTGATCGTGACCACGCCACGCCAACCGTTCTCGCCTGTGCGGGCGATAGCAGCGGCACGCACACTGGGAATCGAGGCGGCAATATGCACGCCGAAAAACAGCAACAAGCCAAGCAGCAGGATCGACATCGGGGGGCTCCGCGAAGGGATGGGCGTCAGGGCCTGTTCTCATTTGCCTCTCCGGAGCGCGTTGCGTGTCTTGGCTTCGCGAACAAGACACGCAACCCCTCGGGCTCGGAGAATTCGCCCCCAGTGCTGCGTTGTGGGGGGGTGGGATGGGCCCCCCCCTGCGGGCGCGCCCCCCCCTGCCCGGGG
>CAMFLH010000077.1 GCA_945957295.1 uncultured Uliginosibacterium sp.
CAAAGTTGCCACCAGAGGTTGCGTAGTTGCCGCTGATTGAGGCATTGCCGCCGATTGCAATTGCACCCGAAGCGTTTACGCCTCGAGCGTCGACAGGGCCAGTTACGGAAAGGCTGCCAAGTGGAGTTCCGAGACCTACGCCAGCACCGAAGCTCGTTCCGGCAGATGAGGTGGTGGACAGAGACTGGGCGCCATCAACTCCACCGTCAAAAATGATTGCCCCGCTGCCGGTGTTGATCGTCGTCGTGCCTGTCAGGGTCGTCGCACCAAAGACGCTGAACGAGTCGTTTGATGTGGTGATAGCGCCCTTCAATCCGACCGCTCCGGTGAGCGTGATGTCACCGCCAGCAGAGATGCCGTTAGCGCTGATGGTCGCTGCGGTAAGGTTTGTAGCGCCGCTGGTTGTCACGGTTTGCGCCGCACTGGCGCTGCCTGCACTGACGGTCAGGCTATTCAAGGCAGAACTATTGCCGACCGCGCCGACGAACGAGGTGTTGGCACTGTTCGACGTACTTAGTGAATGGGCGCCATTCACCGTGCCGCCGAATGTGATCACGCCTGTTCCTGCGGCGACAGACGTGTCGCCGCCCAACGTAACCGCGCCACCTGCGGAGAAATCGCCGCCGCCCGTCGTATACGCGCCGTTGAGCGTTGCAACGCCGTTGAATGTCTGTGCGCCGTTGGTTTTGATCCCGAGCGCACTGGTTGCACCCGTGACCGTAAGGCTAGAGAGCGGACTCGTGCCACCAACCGCGTCGGAGAAGGTGGCAGTTCCGGAGGTGTTAATTGCGAGTGAGTGTGCGCCGTCGACCTTCCCAAAACTCGCTCCACTCTGGGCTGTAATCGTAACGTCCCTCAGAAGGCTCGTTGGGCCGCTCGCAGTGAAACTGCCATTCTTGAGATCAATTGTGGAGTTATTGAGCTGAATGCTTCCCGTGCCACTTTGCACTGTCAGATTGAGCCGAGTCGTGTCAGTGTCACCGGAGATCTTTCCGTTAAGAACGACGCTCCCTGCGGCATCCAGGACGAGCGCCCCGTTATCGCCGGCACGCGTGTATTTGAGGTCGGCTGTGAGCGTGATGTCGCCGTTCTCGGCGGCGGGGCCACTACCAACGGTCGTTACCGTAACGGTTGTCCCCGCATTGAGCGCCCCCTCGATTTTGTTTACGCCAATTTGAGAGCCCGTTGCCGTTGGGCTGAACGGCGATGTGGCTGTTGCGTTGGTAACGCTGTTGCCCGCAACGATCTCTACGTTGAGCGGGTCGATCAACCAACTACCGCCAACGCCGGCATTCGGTGTGCCAGCAACATCAAGATGGCCCGCGGAGGAGGTTTCAATAAAGCCGCCAGCCTTTCCCTGGGTGCTGAGGACACCGCCCACGTACGAGCTTCGATTTGACCAAACAACAAGCGACCCGCCGGCACCTAGGTTGCTGCCATCTGCCAGTAGCAACGCGCCATCGGCGATATGAACCTGATCCGCGTTATCGATCGAGCGATCGGCCCCGCGGACACCGCCGCCGATTCGGATCGCACCACCGCTTACCCCCGAGCCGTCGAGTTTGGCGAAAGAGTCAATCAATACCTTCTCGCCGGTGACTCTTACGTCGCCACCACGCCCTTGCGTCGACGTGCCGTCGATAGCCCCGGCAACTCGTGTGATGCCGAACGGACCGCCATCCAACACAATTTGCCCGCTACGCTCACCAATTCCACGCGCCTGAATCACACCTTCCATGTTCAGGACGGTGTCGGCCATTGCTCCGCGAGCTTTCGCCTGCAGGCTCACGGATCCGCCGTCGGCCTGGATCCGTCCCAGTTGCTCGATACGCGGGGCCAAAGTGCCGCGTTCGACACGAAATGCCATCAGGCCGTCGCCCTCGACATCGACAAGCACCGTATCGCCTGAAACCAAGCCAATGCTTGTGCCGTCGGCGTGCAGCGACCCTTGATTGCTAATCTGCGGCGCGATCAGCGCGATGCCGCCGGCCCCCGCATTGATTGCACCTTCGTTGCTGATTGCACCGGCGCCGCCCTCATTGGTAAATCGCAGTCGGTTCGCAAGAAAATCTTGTGTGGTCAAGGACAGCGTCGATGCAACCAGCCCGCCAACGTCGACGCGAGCATTCCTGCCGAAAACGATACCGTTCGGGTTGATGAGGAACACGCGACCGTTGGCTTTCAGTTCACCGAGCAATTGGCTCGGATCCATTCCCAGCACCCGGTTCAGCACGACAGCACTGGATGAGGGCTGAGCAAATTCCACCGACTCTCCTGCGCCAATACCAAAACTGCGCCAGTTGATGATCGCTTTGTCGCTCGTCTGGCGCACGGTCAGTGCATTCGGGGCGGTACTCTTGACCGCCGCTTGGCCGCTTTCGACAACAGGGTCGGTGGGCAACGCGTAGGCGAAGTTGCACCCGAGCAGAGCCAATGCAATGGCATTGGCGATAACCGTTCGGCGAGGCAACCTCAGTGGGCGGCGAGTGACGGTAAAGTTAGCCATCGTGCTTTGTCCTGGTCGGGTGGCGAACGGCATCAGAAGGCCTGCGTCGCAACAACATAGACGCGAGGCAGGCGGTCGGCTGAGTCACTGGTACCAGGCCCGGTTGCACGCCATGCGATCGAAGCGCGAACGGTGCTGCGTTGTGGGCGCTCCCAGGTCAGGCCGATTCCACCGCCAGCGAGATAGGTCGTGTTGTCGAAGCCGCGCGGTTGCCTCGAAACATCGTGTCTTAACTTAGCGTAGCCCCAGTCGCCAAAGGCTGACAGCGAAAGTTCGCGGGCGATATAGAACCATTGCGCAGGAGGCAGAAAGCGGAACTCGAGCGTGCCAACGTGGGCACTGTCGCCGGCCCCTTCGCCCGGTGCGTAGGCACGCACGCCGGATTCACCACCAAGGCTGAAACGCTCGGTTGAATCGAGGTTTGCGAATGCGACTTGACCGTTGTACCGGGCAAACAGCAGCACGCGATTGGGAATGATCGCCTGTAACCTGGATGCCGACAGGCCGAGTTTTGTGAAGCTTCTATGATTGTCGAGCCCCTCGGCGGGATTCTCGGGCACGACCTTTCCACTTGCGAGCAGTGCGCTGAACGACATGATGCCGCCGCCGAGCAGTAGATCCCGTGCGTCGCCGGTCAAGCCGGTCCAGGCCATTCGTGTCTGCTTTCTGCTGTCGATATCCAGCGCTGTCTGGCTATCCACGAAGTCCTTGCGGTCCCACCCAAGTTGCGCAAAAACGTTCAGATTGCGCCCGCGGACCACTGGATAGAGTGCAAACAGCGAGTAAGCGTCAGTCGTGCCGGTGAGCCCAAGCGGGAAGTCATCTTCATTCAGGCGATAGCGCATGTGCGACAGCGACACGCCGAACTTGAAGCCATACCTGGAGATCGGCACCGTGTAGTTCAACAGCCCGAAACCCAAGCCGCCGGTTTGCGACGCCATGCCATTCAATGACAGTCCATCGCCGAGCCCGAGCGGACTCATCACAGAGGCGCCAACCCCAAGTCGATACTCGCCGGAGTATCGTGATCCCAGGTTGTCACCTGTCACCTGAGCCGTGTAGCGGGAATCCGGTTCCGGAATGACAACCAGCGTTGCTGTGCCAGGCACCCGGCCGGCCTTGACCTCGAAGCGGGCGCTGCCGCCGAGCAGATCATTGAGCACGAACACCAACCGCTCGACATCGCGCACCTTGATGATCGCGCCCGGTGCGATCGCACTGAGATGCGATTCGATGACGCTTTGACGGATCAGGCTCTTCGGATTCCAGTCGAGCGTTATCTGGTCAAGTCGCCCCTCCATGACGGCAATCTCGATGACGCCGTCTTTCGGCCTTTGCTCTGGCAGATAGGCATAGCCCAAGTAGTAGCCGAGTTCGCTCTGAAGGTATTCAGTGGCAGCAGCCGCTGCGTTGGAGATGTCTTCGTAGCTGCGAGCCGCGCCCGCAAATTTCTGCAGCACTCGCTCCAGTTCGGCCGGGTCGGCCTCGCTCAATCCTGTGACGCGGTAGCCGCGCACGTCCATTCTCAAATCGTCGGCGGGTTTGCCGAGCTCACGCGCCGGCGCGCTCGGTATCGCAGGTGGCTTGACCTCATCGTCCCGCTGCGGTGTCGCCTGTTCTACATCGCGCTTGAGTTCTTCAATTCGGGGAACGACTGGCCGTGTTGGTGCGACCTGCGCATGTGCGGCACCCGCAACGGCAAGTGTCAGTGCCATCAGTAGCGCGTATGCCCTGTCGCGCGTTGGTGTCGAGAGGAGCCGGCTGTTAGCTGCGGGACTCGTTTCAGGCTGGTGATGCAATCGTGAACCCCGTTCACTTACTGCTGCGCGATTGCAGCATGGCAGCGCATGTGCGCTCGGACTCCGCGGAATAGGGCTTATCCGTCGCCGCCGATGAAGCTGCTCCGACAGGCAGTTGCGTCTTGCTCCGCATCAAGGCGGCCGCGAGATTACACGCACCGTCCGAGGTCGAAGTATGCCGTCGGCAAACGCAGCTGTGTGTGCAGCCTTACGCATCCTGAAAGAATATTGGCCGCCGACTTCAGCGATTGCAGGCGACTGGCACCTACAATCCAACTCGTCGTCACAGGGGATCCCGAAATGCGTCGTTTGCCCACATCGTTCCCGATCTCTCGCCGTCAGTTTCTGTCCTTACCTTTGCTCGCGGCGAGTACGCGGCTGGGAGCCAGTCAGGGCCAGAAACGGCTCGCGCTGGTGGTGGGCAATCATCTTTACCCGGATCCGTTCGATCTGCCACCGATACCCAAGAACATCCGCGATGTCGGCGCGGCACTTGAGCTGCGCGGATTCCGGGTAACGACCGCGGCTGATCTTGTGACCCCGACATTTCTGGCGGCGATCAGAGAGTTCGCGACCCAGGTGCGCAATGCCGGCCCCGATGCCGTGGCCTTGTTCTTCTTTTCCGGACATGGACTGCAGGTGGAGTCAGAAAACCTTCTGCTTTCCGCGGGGCTCAACCCGGCAAGTGCCTCACGGGATTTGCTCGGTCAGGCGATCCGCTTGCGGCGCGACGTTCTCGACAGCCTGCCGCAGCGGCCGGATGGGTTAACGATGGCCGTGATCGATGCGTGCCGAACCTCGATCAGTTCGGTGAGCAGGGATACCGATGGTCTCAACCAGATCGAGCCGCCGCCGGGTGCGCTGATCGCTTTCGCAACAGGCGCTGGGCGACCTGCGATCTCTCCGGTGGATCCGGCGCAGAACACCTTCTACACCGGCTCGTTCGTCAAGATGCTCAAGCAAGCTCCGGACGACGTCTCGTTTTCGGACTTCTTCCGCATGGTCAAGACAGATGTCACGCGCACGATGGAGAACCACCCGGTGCGCGCCATCCGGCAGATCGCGCAGATCCCGTATATCGCGGAGAACACCCGGCAGCGTACCCGGTTGGGGCTCGGAACCGAGTCGTTGCCGGTCGCGACGGACGAGCAGGGCGCTTGGGCCGAAGTGGAGGCCGCAAGCTGGCCTGCTGACGTAATCAGCCGCGCCGGAAACTATTTGCGTGCGTATCCCGACGGGCGTTTTGCGGCAAGCGCGACAGTCGCGCGCGACGGCGCAAAGGAGGCAGCGACAGCGCTCAACTCGCGTGATGTCCGCCTTTATCGCAGCGCTTTTGCGACGGACATTGGGGACAACGACTATCGCAGTGATCTGGGCAAGGTTGTACGTGGCGACAAGGATGCGGCGGCCCGAATCGGGCGGATGTATCGCGAAGGCACGCACCGGCTTGCAGCCGATCTGAAGCGATGGGAGGGCTGGTTGCAGCTGGCGGTGGAGCTGGGTAATGGTATCGCGAGCTATGAACTCGCCTTGCACTATCGGGCGACCGATCAGCCCCATCTCGCATCGCGCTATGAAGGGCGGGCGAGGGCGCTTGGCTTTACGCCACCGCCCACGCTCGACAACACACGAAAGTAGTACTTACTGCTGACGCCCGATCTCCACGCGGCGGTTTTCGCCGCCCGCGGGGTCTTTCGGGTTGCGCAGTTTCTTGGAACCCATGCCTGCCGCTTCGAGCTGCGCCGGTTGGGCTCCTTTTGCGATCAAGTAGCTTCGTACCGCCTGCGCGCGGCGGAAAGAAAGCTTGTCGTTGAGCGCATCCGGCCCGGTAATGTCGGTATGGCCCTCGATCACGATCTTGTAGCTCGTATCTGTCTTTGTCTTGAGCACATCAGCGAAGGCGTCCAGTTGGTTCTTGAGCTGATCGCTCAGCTCGGCTGAACCGCGAGCGAACGATGCGCCAGGCAACGAGAAGCGCACTGCGGGCTTGAAGCCCATACACTTGAAACCGCTGGCTTCGAGTTCCTTGCAGGTATCCTCGGGGAAAAGACCCTCCGCGACTGTCTTGGCGTCCGGCACTCGGCTGCCGAGATCAATAACCTCTTCTGCATTCGCACCGAAAGCCTGGAGCAGCAAGCACGCCAACAAGGAGGGGGCAAGACGGCGGATTTTCGATGACATTGGAAATTCCTGCAGTGGTAAGTGGGCTCGCTTGCACGTTAGCCGAGCAGGATTTTCTGTCAAGCTCGTGCTTCACGTTCAGCCGCACGGCCCGCCCCGACGGATCAAACGGATTGCGATGCCTCCTCGTAGTAGCGAACGAGTCGCTCCACTTCCGAGCGCGAGCCCATTACGACAGGAATTCGTTGATCCAGCGCCTCTGGTTGCACGTCGAGAATCGGGCCCATTCCAGTCGAGGCCATGCCACCCGCCTGCTCGACAATCATCGCCATTGGGCTCGCCTCGTAGAGCAGGCGCAGGCGCCCCGGCTTGGTCGGATCGCGCTTGTCCTTCGGGTAGATGAAGACACCGCCACGGGTGATCAAGCGATGCATGTCCGCGACCATCGAGGCGACCCAGCGCATGTTGAAATCCTTGCCGCGCGGACCATCCTTCCCTGCTAGCAGTTCGTCGATGTAGCGCTTGATCGGGGCATCCCAGAGTCGTGCGTTCGAGTGGTTGATCGCGAACTCCTTGGTCTCGGCCGGAATCTTCATGTCACGCTGGGTCAGAAACCAGGTGCCGAACTCTCGATCAAGCGTGAAGCCGACAACGCCGGCACCGACGGTAAGCACCAACAAGGTTTGCGGCCCATACAGCGCATAGCCGGCGGCGTGCTGGCGCGTTCCCGGTTGCAGGAAGGCCTGGGTGTCAGGCGCCTGGCCTTCGGGGCAATGCAGAACTGAGAAGATGGTGCCAACCGAGACGTTGTACTCGAGGTTGTTCGTCGCATCGAGCGGATTGAACACCAGCAGGTACTCGCCCTTCGGGTAGCGATTCGGAATGACGTAGGGCTCGGTCATCGTATCGGACGCCATCGCCGCGAGGTGCCCACCCCACTCGTTGGACATCAGCAGGATCTCGTTGGCGACCTGGTGAATTGGCTCGGTGTGCGGCGGGACTTCGTCGTCCGACCCGTAACCGCTGCCCACCGTGCTAGCAATATTCGCCTTGCCAACATTGACGCTGATGGCGCGAACAGCCCGAGCGACAACCTCAATCAACAATCGCAGGTCGGCCGTAATGACATTGCGGTCCCGCTGTTGTTCGAGCAGGTACTGCGTGAGCGTGATGCGTTCCATCGTGTCCCCCATCCCTGTGCTTGCTAATGCACCGTGCGCTTCCCCCGAACCGCATCGGCACCCATGGCGGACAAGTATGTCCATTCATCGCCTTGTGCAACAGTGGGGATCGCCCGAGGTGTCGGGCTCGCTGATTCTCGGTCGGGGCGCTGAACTTCCCTGATACGGCGCAAAGGCGCCCACGATCCTGTGCCTAGAATGAACTGAGGCCCGGGGACGCCGGGCGTGAGTGCGGAGGAAAGCGATGCCGCTGTCGTCCAGCCTGGATCGGGTACTTGCGAGGATATCCGCACGCTATCAGGATGATCCTTACCAATTGCTGCAGATGCTGCGTGCGGTGCAGGCCTCTTATTCGCATGTGCCGCAGGCCGCAATGCAGTTCTTCGCGCGGCACTTGGGCGTGCCACTTTCACAGGTGCAAGGCGTGGTGGAGTTCTATGCGTTTCTGCACGAAACCCCACGCGGCCGCTACGAAATTCGTTTCTCGGACAACATCACCGATCAGATGCTCGGCGCACGCACGCTGATGCAACGGCTCTGCGATCGACTAGGTGTCACACCCGGCGTGCCGCGCGAGGACGGTGCGGTCACGGTGGATCTGACATCCTGCACCGGCATGAGCGATCAAGGGCCGGCAGCGCTGGTGAATGGACTCGCCGTGACGAGACTCGACGCCGCACGCATCGACGAAATGGCGGACCTTGTGGATGCGGGCATTGCGCTGGAGGCGTGGCCGCGCGACTGGTTTGCGGTGCGCGACAACATCCGCCATACCGGCCCGATGCTGGAACTGGGGATGGCGCCGGGTGCTGCGCTGCGAGCCGCGATTGCACGAGGCGCAGCCAGCACGCTGACGGAGCTGGCTCACTCGGGGCTGCGCGGGCGGGGAGGGGCAGGTTACCTGACCGCGCACAAGTGGCGTTTCTGCCTTGAAGCACCGGGCGGTCAGCGCTTCGTGGTGTGCAACGCAGACGAGGGCGAGCCTGGCACGTTCAAGGATCGTGTGCTGCTGACGCGATTCGCCGACGAGTTGTTCGAGGGCATGGCGCTTGCCGGTTTCGTGGTCGGCGCCCGTCAGGGCTTCTTGTACTTGCGCGGTGAGTACGAGTACATGTTGCCGCACCTCGAATCGGTACTCGAGCGGCGTCGCGAGGAGGGGCTGCTCGGCAGTAACGTCATCGGCGCCGGCTTCGATTTCGACATTGCGATTCACCTCGGTGCAGGTGCCTACATCTGCGGCGAAGAGTCCGCCTTGATCGAATCGCTCGAAGGCAAGCGCGGGCAGGCGCGCGTGCGCCCTCCGTTTCCTGCCGTGCGTGGCTATGCCGACAAGCCCACCATCGTCAATAACGTGCAGACCTTCATTCAGGCGGCTCAGATTTCGGCGATGGGGGCGGCGTGGTTCGCTGCAATGGGGACCGAAAAGTCTCGCGGCACGGTCTTGCTCTCGATTTCGGGCGACGTGCCGCGTCGCGGCATTTTCGAGTACCCCTTCGGCGTCACCATCAGCGAAGTACTGTCAGATTGCGGTGCGACCGCGGTACAGGCAATCCAGATCGGTGGCCCATCCGGCCATCTGATCAGCGCAAGCGAGTTTGGTCGCCGGATTGCCTTTGAAGACATGCCGACAACCGGATCGCTGATGGTGTTTGACTGGAGTCGCGACGTGATCGCGATCGTGCAGAACTTTGCGCGGTTCTTCCAGCACGAGTCGTGCGGCTTCTGCACCCCGTGCCGAGTCGGCACCACGGTGATCCGGCAACTGGTGGATAAGGTGGCCGACGGGCACGCGAGTGCCGCTGACCTCGCCGAGATTGAAGGGGCTGGCCGTGTTACCCGCGCGCTTAGCCACTGCGGCCTGGGGCAAACAGCGCCGAACCCGGTTCTTGACGCGCTCACTCGCTTCCGCCCAGCCTTCGAAGCGCGCCTTTGCGGCGCGGCCGGCGACCCCGGCTTCGATCTGGATGCCGAGCTGAGCGAGGCGCGCCAGATGCGCGGCAAGGAGATGCAGCATGACGGATAAGGGCTTCTTCCTGTTCGATGGTCAGTCGCTGCCATACACGACGGGGCAGACCATCATCCAGGCTGCGACGGCAGCCGGGCATTACATCCCACACCTGTGCTATCGCCCGGAGTTTCCGCCGCACGGTTCATGCAAGCTGTGCTCGGTGAAAGCAAACGGAAAGTTCACCTCGGCCTGCTTTGAACCCGTGACCGACGGCATGAAGGTCGAAAGCGAGACCGAGGAGATCCGGGCCTACCGAAAGCGCGTGGTGCAGATGCTGTTCGCCGAAGGCAACCACTACTGCCCGTTCTGCCAGCAGAGCGGCAATTGCAAGTTGCAGGCCGTTGCCTACCACCTGGGCATGGAAGACACGCACTATAGCCATCAGTATCCGCGGCGTGAGCTCGACGCCTCACACCCCGACGTGATGATCGACCACGACCGCTGCATCCTGTGTGAGCTTTGTGTGCGGGCGAGCCGCGACGTCGACCACAAGGAAGTGTTCGGCGTATCAGGGCGTGGGATCCATGCACGTCTCGTGGTGAATAGCCCGAACGGTCTGCTCGGTGACTCGCGCTTCTCCGTCAACGACGTTGCAGCACATGTGTGCCCGGTGGGTGCCATCGTGCCCAAACGCGCGGCCTTTGCTACACCGATCGGCCAACGTCGCTACGACATTCATGACATTGGCGATTTGAAGGACGCCTCGCCAGAGCGCGAGGCGCCCGCGTGAAGAGCACTCCGGCAGGTTGACGCCGGACAAGAGTGTCCCCGTCCATGAGGGGTATCAATTCGCATAGCGCAACCACTCACGGGACACGACATGGCTTCCCCCCTCGGTCAGTCCACCACGCTGCATGACATTGCGGCGCGCCACCTTCATGCGCGTCACCGTCTTCTGCAGATGCTGCGCGAAGTGCAGGCAACGCGCTCCTATGTGCCGGAAGAGGCGATCCAGTTCTTCGCGCATGTGCTGAACCTGCCGATCGCCCGAGTAAGGGGCTGTGTCGAGTTCTACAGCTTCCTGCACACCACACCCCGTGGGCAGTACGACGTGTATTTCAGCGATTCGGTCACCGACCGCATGGCAGGCAGCCAGATCGTCGCAAAACGACTGGCTGAAAGGCTTGGCGTGACATTCGGACAACCGCGGGCGGACGGGCGCGTCACGGTATCGCTGACCTCCTGCACCGGGCACTGCGAACAGGCGCCAGCCGGGCTGGTAAATGGCCGGGTCTTCACCCGGATGACCGAAGCGCGCATCGAAAAGATGGCCTCGTTGATCGAGCATCGTGTGCCGGTCAGCGATTGGCCAGCGGACTGGTTCCATGTGGACGACGGCATCCGCGAACGCGGCATCACGCTTGAGACCTTCATACCGCCCGGCGAAGCGATCCGCACTGCGCTCGCTCGGGGGCTGCCGGCGACGCTCGACGAAGTCGAACGCTCCGGCCTGCAAGGGCGTGGCGGTGCCGGGTTCCCGGTGGGGCGAAAGTGGCGCGGTGCCTATGAGATGAAAGGCACCCACTACATTACTTGCAACGCCGACGAAGGCGAGCCAGGCACTTTCAAGGATCGTGTGCTGCTGGCGAAGTACGCGGATGAGCTGTTCGAAGGCATGACGATCGCCGGGCTGCTCGTCGGAGCCAAGAAGGGCTACGTGTACGTGCGCGGTGAATACGAATACATGATGGAAGGCTTGCAGACGGTGCTTGCTGAACGTCGCGCGGCCGGGCTGCTGGGCGACAACGTTTGCGAAAGCGGGCTGGACTTCGACCTGCGCATCCACCTTGGCGCGGGCGCCTACGTGTGCGGCGAACAGTCCGCGCTGCTGGAATCGCTGGAAGGCAAGCGCGGCATCCCGCGCGTGCGCCCGCCGTCAGCGGTGAAGATTGGTCTCTTCGGCCAATCAACCATCAACAACAACGTTGAATCGTTCGTGCAGGCCGCGCAGATTGCGTGGAAGGGGGCCGAGTGGTTTTCCAGTCATGGTGAGGCCAAGTCGCGCGGCACCAAGTTGCTCTCGATCGCGGGCGATTGCATGCGCCCCGGTATCTACGAGTTGCCGTTGGGTACCACCGTGCGCGAGGTGCTCGCGCGCTGTGGTGGCGAGAATGCAAAAGCGGTGCAGGTCGGCGGCCCGGCCGGCACCTGCGTCGGTCGCGACGAATTCGACCGTCGCGTCAGCTACGCCGACCTGGCTACGGGCGGCAGCATCATGGTGTTCAACGACTTGCGCGACATGGTGGACATGGCGCGCCAATTCGCCCACTTCTTTGCACATGAATCCTGCGGGTTCTGCACTCCTTGCCGCGTCGGCACTCAGATGCTCAAGCACTACGCCGACAAGATCGCTGACGGCCAGGGCACTCAACGCGACCTTGAACAGGTGAAATCGATCTGCGACTTCGTCAAAGGCTATTCGCACTGCGGCTTGGGTGAGACGGCGCCGAATACCTTGCTCGACACGATGAAGCGCTTCCCTGAGGAATACAGCAGCCGCCTGCTGGCCGAGGCCGACTTCGTGCCGGACTTTGATCTGGATGCCTCGGTCACCGAGTCGCGCGCACTGACCGGGCGCCAGGATCAACTTGACCAGATTCACAGCGATTGAGAGCCCCCAATGAGCGACCCGAAGAACACCTTCACGCTGGATGGTCAGCCCGTCGAATTTGAAGCAGGCCAGACGATCATGAATGCCGCGCTGGCGGCTGGTCATTACATCCCGCACCTGTGCCACCACCGGGAATTCCAGCCGCACGGCAGTTGCAAGGTATGCACCGTGCGAGTGAATGGCTGGCTCAGCGCCAGTTGCACGACGCCGGCCAGCGCTGGCGCAAAGGTCGAGAGCGACGCGCCGGACATCCAGGACGCTCGCCGCCGCATCGTGCAGATGCTGTTCATCGAAGGTAATCACTTCTGTCCGTTCTGTGTGAAGAGCGGCAATTGCCAGCTGCAGGCAGTGGCTTACCACCTTGGCATGGAGGACACCTCGCTTCCGCATCGATTCCCGAGCCGCGCGATGGATGCGTCTCACCCCGAGGTGGTGCTGGACCGGGATCGCTGCATCAATTGCTCCCTGTGCGTGCGCGCAAGCCGCGACGCAGACGGAAAGGACTTGTTCGGCCTATCCGGGCGTGGCATCGACACTAGGCTGGTGGTCAATTCTCCGACGGGGCTGCTGAAGGACACCAACATCGAGGCGACCGACCGCGCGATTCAGGTGTGCCCGACCGGCGCCTTGCTGGTGAAGCGTCGTGGTTACGAACAGCCGATTGGCGAGCGGCGTTTCGACGCCCAAACCATCGAATGTGAATTCGAATCGAAATACTGAACCGGACACCGCAACGATGAATGCGCCGAACGAACAGCCCCCACGCCTGACCGTTGCGACCTGTTCGCTCGCCGGTTGCTTCGGGTGCCATATGTCCTTTCTGGATGTGGACGAGCGGATTGTGCAGCTCGCCCAACTCGTGACTTTCGACCGCACGCCGCTCACGGATGTGAAGCACTGCGCCGATCATGTCGATGTCGGCTTGATCGAAGGCGGGTTGTGCAACGTCGAGAACGTTGAAGTGCTGCGCGAGTTTCGCGACCGCTGCAAGTACATCGTGGCGGTCGGCTCTTGCGCGATTACAGGAGGCGTGCCGGCGGTGCGCAACAAGTTCACGCTTGAAGCCTGCCTTCGCGAGGCTTACATCGACGCGCCCGGCATCGAAAATCCGCACATCCCGTTCGATGCCGAGATTCCCTTGCTGCTCAACAAGGTGCGGCCGATCCACGAGGTGGTGCGGGTCGACTACGTGCTACCCGGTTGTCCTCCGCCCGCCGACGCATTCTGGGAGCTCCTGACCGCGCTGGTCGAGGGTCGCGAGCCGCAGCTTGCCTACGAAAACCGAAGATTCGACTGATCCGGAGCCCAACGCATGTACGAAAATCTGGAGACAGCAAGCGAGTCGATCGGCCTGCAGCGCCTCGCGATCGAACCGGTCAGCCGGGTAGAGGGCCACGGCAAGGTCACTCTGCTGCTGGATGCTGAACGCCGCGTGCGGCAGGCGAGGCTTCATGTGGTGGAGTTTCGCGGCTTCGAGAAGTTCATCCAGGGCCGCCCGTACTGGGAAGTGCCGACCCTGGTGCAACGGCTGTGTGGCATCTGCCCGGTCAGCCATCTGCTGGCAGCATCCAAAGCCACAGACTTCTTTGTCGCCGGCAACGTGCCGATCTCGCCCACCGCAACCAAGCTGCGCCGGCTGCTGCATTTCGGCCAGGTGCTTCAATCGCACGCGTTGCACTTCTTCCATCTCGCCTCACCCGATCTCTTGTTCGGTTACGACGATCCGGTGGCTCACCGCAACGTCGTGGGCGTGCTGCAGGACCATCCGGAAATCGGCCTGATCGGCGTGAAGCTGCGCAAGTATGGTCAGGAGGTGATCCGCGTGCTCACCGGCAAGCGGGTGCACGGCACCGGCTCGGTACCCGGTGGCTTCAACAAACCGCTGTCCGCCGAGGAGCGCGATTACCTGAAGCAGGACATGCTCACCGTGCTGGGCTGGGCCTCGCATGGGCTGTCGATCGCGAAGCAGCTGTATGTGGCCGACGAGGCGGCGAATCAGGGCTTCGCCGCCGCGCGCTCGAACTTCCTCTCCTTGGTTGCGCCGGATGGCGGCATGGAGCTGTACCACGGTGGCATCCGCGTGAAGGACGCGAATGGTGGCATCGTGCTGGACCATTTTGACTACCGTGGCTACAACGCGATCCTGCATGAAGAGGTGAAGTCGTGGAGCTACATGAAGTTCCCGTTCCTGACCGCGCTGGGTAAGGAGCAGGGCTGGTATCGCGTGGGGCCGTTGGCACGCGTCAACAACTGCGACCACATTCCCACGCCGCGCGCCGAGGCTGCCCGTGCGGACTTCATGGCGCATGGGGGCGGCAATCCGGTTCAGGCGACCTTGGCCTACCACTGGGCACGCATGATTGAACTGCTGCATTGCGCTGAGGCGATCGCCGAGTTGTTGGACGATCCGGCGATCACCGGTACCGATCTGTCTCGTTCGGGTACGCCGTTGCGCGAAGGCGTGGGCGTGATCGAAGCTCCGCGCGGCACGCTCTTCCACCACTATCGGATCGATTCGAACGATCTGATCACGATGGCGAACCTCATCGTGTCGACCACCAGCAACAACACCGCGATGAACGAATCGGTACGCGCCGTGGCGGCCGAATGTTTCGACGGGCGGGAGATTACCGAAGGCCTGCTGAACCGCATCGAAGTGGCGATCCGCGCCTACGATCCGTGCCTGTCCTGCGCGACGCACGCAGTTGGCAAGATGCCACTCAGCATCGAAGCCGTTGCGCCGGACGGTGAATTGATCAGCCGCCTCGTGAAGAGCGGTGACGGCAGCTTCAGCCGCGAGGCTGCAGCATGAGCGCGGCACCGGTGCTCGTGCTGGCTTTCGGCAACCCCGGGCGCGGTGACGATGCGCTCGGCCCGATGTTGGCGGATCGGCTTGAAGACTGGCTCGCGGCGCAGGGGCGCGACGACGTCGAGGTGATCGTCGACTTTCAGCTCAACATCGAGCACGCGCTCGATCTTGCTGATCGCCAGCGCGTGCTGTTCGTCGATGCGCGAGCCTCGGGTGAGAGTGGGGCGCGCCTTGATGCGGTATCCGCGCGCGCCGATGCGAGCTACTCAACGCATGCGGTGTCGCCGCAGGGTCTGCTTGCGGTGCATGAGCAAGTGATTGGCGAAACGCCGCCGCAAGCGGAATTGCTGTCGCTACGCGGGCATTCATTCGAGTTGGGTGATCCGCTGACCGCCGCAGCGCGCCAAGCCTTGGAGGCCGGCTGGAACGGCTTGCTGGGGTGGCTTGATGTGGCCACTTGCCGGCTTAACGTCGTACACCTTTAACGAATTAACCCCGCTGCCGTCACGACCTGTCATGTGTGACTAAGGCATTAGCCTTGGCGTGCAACGCAAACCGCGCTCGCCCTGTCGCAGCTCGAAGACGATCAACCGTCGGCCAGTCATAGGTGCGCGCGCATCCAAGTGGCACGCTGCTCCGCGCGGAGCTTCCACGCTGCCGCACAGCCATACTGCTTGCTCAAGGGCGTCGTCGATACCGTTGCCTGCTATGAGCTGTCCAAACAGTGCCAAAAGCGCACTATTGGTCCTGAGTATTAGAGGAGCGGAAGCGCTTTGGCTACGAACATGGTAGCTAAACCGACGAGAAGGACAGCCCCAGAATACCGAGAACCTGGACCGACTGACGTGTCGCAGAGAGGGGGCGTTGAAATGGACGAGCCATGACAATGCGCGAGCCTTTTTGCGGCCCGACGTTGAAAGTAATCGGCACCGGAGCGCAGCGGAGGGAACCAAACTGCGCAGCAGTTTGGTGTCCGGTTGACTGCACAGTTAGAACGGACCTGCGGAAGACCGTCTGCCACAGCGGTGAGCGTTCGAACGGCGGCCTGACTCAAGATGAGCTCTCTTCATGCGAGATGGGAAGGCGATCCACACCCTCCTTTGCCTCACGTAGGCTGCAGCAATGAATTTCGCGGTAGCAACGAATAGCCCAGACCGATAGCCCGCGATTCTTCAGGCGCATGACGTCCGCCATAGTGGCGTTTCCGGCTTGTGGATAGACGCCCGAACGGCGAAGCCTGGCAACTTGCCACAACGAGAAAAGGTGCGAACCAACAGCAAAGGTTGCGCCGGAGATCAACGTGACAACGATGAAATTCATGTGTGAAAGGAGCGAGTTCTAGACAAGATGGCTTGAATTGAGGCGGCCCGTCTCTCGGACTAACGTGGATTGCACAGCCAAGCTGTGCCGAGCCACATGCGACGTCCGTAGCGGTCGCAGGATATTGACGGGAGACGGGCCATGGAACGCGAAGCGCAAGCAAATGCTCCGACACTGTATGTGGGTTTGGATGTCCACAAGGACAGCGTAGATGTTGCCACGGCCGAGCCGGGGGCGGACGGTGAAGTGCGCCACGTTGGCAGCACGAAAGGCGATGTGGCCTCGGTATTGAAGCCGATCCGTCGGTTGATCAGCGCAGGGCATCGTCCCCTGGTGGTGTATGAGGCGGGTTCATGTGGGTTTGTGCTCTATCGCGCGCTCACGGCCGCAGGGATCGCGTGTGAAGTGATCGCGCCCTCCTCGATCGCACGCGCGCCCGGCGAGCACATCAAGACCGATCGGCTCGACGCGATGATGCTCGCGCGCAAGCGGCGTGCCGGAGAACTGAGTGCGGTGCGCGTGCCGGACGAACGTGATGAGGCGATCCGGGATCTGACACGTGCGCGCGAAGACGCGATACGCGAACAGCGCAATGCACGTCATCGGCTCAAGGCGCTGCTGTTGCGCAATGGCATCCGCTACGAAGGCAAAAGCAGTTGGACGGCCGCCCATTTGCGCTGGCTGGCGAGCCTGAAATTGCCGCTCCCGGCTCAGCAGATCGCCTTTCAGGAATACCTGCATGCGATTACCGAGTCGGAAGCGCGAATCGGTCGGCTGGAGGCGGCACTCCTCGACACGCTGGGCACATGGGCGCTGGCCCCGATCGTTGCTGCGTTGCAGACCCTGCGTGGCGTGCAGTTGATCGCGGCGATCACGCTGGTGGCCGAGATCCAGGACTTCCAGCGCTTTGCGCATCCGCGCCAATTGATGAGCTATCTGGGCTTGGTGCCCTCAGAGCACTCGAGTGGCGCACGCCGTCGCCAGGGCGCCATCACCAAAGCCGGCAATCGCGCGGAGAGACGAATCCTGGTCGAGATCGCCCACCACTACCAGCACCCGGCACGGCTCACTCCCATCATCGCGCGACGCCAGGCGGGCCACGACAAAGTCATCACCGACATCGCCTGGAACGCGCAGACACGGCTGTGCGCACGCTACCGCCGACTGTGCGCACGGCACCTGACCCGCACCAAGGTCATCGTGGCCATCGCGCGCGAACTGGTGGGCTTCATCTGGGACATCGCCCGGCGCGTACCGATTACGCCGGCCGCCTGATCCGCGGCCAACACCCCCGCGTCTTTAGGGAGGAAAACATCACCCGAACACACGCAGCACGACAGCTCTCGATGCCGGATCGGGAACGCGACGCAGCCACGGCCAGGGGAATCCTCGGCAACGTTAATGGTGTGCCGCGAAAGCGGTGATCTCAGATCCTAGAGCGCAGGCAGCCCCGCGACGAACACTTGAACTGCGGTACCCAATCCGCGCATATCAGCATGATCAACCGTCGCATTACCCAACGGCTCCGCCGCGTTCCCCATCCGGCAACAGCGCAACACAGGATCACCGGAAAACCGGAGAGATGTTTTCGCCCTATTGACGAAAACAAGCCATATCAACGTTGAAAGTAACCGGCACCGGAGCGCCAGCGGAGGGAACCCAAACTGCGCGGCAGTTTGGGTGTCCGGTTGACTGACCAGTTAGCCGTCACTGCAGCGCCCTGTCATCAGCAACTTTCTGTAGAGCAGCAACTCTGTTCCGGATGTAGCTTCTCATAACACTCCGGCGATAGAAGTAGACGGGCGCCATTAAGGCCGCTGCGCCTACCCACGCCGCGAGCAGCGGAATGGAAAGCCGTTGTTGTACTGAGATGAAAGCGAAATAGATAACTGCGCCGCCGAGGAGAGCCCAGAGAGCAAGAACCTTCGGTTGCCGCATGGCGTAACGCTTAGCCTCTTCAACTAGAACAGGACGTTCCCAACGTTCAAGGCGTTTGAGTTCTTCAAACCGATAAACGAACGGGACGGAACGAGCAGAGGCATTCCTCTGAGCAAGCTCTTCCTGATGGGCGAGTTCAATCAAGTTGTCGCCGACGGCCTGAGCTTGAGTACGAGTAATCATTGCGGTATTTGACGGCTAACGTTGGACGTAACGGGCGCCGGAGCGCAGCGGAGGGAACCAAAATGCGCAGCATTTTGGCGTCCCGTTGACGGACTTGTTAGCCCGCATAGCGCTTGAACCACTGGAGCGCTACAGCCCGAGAAAGTTGGGCGACTTCGAATTCAAACCCAAACGACACCGAGTGCCAGAAAACGCTGTTTTCGCGTTGAACCTCGTAGCCGGTAGTGCCATGAATAGCGATGTTGCCACGCGAAGTGACCGACGATACGACGAGCGTGAGTTCGTCTGGCAGTATGGACTTGAGCGTTGCTTCACCACGAAGGGAGCGCTCAAGCTCCACGAGCCTGGAGCAAAAGGATCTGAGACTTGGACCGACAACCCAAAGGTCTGAATCGCCCCGCGTTTCCTAGACACATTCTTGCCTCAAACTGAGGCGTACAA
>CAMFLH010000078.1 GCA_945957295.1 uncultured Uliginosibacterium sp.
GTGCCGGGCGTTGGCCTGATCTCGCCGCCGCCGCACCACGACATCTACTCGATCGAGGATCTGGCCCAGCTGATCCATGACCTGAAGAACGTGAACCCGAACGCCAGCATCTCGGTGAAGCTGGTGTCGGAAGTCGGTGTCGGCACGGTTGCCGCGGGCGTCTCGAAGTGCAAGGCCGATCACATCGTGATCGCCGGCCACGATGGTGGCACCGGTGCTTCGCCGCTGTCCTCGATCAAGCACGCCGGTTCGCCCTGGGAACTGGGTCTGGCGGAAACGCAGCAGACCCTGGTGCTCAATGGCCTGCGTGGCCGCGTGATCGTTCAGGCCGACGGCCAGATGAAGACCGGTCGTGACGTCGCGATCGCTGCGCTGCTGGGCGCCGACGAGTTCGGTTTCGCGACCGCGCCGCTGGTCGTCGAAGGCTGCATCATGATGCGCAAGTGCCACCTGAACACCTGCCCGGTGGGCGTGGCCACGCAGGATCCGGAACTGCGCAAGAAGTTCTCGGGCAAGCCCGAGCACGTCGTGAACTTCTTCTTCTTCATCGCCGAAGAAGTGCGCGAGATCATGGCCCAGCTGGGCATCCGCAAGTTCGAGGACCTGATCGGCCGCGCCGACCTGCTCGACAAGAAGAAGGCGATCGAACACTGGAAGGCCAAGGGCCTGGACTTCAGCCGCATCTTCCATCTGCCGGAAGTGCCGGAGAGCGTGGCTCGCCGTGCGACCGACACGCAGGATCACCTGCTCGAGCGCGCGCTCGATCACAAGCTGATCGAGCAGGCCAAGCCGGCGCTGGAGAAGGGCGAGCGTGTCTCCTTCATCACGCCGATCCGCAACGTCAACCGTTCCGCTGGCGCGATGCTGTCGGGCGAAGTGGCGAAGCGTTACGGCCACGCCGGTCTGCCGGACGACACGATCCACATCCAGCTTGCCGGTACCGCCGGCCAGAGCTTCGGCGCCTTCCTGGCGCACGGCGTGACGCTGGATCTGGTCGGCGAGGGCAACGACTACGTCGGCAAGGGTCTTGCCGGTGGTCGCGTTATCGTGCGCAGCCCGAACGACTTCCGCGGCTTCGGCCCGGAGCACATCATCGTCGGTAACACCGTGCTGTTCGGTGCGACCGGTGGTGAGGCCTACTTCAACGGCGTCGGCGGTGAGCGCTTCGCGGTGCGTAACTCGGGTGCGGCGGCGGTCGTCGAAGGCGTGGGCGACCACGGTTGCGAATACATGACCGGCGGCACCGTGATCGTGCTGGGTGACACAGGCCGCAACTTCGCGGCAGGCATGTCGGGTGGCGTGGCCTACATCTACGACCCGGATCGCACGTTTGCGCAGAAGTGCAACCTCGCGATGGTCGACGTCGAGCCGCTGCTCAGCAGCGCTGAGCAGGAAGCCAAGGGCGAGCGTGCCCTGTGGCACGCCGTCACCCGCGGCGGCCAGGGCGAAACTGACGAGGCGATCCTGAAGCGCCTGATCGAGCGCCACTTCCGTTACACCGGCAGCTTCCGTGCGAAGACGCTGATCGAGAAGTGGAACGAGTCGCGCGCGGCCTTCGTCAAGGTGATGCCGAAGGAATACCGCCGTGCGTTGAAGGAAATGGCTGCCGCGCGCGAAGCTGCCGCCACCACCGCCTGATCGAGAACCGGAGAAAACGAAAATGGGTAAGGTCACCGGATTCATGGAATTCGCGCGCGTCGAAGAGGGCTACGAAGCTGCCGACAAGCGCAAGCAGCATTACAAGGAGTTCGTGCTCACGCTGAGCGACGAACAGGCCAAGGTGCAGGGCGCACGCTGCATGGACTGCGGCATCCCGTTCTGCAACAACGGGTGCCCGGTCAACAACATCATCCCGGACTTCAACGACCTGGTTTATCACCAGGACTGGAAGCAGGCGATCGATGTGCTGCACTCGACCAACAACTTCCCGGAGTTCACCGGCCGCATCTGTCCGGCGCCGTGCGAGGCCGCCTGTACGCTGGGCATCCACGAACTGCCGGTTGGTATCAAGTCGATCGAGCACGCGATCATCGACAAGGCCTGGGCGAACGGCTGGGTCGTACCGCAGCCGCCGCTGAAGAAGACTGGCAAGAAGGTTGCGATCGTCGGCTCCGGCCCTGCCGGCCTCGCCGCCGCGCAACAGCTGGCGCGTGCCGGCCACGATGTGACGGTGTTCGAGAAGAGCTCGCGCGTCGGCGGTCTGCTGCGTTACGGCATTCCTGACTTCAAGCTCGACAAGGCTCACATCGACCGCCGCCTGGAGCAGCTCAAGGCCGAGGGCGTCGTGTTCAAGACCGGCGTGTACGTCGGCAAGGGCGGCCTGCCCAAGGGTGTGGGTTCGGATGCCAAGCAGACGATCGACCCCGAGCAGCTCAAGGCTGAGTTCGACGCCGTCGTGCTGGCTGCGGGCTCCGAGATTCCGCGCGATCTGCCGGTGCCGGGCCGCGAGCTCGAAGGCGTGCATTTCGCGATGGAGTTCCTGCCGCAGCAGAACAAGGTCAACGCGGGCGACAAGCTGAAGGATCAGATCAAGGCGACCGGCAAGCATGTGGTCGTGATCGGCGGTGGCGACACCGGTTCCGACTGCGTGGGTACTTCGAACCGCCACGGCGCGAAGAGCGTGACGCAATTCGAGCTGATGCCGATGCCGCCGGAGAAGGAGAACAAGATGCTGGTGTGGCCGTACTGGCCGACCAAGCTGCGTACCTCTTCGTCGCACGACGAAGGCTGCGAGCGTGACTGGTCGATCACCACGAAGTCCTTCAAGGGTGAGAACGGCAAGCTCAAGGCCATCGTCACCGCCCGCGTCGAATGGACCAAGGACGAGAAGACCGGCCAGATGAAGATGACCGAAGTCGCAGGCTCCGAGAAGGAACTGCCGGCTGATCTGGTCTTCCTCGCGATGGGCTTCGTCAATCCGCTCGGTTCGATGCTCGAAGCCTTCGGCGTCGACAAGGACGGCCGCGGCAACGCAAAGGCTTCCACCGAAGGTGCGGCCGCTTACGCAACCAACGTGCCGAAGGTCTTCGCTGCGGGCGACGTACGCCGCGGTCAGTCGCTCGTGGTCTGGGCGATCCGCGAAGGCCGCCAGGCTGCGCGAGCGGTCGACGAGTTCCTGATGGGCGAGTCGGTGCTGCCGCGCTGATCCCGGGATAGTGCTACACGGATACGGGCGACCTTCGGGTCGCCCGTTTTCATTTTGGCTAAGCCGCGCCGCCGCACCGCGTATTCGCGAGGGCGGGCATTGATTACACTGCAGCCCGGCTTACGCCCTTCCTGGCTCGCGCCGGGTGCTACCAGATCACATTCAGGACAGACCGCCATGCCAACCCGACTTCTGCTTGCCCTGTGTTCATCCGTGCTGCTTGCTGCCTGTGTCGGCATGCCGAGTACCGATGTTGATCGCCAGATGGGGCAAAAGGCTGCCCAATCGGTTGCGACGAACATGGGGCTGGTGGACGATCCGGCGCTGACTGCTTACGTTGATCGCGTCGGTCAGCGGGTTGCCGCGGCGCTGCCGAGCCGCCAGTTCAACTACCACTTTGCGGTGGTGGATCAAGTGGAGCCCAACGCCTTTGCGGTGCCTGGCGGCTATATCTATGTGTCGCGGGGCCTGCTGGCGCTGCTGCGCTCGGAAGATGAACTCGCGGGGGTGCTTAGCCACGAGATCCAGCATGTCGAGCGTCGCCATTCGGTGCGCCAGATGAAGAAGGAGCGGCGGCTCGGTCTGTTGGCGCTGCCGGGCGAACTGGTGGGCGGCATCATCAGCGACGACCTTGCGACGCTGGCAGGGAAGCCTTTCGAAGCCGTCGCTGCGGGATACAGCCGCGACCAGGAACGCGAAGCGGATGCACTCGGACAGCCGCTCGCCGCTGCCGCGGGCTATGACCCACGCGGTATCGCAGCGATTCTCGATCGCATGGAGCACTTCATCGAGACGATGACCGACGAGAAGCGCGCGCCAAGCTTCTTCGACAGCCATCCCTCGACACCCGAACGCGTCGCGAATCTGCGCCGCGATGCAGCCAGACTGACCCCGGCCGCCTTGCCCCCGATCGCAGCGGACGAGGCCGCGTTCATGAAGACCCTCGATGGTCTGCTGATCGGACCCGACCCGGCCGAAGGGCTTGTACACGACGAGACCTTCGTGCACCCCGCGATGGGGTTTCGTCTCGTGTTCCCGAAAGGCTGGCTGGTCGAGAACACACGCAATACCGTGAATGCGATGGCGCCGACGAAAGACGGCATCGCCGCTTTCGGCCTGGCCGGCGAAGGCACGGCGGAAGATCTGCCGAAAGTAGCCAAGGCGTTCTCCGAAAAGCTCGCCCGCAAGTACGGCCGCGTGCCGCAGCAGATCGAGGGCAAGACCGCGGCCGGCTTGCCCGCGCAGGCGCTTTACCTGACGGACAAAAGTGGCAAGGAGCCGGTGCACCTGTACTTCCTCTGGCTGGTGTTGGATCGCAAGATCTACCAGATGATCGGCCTCGCGCCCGAGAGCCAGCGCACACAGGTACGCAGCATCGCCGACAGCCTGCGGCCGCTTAGCGAAAGCGAACGCGCATCGATCTCCGAGCTGCGCTTGCGTGTGATCGGTGCGCGCGGCGGCGAGACGCTGCCGGCGGTTTCAAAGCGTGCGGGCGGGTCGATGGCCGCGTCGCTGCTTGCAGCCATGAACGGCGTGAGTGAGACCGTCCAGTTCAAGGGTGGCGAATGGGTCAAGGTGCCGGTGCGTACACCGTATCGAGTGCCGAACTGAGCCGGCCTACGGCAACTGCACGCAGCCCTGCTGAAGCAGCGTGTCGAGTGCAGCGGCGGCGACTGGTCGGCCGAACAGATAGCCCTGCGCCTGATCGCAACCGGCTGAACGCAGGGAGTCGAACTGGGCTTGTGTCTCGACGCCCTCGGCGATGACTTCCAGCTCGAGCGCGTGACCGAGCTGGATCATCGCCTTCACGATCGATGCGCCGTCGGCACCACCGAGCATGTCGCGTACGAAGGACTGGTCGATCTTCAGCTTGTCGACCGCCAGTTGCTTCAGGTACGCGAGACTTGAATAGCCGGTGCCGAAATCGTCGATCGAGAGTTTCACGCCGAGCGCCTTGAGTGCGTGCAGCGTGTTCATCGTGGCGTCCAGATCCTGTAGCAGGAGCGACTCGGTGAGCTCAACCTCAAGGTAGCCCGCAGGCAGCCCGGACTCGGCCAGCGCGCTGGTCACGCTGTCGACGACGTTGCTGCGGCTGAACTGCAGTGCGGAGAAGTTGACCGCGACGATCGGCGCGTCGGCATGCTGTGCCCGCCATACGCTCGCTTGGCGGCAGGCTTCGCGCAAGATCCATTCGCCCAGCTGAACGATGTAGCCGCTGCGTTCGGCCAGCGGGATGAAGCGCCCGGGTGACATCAACCCTTCCGCCGGATGCTGCCAGCGCACCAGGGCTTCGACGCCGACGACCCGCCCGCTCGCGATGTCGATCTGAGGCTGGTAGTGCAGCAGGAATTCATCGTTGCGCAAGGCGCCGGGCAGCGCGCTTGTAATGCGCATCTGCGCGAGCAGATCGGGGTTCATGTCGCGCTTGTAGAAGCGGTAGGTATTGCGTCCGGCTTCTTTCGCGCTGTCGACGGCGGTGTCGGCGCGCTTGAGTAGGGTATCGAAATCCTGCCCGTCATTCGGGAACAGGCTCACGCCAATCGAGAAGCCGACGCTCAACTGATTGCCGTCAATCGCGATGGGCTCGGTGAACGCGTCGCGTATTGCATCCGCCAGCGTGCCGACGTCCGCTGCGTCGACGAGCCCGGGCAGCAGGATCACGAACTCGTCTCCGCCTAGCCGGCTGATCGTGGCGCTTGGCGGCACGCTGTGTTGCAGGCGACGGGCGGCGACCTCCAGTACCTTGTCACCGGCGTCGTGGCCAAGGCTGTCGTTGATCTGCTGGAAGTTGTCCAGATCGAGGTAGAGCATCGCAAGCGTCGTACCTTCGCGAGTCGCAACTTGCACCGCCTGTTCGAAACGGTCGCGCAGCAGCATGCGGTTGGGCAGTTGCGTCAGCGGATCGAAGTTCGCCAGGAACTCGACCTGTTCCTTCGCTGCGGCGTGCTCGGCGCGCGTTCGCAGCGTCGCGATGCCGTAGGCAAGATCGGTCGCGAGCTCTTCGAGCAGCGCCACCTCTTCCTTGTCGAAGGCGTTCTCTTCTCGGGCGTAGATCGTCAGGGCGCCGAGCAGCTGCGAGTTCCCGATCAGCGGTAGCGCGATGCTGGACCGATAGCCGCGCTGGATTGCGGCTTCGCGCCATGGCGCGAGGCTGGGAGTGGTCAGCACGTCCTGGTTTACGCAAGTCTTGCCGGTGCGAATCGCCGTGCCGGTGGGCCCGCGGCCGCGCTCGTTGTCGTCCCAGCTGATGTGTACGCCATCGAGGTAGCCATTCTCGTAACCCGACTGCGCGATCGGACGCACGTTCTTTGCTGCATCGTGTTCGGCATAGCCCACCCAGGCCATCAGGTAGCCGCCGCGATCCACACACAGACGGCATATCTCGGCCAGCAGCCTGTATTCATCGTCGGCGTGCACCAGAGTGGTGTTGCAGTCACTTAACAGGCGTAGCGCGCGGTTGAGCCGGCGCTGGGCTAGGTTACCGGCGCGAAGCTCCTCGGTCATACTTCCCGCAAGCACGAGCGCCCGCACGCGCCCGGTGCTCAGCAGCCACACCACAAGCGCAAGCAGCGCGCTGCCAACGCAGCCAGCGACCGCGATGATGTTGGCCGCTGCGCTCGCGAGGCGGGCCTCGAAGGCCGGCAGCGAGCGGACCTGGACGGTCCAGGGGTGGCCGAACAGCCGCAGGGTTTTGGTCGACTGCAGCGCGGGGGCCGGGGCCGCTTGCCGGCTCGAATCGAACATCAGGGCCGCCGCCTCGGCCCGTTCGCCGTCGAAGACTTTCAGATTGATCTGACTCCCGATGTCACCCTGCCCGGTACTGAGCAGGCCCGCCATCAGATCGTGCATGCGGAAGGGAGCATAGACCCAGCCGATGTGGGCAGCACGCCGCTCCTCCAGCGTGCCGCGCGCGGCGTCGGCGCGGTACACCGGCAGATACATCAGGAAACCGGGCTGCACGTCCGTGGCGGTTTCCTGCACCAGCGTAACGCGGCCGGATATGCGCGTCTGTGCCTCGTCACGCGATGCCACCATCGCTGCGCGCCGCACCGGTTCGGCATACATGTCGTAGCCGATCGCCCGCTGATTGCGCCAGTTCGCCGGCTCCAGATAGACGACGGCCGAGTACGCCTCGCGCTCGCCGGGCGGGCGAATCTCGTAATCGGCAATGCCCGACGCGCGCATCGCCGCAACATGCCGTGCCTTGTCCTGCGGTGTGATCCATTGCGCGAACCCGACGCCCTGGATGCCGGGGTATTTGCCTTCCGGCTTGAGTGCGCGCACATAGGCAAGGAACTGCTCGCGCCGGATGTCGGGCGATGCTGCGAACAAGCCGCTCGCGCCTTCGAGCACCTGCTCGTAGGCGCGCATGCGGCGCTCGATGGTGTCGACGATACCGGCAGCGCGCAACTCGAAGTCATCGCGGAGCTCGTGCCGGCTGGCCTCCCGCGCGTTGTCCTGCAACACGTAAGTCGCGACCAGACCAAGGATCAGGATGGTCCACGGCAGGAACAGCAGGCGGGCTGGGCGGTGTTGATCCGTCATCGTTTCACACTAGCAAACTGGCTAACGCGCGATGCGTCCTGCATCAAGAAGCGGCGACCCGTCAGCCCCGCGCGCGGCGTAGCTCAGGTACTGGGCGTGTCAGCCAGCAACGCGCCGTGTTCGAGCAACAATTCGCGAAGCACCGAGCGGTGACAGTGGGCCTCGTTCTCGCAATAGCAGCCAACCGAGAAATTGCTGTCGCGCGACAGTGCCGCGAGCAGCGCGATCGAATGGCTGGCCTCGGGCGTTGCCATCTCAGCGCGGTACTTCTTGATGAACGCACCCCATTCGGCGGGTGTCGTGGCGTGCTGACCGAGCTTCATGGTCTCGACACTCGGTGCGAGATTGGGAAACCATACGTCGTACCAGTTCTGCGTCGCGAACTCGGTTTTGGGCACACCGCGTGGTGGGCGGCGCACGGTGCCGATGCGAAGGCCTTCGTCCGCAGCACGCGGGCTGCCGAGTCTGACGATACGTATAGCCATGATTCGTGGCTCCGTTGATAGCGGGTTGCCGCAGTTGCCCCAAGGTGCGCAGGCGCATCGCAGGCCCTTTACATCGACGGGCGACCGCGGCGCGCATGATGGCACGCGGCGCAAAGCGGGTGGCCTAGCCCGTAAAGATCGCGTTGCGGAATCATGTCAGGATTCTGCCAACCCATCACCCATACCGCGCGCCTGGCGCGAACGTACTGCGAAAGGAAGCAAAGATGTCTTCGATGCGTGGCAGTAAGCTCATTGGCGCGGGTCTCGGCCTGCTCGGCCTCGTCGCCGTGAGCGGCGCTCTGGCGGCAACGCAGGGGCCGTCGTTCTCGTGCACGAAGGTGGCGGAGGGCAGCGTTGAGGCGATGGTCTGTGGCGATGCGGCGTTATCGGCGCTGGATCGCAAGCTGGCGTCGGTCTACGCCGCCGCATCGGCAAAAGCGAAGCACGAACACCCCAACACACTGAAAGCGGAACAGCGCGGTTGGGTAAAGGGGCGCGACGACTGCTGGAAGAGTGCAGACGTGCACGCTTGCGTGCAAGGCGAGTACCAGCGCCGCATCGCCGAGCTACAGGCCCGCTACCGGCTGGTCGACAGCCTCGGGCCGGTGCGTTTTGCATGTGACGGCAACGCTGCCAACGAGCTGGTTGTGACCTACTTCAAGACCGAGCCCGCGACGCTTATCGCTGAACGTGGCGACAGTAGCGCGCTGATGTTCCAGCAAGCCAGCGCCAGTGGCACGCGCTACGCGGGGCGCAACGAGACCCTCGCCGAACATCAGGGCGAAGTGCGCGTGGTGTGGGGCTACGAAGCGCCGGAGATGCGCTGCACCAAAGCGAACTGACGGCGGGCTACGCGTCGGCGACTTGTCGCGCTGGCCGAGATGGCGCGGTTCCGTTGCGCGGCGCGACCCGTCTACATGAAGCGTTGCTCGATCTCCGCCGCGCCGTCGGCGTAACGCACTTCGGCGAGCGCGCCGTTGATCATCAGCCACTGCGGCGGCATGTGGCCGATGTCGCAGCCGAGAATGACCGGGCAGGGCAGATCGGCCAGCCCGGCCACCAGCGCTTCGCGCTGATTCAGCCACTCGGCGGTGCGTACATCGCCGGCACTGCTGCGGCCCACCAGCACGCCGGCAAGCCCGTCGAACCAACCGGCCAGCTTCAAGCCCTGCAGCACACACAGAAATTCGCTCGGGCGCAGGTTGCAGTTCTCGAAGTACAGGATCGCCCCCGCCTCGCCCGCATCGCGAACGAAGCGCGGCACATCGCCGCAGGGGCCGCCCGCGAGGTTACGTACGGTGTCGAGGCAGCCGCCGATCAGGCGCCCGGAAAAGCGCACCGCGCGGCCCGGATTCACATCCAGCAGCGCCAGTCGGGTCGGTATCTGTGGTGCGAACACCCGCTCCGGATGAACCGTGTAGTCGCCCCAGTCGGCTTGCCACGCAAGCGAGCTGCGCTGTGTGAAGCGCCCGCCCGCCATCGTGCCCAGCGCGGGCAGCAGGCCGGTGATCAGGGGATCGCTCTGACCCGGTACCAGATCCATCAGACAGGCGCCGTGTGCGGTGGCCCAGCGCAGCCGAAGGGTCAGCGCCATCAGCAAGGTCGATGTGTCGGAGTAACCAAGCAACCAGCTTGGTTCGGCACGCTCCAGCGCAGCCCAGTCCAGTCGCGGCAATACTTCGATCGCGAGCTCGCCGCCCCAGGGCGGGATCACGGCCGCGATATCCGCCGCGAGCAGGCAGTGCATCAATTCCGCGCTGCGGTGCGCTGCCGGCGCGCTGGCCTGTTTGTGCTGGGTACGTAGGTGGCGCCCTTCGAGCGGCACCAGCCCTTGCTGCCTTAGCCATGCAAGCGCGAGGTCGAGTCGTGTGTGGCAGTCGGCGCCGACGCCGGAGGAAGGCGCCGTGATGGCGACACGTGCGCCAGTGTGAAGGGGGGCGGGGTAGCGGATCATGTCGGTACTATGCCAGCCCGCGCAATGCGTTCATCCCGGGCCGGATCAAACCCTGGCAAGGCTGCATGGCGTGGTTCAGCTATAAAGGGAACGTGGGGCGCGTGGATTTTCTGCATACCGGGAGGGCGGATGTTCACAGCGGAAAAACTACTGCAGGTCATCGCGATTCAGACCGAGATCGCGCGTCTTGGCGTGGATTTGGGGCGGGTGATGCAGCAGGTGAGCGAGGCAACCCTGAGCCTGATTGATGCGGATGGCGCGGCGATCGAGCTGGCTGAGGGCGATGACATGGTCTATCGCGCCAGTTCGGGTATCGCGCGCAACTTCCTCGGGCTGCGGCTGGCGCGCAGCGGCAGCCTGTCGGGTGCTTGCGTGGCGCAGGGCGAGACGCTGCGGTGCGATGATTCGGAGCTCGATCCGCGTGCGGACAAGGCGGCTTGCCGCAAGCTCGGTGTGCGCTCGATGATTGTCTTGCCGCTGCGCTATGGCGACACCACAGTGGGGGTGCTGAAGGCCATGTCCGCTAGGGTGGCCGCTTTTTCCGAGACGCACGAGGGCCTGCTGGCGCTGCTCGCCGGGCATGTTGCGGCGACGATGTTTCATGCCGCCCGCTACGACGCCGATACCTTGTTCTATCGCGCCACGCATGACGAAATGACGGATCTCGCCAACCGCTCCCTATTCATGGATCGCCTGCGTGGGCTGGGCTCGCGCATTGGTCGTGAGCACCTGCGCCTGGGCGTGCTGATCGCCGATCTTGACGGACTCAAGCAGCTCAACGATGGCTTAGGGCATCGCGCGGGCGACGCGCTTATCGTTGAGTTTGCGCGGCGCCTGCGGGCTTGCGCGCGCAAATCCGATCTGCCAGCGCGGCTTGGTGGGGATGAGTTCGCCGTGATCCTAGATCCGCTCGATTCGCCCGAAGGTGCGCGTTCCGCGGTTGAGCGCCTGCAATCTGCCCTCGGTGCGCCGCTGATGTTCGAAGGGCGCGTACTCGAAGTGCGAGCCAGTGTGGGCTATGCGCTGATGCCGGACGACCATGTGGACGTCGACGCGTTGATCGATCTTGCCGACCGCCGGATGTATGAAGCGAAGCACAGTGGTCGCACGGGTGGCCGCGTTGAGCGGGCCAACTGAGGTGCCGGCGTCAGGGGCTGCGCGTGGCGGCTTCCAGTTGCGTGAGGAAATGCATCGCATGGCTGCGATCGGCCCCGCACATTTCGGCCGAGGGCTGTAGCCCACCACACACCGCGGGGCGGCGCGGGTCGCCGAAGAGTTTGCAGCGCAACTGCGCGTCGAGTTGAACGCAGGGCACGCCGGCGGGTTTGCCGTCCGGCATGCCGGGAATCGCCGACGAGATCGACGGCGCGATGCAGCAGGCGGCGCAGCCGGCACGGCACTCCATCAGGCAGCCTCCGCCGTATGGCTAACCCAGCCGACTAGGTGGTGCTGGCCGGGTCGCAGCGTCCAATCGACGCACTGGAACGCCTCGCCGCCAGCGAGCGCCAGGCTGCCGTGGTCCGTTACTTCCAGCCTGCCGCCGTGCCAGAAGCGGCCAAGCAGCGGGTCGAAACCGGTGTCGGCGGGAATCGTCTGTTCGCCGGGCTGGTCCAATGCACGCGCCGACGAGGCAATGTCGTGCCAGCTGGCCCACGCGAGTGGTGCCAGCGTCGTGCGCAACTCGGCGCACCACGCAGCACTGTCGTCGTCCGGCGCGAGCTGGCCGAGCACGTTGCAGAAGAGCACGGCGTGGTCGGCGTAGTGATCACGTAGCGTGGCCAATCCGCCTGGGGCGAAGGCATCGAGCGTGCCAAAGCGCGGCGCGCAGTCGACGAAGCGCTGAGCCAGCGTCAGTCGCGCGATCGGGTCCGGTTCCAGCACACGCACCTCACGAAAGCGCTGCGGGAAGGCCGTAGGCAGCGTCCAGCCCGCGCTGGGGCCCACTAGCAAGAGCTTGTCACGTGCCGGTTGCCAGCGGGCCAGCCAGTTCGCGAGACAGGCCATGAACGGCTGCCAGGCGCCATGCCGGTGGCGCAGCGCGCTCAGATGCCAGCGCAGGCCACCACTTGCGTGCAGCAGGTGGTTGGCGAGGCGCGGTGCGGCCGCGGGCAGCGCGTCGGCGGGGCAGATCACGCCGCGTCGTCGGGCGATTCGCCCAGCTTCTCGTAAAGGCGGGCGAGCTGTTTGCGCAGCGTGGCCACTTCGTCTTCGAGGCGCGCAACGCGATCGGCCAGCAAGGGATCGCGGCTTGCACCGCTGCTGGCGGGGGCGGCGCTTGGCGCAGGCAGCGTCGGCGTGCCGGAGAGCAGGTGAGCCCAACGGTTCTCGCGCGCACCGGGGGCACGCGGTAGCTCCACCACCAGCGCTCCGGCCGGGCGCCCGGCCAGCTCAGCGAGGAAAGCCTCCACCGATGAGACATCAGCGAAACGGTGCAGGCGCTCACAGTTCGCACGCAACTCCGCCGCCGTTTGCGGGCCACGCAGCATCAATGCGGTGAGCAACGCGACCGCTTGAGAGGGCACCTGCAGCACGCGGCCGATGTTGTGGCTGTAGCGGCTGACGCGGCCGCCGGAGTTTTCCATGATCAGCGTGTGGCTGCGCAGGCTATCGAGCGCTTCGAGCACCTCGGCGTCGCTCGCTTCGATGACCGGGTCGCGGCTTGTTTTCTGGTTGCAGCCGGCGACCAGCGCGTTGAGCGACAGCGGGTAGGTGTCGGGCACCGTGTGTTCCTTCTCGACCAGCACACCGAGGATGCGGGTTTCGAGCAGGGACAGGGGGGGGAGCGGGTGGGCCATGCAAAGCTTCCTGAGGCGTGGGGATTCGGATTGTGCCACTGCCGGCCGCCGCCTTGCCTTGCCCGCTAAAGTTGTTGCCGCTGCTGCCGTGATAGGGCGTAAGCGGTCCGGGAAGGGGGTGGGTGTGCCCGGGCTGTTTGCGCGGTGCCTCAGGCGCTGCGTCTGGAGCGCAGCGCTGCGCGGGTGGGGGCCCGCATGGCGGGCGCAGGCCTGCCCCGCATCGCTTGAAACCAAGACGGACACCAAACATGTCGATTTCAAAACGGCTGATGCTGATGCTCGCGATTGCGGTAGCGTCGCTGCTGACGATTGGGGGGATCTCTTTTGCCTCGTTCGCGAAGATTCGCGGCGAGGTCAACATGCTCACGACGAATGCCGCGCCGAGCCTGATGCTGATCGGCGACGTCGGCAACAACTACCGTGATCTGCGCTCGCAATTGCTGTCGCTGCTGATGGAGCAGGACGCGGATCTGAAGAAAGCCTTCGCCGAGAAGGCCAAGCTGACCGAAGACGAGGGCGCAAAGCTGATCGCTAAGTACGAGCCGTTGGTGAGCGACGAACAGGATCGCAAGCTGTTCGACAAACTGAAGGCGGACTTCAAGACGTATATCGATGCCTACCATGCCACCGCGGAGGCGTCGATTGGCGGCAAGGCAGACGAGGCCACCACGATCATGTTCAGCAAGGTGATGCCGGCGGCGGCCGAACTCGAAGCGACGCTGGCCAAGATCACCAAGTACAACGCAGATAGCTTCCGTGAATCGGAGGCCCGCGTGAACAGCACCCAGCAGACTGCACAGCTTGTCAGCGTCGGTGTGAACCTCGCCGCGATCGTGGTGTTGTTGGTGTTTGGGGTGGTCGTGATTCGTGCCGTGAAGGTGCCGCTGGCGTCGATGGAGCGCACCGTCGAGGCGATCGAGCGTGAGCTCGATTTCACGCGCCGCGTGCCGGTGCGCAGCCGCGATGAGATCGGGCTGACCGTGCAGGCCTTCAACCGCCTGCTCGACAAGCTGCAGGCGAGCTTCCGCGAGATCCTGTCGGCGTCGGAAGGCGTGACGCGGCAGGCTAACGACGTGGCGCATGCTGCGCAGGAGATGCTGGACGGCGCGCGGGTGGCGAGTGACGCATCGAGCGCGATGGCGGCAACGGTCGAGCAGGTCACGGTGAGCATCAACCATGTGGCTGATCGTGCCAATGATGCGGCGGTCGAGTCGCGCCAGTCGGGCGAACGCGCGCAGCAAGGCGAAGGTGTCATCAACGGTACGGTGGGCGAGATCAACGGTCTCGCCGATCGGGTGCATGAAGCGGCGCAGAAGATCGAGGTGCTGGCGTCCGAGGCACTGAGCATCAACGCGGTCGTCACCGTGATCAAGGAAGTCGCGGACCAGACCAACCTGCTCGCGTTGAACGCCGCGATTGAAGCTGCGCGCGCGGGCGAACAGGGCCGGGGCTTCGCTGTGGTGGCCGACGAAGTGCGCAAACTTGCCGAGCGGACCGCGCATTCAACGCAGGAAATCAGCACCCTGATCGGCCGCATCCAGACCAGCGCAGAGGGCGCGGTGACGCAGATGCGCGGCGTGGTCGATCGCGTTGAGATCGGCGTGACGCAGGCGACCGAAGCGGGCTCGGCGATTCAGGAGATCCGCAGCAGCTCCGAGCAGGTGGTGAACATGGTGGGTGACATTTCCCATGCGATCCGCGAGCAGAGCGCGGCGTCGACCAACATTGCGCAGCAGGTGGAGCGCATCGCCCAGGTCTCGGAAGAGACCAACGCGTCGGCTGCGCAAACCTCGGAAGCCGCGCATGCACTGAAGTCGCTTGCGCACCAGATGCAGGAGGCGGTGGCGAAGTACCGCATCTGAACCAGTGTCGTCCGTGGGGGCCTGTGCCGGCCCCCGAAAAAGGGAAGGCCCGCGATCTGCGGGCCTTCTTCTTTGCGCGACTTCGGTGCTTACGGGAACACGGCCTTCAGCGAACCATCCAGCTGGCCCTTCTCCAGATAGATCAGCACTGACGGATCATCCGCCGCCATCTTCTTCGCTTCTGCCAGCGAGCCGACTTCCTTCGGCGCGCCGCCGAGGCCGGTGAATTGCAGCTTGGCGTAGTGGGCCTTGAGCTGGTCGGGCGTCTTGCCGATCACGCCGTTGGCGAACTCATCCCTGGGCGAGCCGGTGTAGTCGATCGGCTTGGCGGGGTTGCCCCCGACACTCTTGGCTTTGCCCATGAACACGTCGGCGACCTGCGCCTTGCTGAGGCCCGCGAGCGGCGATTTCGCGCCGGCCGCAACAACCACCTCGGCGTTCGCGACCCACGGCAGACCGGCCAGCAAGGCGGCGATGTAGAGCTTTCGCATGCTTGTCATGTGCGGTCTCCTAGAACACGAAATCGAGCGTGGCGGTGTAGAGGTTGACCTTGCCGTCATACGCAGTGGGGCCGGTCGTCGTCCGTGGCCAGGCGCCGCTCATCTGCCGCTCCGGATACTTGTGGTCGACGAAGTCGGCTTGCAGCTTCAAGGCTACGTTGCGGTAGAAGTCCCAGCGGGTACCGACCGAGAACGTGGTGCGGTCGGTGGCGAAGCTCTCGTAGAGGCCATTCACACTTGCTGCGAGCGCACCCAGCGAAGTCGGCAAAACGGCCTGGTTGTTGCTGTCGGTCTTGTAGCCTGACACCGACACGAACGGTGTCAGGGTGCGCCAACGGTATGCACCGAGCAGTTGATAGCCCATTGTGTCCGGGATCGCAGCCGATGCTTTTCGAACGCCAACTTCACCGATGGCGTACCACGTGCCGTCGTCATAAGCCGTGCCCAGCCCGAAGAACGAACCATCGGCGCCTTCGACAATGTCGGCGAATTTCTTCGACTCCTCGGCGCAGGCCGGACATATGGCGCTCGGTATGCCTGCCATAACTTTCGATGCGGTCGTCAGGCTGGTCGCGCCGGAGCCGACCACCTTGAGTTTCACGCCGGTGGCACTGGCGCGGAAGGTCCAGTCGTTCCAGGTGTAGGTGGCAGCAGCGCCGTAGACGGCGTCGGCCTTGTATTCCAGCGTCGACGTTGCGTAGCGCGTGGTGCCGCCATAGGCCTGCAACTGAATGCGGCCCGGGCCCAGTTCGGAGCCGAAGATCACCTCGGCGCCGTCGTGGCGCGAAAGCGGGTAGTTGCCCGACATCTCCGGCGAGTAGCGCACGGGAATCAGTGCATAGCCCACGTTCTGGTAGTCCGACTGCATGAACACCGGGGTGACCATGCGGCCGGCGCGTACGCGCCAGTTTTCGTTGATGGTCCACATTGCGTTGGCCCATTCGACCTCGAAGCTGAAGTCGCCGTCCTCACGCTGTTGGCCCATGACCTGCAGCACACCGCTGAAGGTGCCGCCGCGGTTGATGTCGAACTGAGCGCCGACCCGCGAGTCGATGTCCGTCGCCCACTGGTTGGCCTTCGCGTTCTTCTGGAACGGATAACGGAAGGCGATGTTGTCGTCGTCGGTCATCGAGGCACCGATCGTGCCGAATCCCGATACCGCGAGCCAGTCGAAGCGCCCTTCCGCCGCGTGAGCCGCAGGTACGAGCGCAAGCGCCACTGCAATCGCTAGTGGTTTGTGCATGAATCTTCTCCCCCAAAAGAAGTGGCTCCGGATCTGCTTGAGCTGATCGGAGCAAAGCGTCCAGGACTTCGCGCAGGATTCCCCCTCCCGGCGATTCCAAAGAGCCTTACGGCCAAAACGCGACGGTCTTTAGGGCTTCAGCGCTGAGGGTCAACCGATGTGGCGCGCCGCAGGGTGTGGCCGCCGGCCATTTTCGCTGCGTACATCGCGCGATCGGCTGCGGCGAGCAGGTGTTCGGCATCGAGCCCGTTGTCGGGCGCCAGGGCGAGTCCGATGCTGGCGTTGAGCGGCACGCTGACTTGAGCGAGGGCGAGCGGCTGGGTGAGGGCATCGAGCAGGCGTGCGCCGAGGGCGTCGAGCTCAGCGCGATCGTTCAGGTCGCAAAAGACACACACGAACTCGTCGCCGCCCAAGCGCGCCACCGTGTCGCCAGCCCGCGCACAGGCCGTGAGCCGCTGGCCGACTGCGAGCAGCACGCTGTCGCCCACCGCGTGGCCAAATGCGTCGTTGATCGGTTTGAAGCCGTCGAGGTCCACCATCGCGACACCGACCTTGTGGCGCGCGCGCTGCGTTTGCGCCAGTGCGATCTGCAGACGATCGTCCAGCATGCGGCGGTTGGGCAGGCCGGTCAGCGGGTCGTGCAGTGCAAGCTGGCGCAGTTGCGCCTCCGCATCGACCCGCTCGCTCATGTCGAGCAGCGTGGCGAGCGGGATACGGCCTTGCTCGGTCTCGACCTCGCCGAAACTCAGCGTGACGTGAAACGGCGTGCCGTCCGGGCGCTCGCCGCGCCATACCCCCGCCTGTTCGTGCAGTGCGTGGTCGACGCGGCGGCCGATCAGCGCCTGCTCGGTTTCGCCGAGGATGCGCAGTGCGGCTGGGTTTGCTGCGGTCACATGACCGTGTTGGTCGAGCAGGCATACGCCTGCCGCGATCTGTTCGATCATGCCCTGCAGCTGTTGGCCACGCAGGCTGGCGGCCCGGTAGCGCGCAAACAGCAGCACGATCACCAGTGCGAAATTGCACAGCGCAAGGATGAAGGCGCCCGTCTGGATGCCGCGCAGGATGCGCGTACGTTGCAGCGACACCGTTTCGATCCGTGTGGTCAGCCGGTTCATCAGATCCAGCAGCTCGCCCTCGTGAGCCGTCAGCGCCTGTGCGATGTGTTCGCGTGCCGGCGCCGCGCCTTCCAGGCCGAGGCTGCGAATTGTCTGCATGATCGGGCGCCACACGGTGCGCGCCTGTGCCAGCAGTTCGACCGCGACCGGGTCGGCGATCGCCTGCATGCGGATTCGGCGGCCGTCGCCGGCAGTGAGCTCGCCTCCGTCGGCGAAGGTTTGCAGCGTCTCGTCGAACAGCGCCGCCGCATCGAGCAGCTCCACTTCGCTGGCGGCAATGCGGGAGCCATCGGGCGCCGCGATGTTCTTCAGCGCGGCCTTGGTCATGCGCTGCGACAGCATGCGCTGGCGCCCGGCGAGGTTGATCTCGACCGAGGTTTCGTCGAGCTCATGCGCGATCCACAGGTTGATCGCCAGCACGCTAATGTCCAGCACCACGAAAAGCGCCACGGCGGCGGCGATCGCGGTCATCGGACTTCGGCGCAGGGCGAGCAGCAGCATCGACGGCCTCGCTGGGCTGGGGTGGCTTCATGCTACCGCGATCGCGCGAGGCGCGGCACGCCCGGCAGGCGGCGCTGTGGCTATTCCGCCCTCAAGGCATCGAGCGGATCGAGCCGCGCCGCGTGGATCGCCGGTGCCACGCCGGCCGCCAGCCCCACGCTCACTGCCACGCCCTCGGCGAGCAGCGCGTACAGCCACGGAATGCTTACCGGCAGCGCCGGCACCGCCAGTTTCAGCAGCCCGGCAATGCCGCCCCCCAGCAGCAGGCCGGCGACGCCGCCGATCGCGGCGAGCAAGGCCGCTTCGGCGAGGAACAGCCACAGGATGCGTCGCCGCGTTGCGCCGATGGCACGCAGCAGGCCGATCTCGGCGGTGCGTTCCGATACCGCGATGGTCAGGATCGTCAGGATGCCGACGCCACCCACCAGCAGCGAGATGCCGCCGATCGCGGCGACGGCGAAGGTCAGCGTGTCGAGGATCGTGCCGAACACATCCAGCA
>CAMFLH010000079.1 GCA_945957295.1 uncultured Uliginosibacterium sp.
ATATCAGGTCGTGATCTAGTCCGACACTTTCTACGAGATCGCCAAGCCGCTGATGGAACAGCTTGGCATGCCGACGCTGTTCTGCCATCGCCTCGAAGCCGACGCGACCGGCAAGCTGGTGAATTACCACCTGCGCATGCCGGACCAGAAGCGCGCCGCAGTGAAGGCCTTCCAGGGCCTGAACTTCAAGTGCATCGCCGCCGGTGATTCGTACAACGACACCGCGATGCTCGGCCAGGCCGAAGCCGGCATCCTGATGCACCCGCCCGAAAACGTGATTCGCGAGTTCCCGCAGTATCCGGTTGCGCGCGACTACGACACGCTGCGTCGGTATATCGACGAAGCCGCCGCCCGTATCTAAGCATTGCCCCGGGGCGCTGAACGGCGCCCCTTCTGGACGCATCCCCCCCATGCACACGCAACGCTTCTACACCCTCACCGCATCGTGCCCCGACCGCGCCGGCATCGTCGCGCGCGTGACCGGTTTCATTGCCGAACACGGTGGCTGGATCTTCGAATCCAACATGCATACCGATCACGAGGCGCAGCGTTACTTCCTGCGCATCGAGATCCGTGCCAATTCGCTGCCCTTCCTGCTGGCCGAACTGCGCGATCGCTTCGCGCCGATCGCACGCGAATTCGATATGACCTGGAAGATCACCGACAGCGCGGTGAAGAAGCGCGTCGTGCTGATGGTCAGCAAGCAGGAGCACTGCCTGTATGACCTGATCGGCCGCTGGCAGAGCAAGGAACTGGATATCGAGATCCCCTGCGTGATCTCGAACCACGATACCTTCCGCGGTTTCGTCGAGTGGCACGGCATTCCGTTCCACCATGTGCCGGTCACCGCCGACAACAAGCCGGCGGCCTATGCCGAGATGCGCCGCATCTTCGAAGAGGTCCGCGGCGACGTGATGGTGCTGGCGCGTTACATGCAGATCATCCCGCCGGAGATGTGCCGCGACTATCCAGGCCAGATCATCAACATCCACCACAGCTTCCTGCCCAGCTTCGTGGGAGCCAAGCCCTACCACCAGGCGCACACCCGCGGCGTGAAGCTGATCGGCGCAACCTGCCACTACGTCACCGAAGAACTGGACCAGGGGCCGATCATCGACCAGGACGTGATCCGCGTGGATCACTCCGACTCGGTCGAAGACATGGTCCGTTACGGCAAGGACATCGAGAAGGCCGTGCTCGCGCGCGGGCTGCGCTACCACCTGGAAGACCGGGTGCTGGTGCATGGCAACAAGACGGTTGTTTTCCGCTGAAACAGCGCGACGCCGCAATCAGGGCGCCCTAAGGGGCGCCCTTTTTTGTTTGCCGACAGGCATAGCGCGACGCTATGCGCGGCATCGGCACAATCGATTGGCCGCCTCGCGACGCAATGCCTAGACTCGGTGCATCGTCCCCCTGCATTCAGGTGCCTGATATGAGCCAGTTGTTGCAGACCGCCGCCGAGATCCTGATCGACACGCTCGCCGCGCTGGGCGAAGCCGGCTGAAGCGGCAGCGCCCTTGCGCGACCCATCCGTGAGCGCCGCCGCACGTACAATTGCGCGATGCCCGCCCACGGAGTAACCCGATGACCCGCCGCATCGCCCTCGCCTTCACTGGCGCTTCCGGCATGCCCTACGGCATCCGCCTGCTCGAATGCCTGCTGGCCGCTGGCGTGAAAGTCGAGTTGCTGTACTCGCAGGTCGCGCAGATCGTGGCGCGGCAGGAGATGGATCTCGCCCTGCCGGCGCGACCAGCCGAAGTGCAGGCGCTGTTCACCGAACGCTTCAGTGCGGCCGAAGGCCAGCTTGCGGTGTATGGCCGCGAGGAATGGTTTGCGCCGCTCGCATCGGGTTCGAATCCGCCCGATGCGATGGTGATCTGCCCCTGCACGATGGGCACGCTGGCCTCGATTGCCGCGGGCCTGTCGTCCAACCTGATCGAGCGCGCGGCCGACGTCTGCCTGAAGGAACGCCGCCCGCTAATCATGGTGCCGCGCGAAACGCCCTTCTCCACGCTGCATCTGGAAAACATGCTCAAGCTCTCGCGCATGGGCGTGGTGATCCTGCCGCCCAGCCCCGGCTTCTACACGCACCCGCAGACCGTGCAGGACATGGTCGACTTTGTGGTGGCGCGCATTCTCGATCAGCTCGGCGTTGCGCACACGCTGATTGCCCGTTGGGGCGACACACCGGAGGCCGACGCATGAAACGCATTGCCTGCATGATTGCCCTGACTGCACTGGCGCTCGCGGGCTGCAGCAAGCTGACGATGCAGAACTACCAGAAGCTGCAGACCGGCATGACGCAGCAGGAAGTCGAAGCGCTGATCGGCTCAGCCAGCAGTTGCGACGAAACCCTGGGCATCCGCGCCTGCACCTGGGGCGACGACGCCCGCAACGTGAAAGCGAACTTCGTTGCCGGCAAACTGGTGTTGATGTCCGCGCACAATCTCAAGTAGGCGCGGACGTCGCCGTCTCAAAGCTCGGCGCGGGTATCGCCGACGTCGAGATAACGGCGACGCAGCACCAGAATATCGGGCAGGCAGGCTTCGAAGGCGGCCACCACGGCGGGGTCGAAATGTCGCCCGGACTGGCCGCGGATGTAGGCCAGCGCATCGTCGAGCGACATCGCGGTCTTGTAAGGCCGCACAGACATCAACGCATCGAACACATCCGCGATCGCCACCACCCGCCCCTCGATCGGAATCGCCTCGCCGGCGAGGCCCGCCGGGTAGCCGCTACCGTCCCACTTCTCATGGTGCGACAGCGCAATCGAACGCGCGGCGCGCAGCAGGTCATCGTCGTGAATGCCGATGATTTCGGCGCCGATCGTGGCGTGCTGCTTCATCGTCGCCCACTCCTGCGGATCCAGCGGGCCCGGTTTGAGCAGGATGTTGTCCGGGATACCGATCTTGCCGATGTCGTGCATCGGCGCCGCCATCAGGATCAGCTCGGCCGTGGCCGGCCCCAGCCCGCAGGCCAGCGCGATGAGGCGCGCGCTCTGGCTCATGCGCATCACATGGTTGCCGGTTTCGTTGTCGCGGAACTCCGCCGCGCGGGCGAGGCAGCCGATCAACTGGCGGCGCGACTCGCTCAACTCGCCAGTGCGCTGCGCGACCATTCGTTCGAGTTCCTGCGTCTGGTCGTACAGCGCGAGATGGGTGCGCACACGCGCGCGCACGATCGCCGGGCTGATCGGCTTGGTGATGTAGTCGACGGCGCCGAGCGACAGGCCGAACTCCTCATCCTCGGCGGCATCCATCGCAGTGACGAAGATCACCGGGATGCGTCGGCGGTCCGGATTCGCTTTCAGGCGGCGGCACACTTCATGGCCGCTCATGCCGGGCATCATCACGTCGAGCAGGATCAGGTCCGGCGGCGCGTCGGAATAGATCTGCCGCAGCGCACGCTCGCCATTGTTGGCGACCTTGATGCGGTACTCGTCCTTGAGCACCGCAGACAGTAGATCCAGATTGTCGGCAGCATCGTCGACGATCAACACCGTCGGCCGGGAACGCAGGTCAAGCATCGATGGACCCTTCTCGCGCGAACGATTGGCCGCCGGCCCAATGCCGGTCAGTCATCAGGGCCTGCGCGCCGACCCCAGGATCTGTTGACGGGCACGCGGCGGCTGACTTGAGCGTCGGCCCTGCCTCATTCGCCAAGCCAGCGTTGCATGAACATCGCCTTACCCCAGGCCGGGTCGAGCGCGTAGTCGGTAAAACCGCAGGCCTGGTACAACGCACGCGCCGGCGCGTTGCCTTCCAGCACCTCCAATGTGACCTTGCAGCAGCCCAGCGACTCGGCCAGCGCAATCACCTGCTTCATCAGCGCACGCCCGACGCCGCAGCCGCGGTGTGCGGGCAGCACCGCGAAGTCATGCACATTGAGCAACGGCGCCGCCGCGAAGGTGGAAAACCCTTCCATGCAGATGGCGAGCCCCGCCGGCTGCGCTTCCACGAACGCCAGCAGCACATGCACGCCGGGGCGATCGGCCAGCGCGCGCGGCAGTTTGGCCTTGGCCTGTTCGCTGAGGCCCTCGCCGCCACCCGCCGGGTCGCGGGCATACGCATCGAGCAGCATGAGCATGGCGGCGGCGTGTTCGGGCTGGTGCAGATCGGCGCGGAAGATGTCGAGCTTCATCGTGTCGGATTCAGACTTGGGTCAAGGGAAGTTGGGGCAAGGCTTCGAGTGCGCGGATCACGGTCTGGCGCCGCACCGCTTCGCGCGAACCCTCGAAGTGATGGCGTTCGGCATGTGTGGCAGCGCCACGCGTCGCCCAGGCGATCCACACGGTACCGACGGGCTTCTCGGGCGACCCGCCGGTCGGGCCGGCGACACCCGAGACGGCGATCGCATGGGATGCCGTGGAGGCGGCGAGCGCACCTTCCGCCATTTCGCGCACCACCGCTTCGCTGACGGCGCCATGCGCGGCGAGGATGTCAGCCCGCACGCCGAGCATCTGCTGCTTGGCCTCGTTGGAGTAGGTGACCCAGCCGCGATCGAACCAGGCTGAACTGCCTGAGGTGGCGGTGATCACTTCGGCGATCCAGCCGCCGGTGCAGGATTCGGCCGTTGCGAGCGTGTGGCCGCGCGACGCGAGCCAGTCGCCGGTGTCCTGCGAGAGTCGTTCGAGTTCGTGTTCCATCAACCAATCAGCCTTTTCAGGATCGCCAGCACCAGCAGGGCATAGCCGGCCGCCAGCAGGTCGTCGAACATCACGCCCAGGCCGTGCTTGAAGCGCGCATCGCACTGGCGGATCGGCGGCGGCTTGAGGATGTCGAAACCGCGGAACAGCGCAAACGCCAGCACCTGCCACAGCAGGCCAGCCGGCGTGAAGAACAGCACCAGCCACATCGCGACGAATTCGTCCCAGACGATGCCGCCATGGTCGATCTCGCCCAGCTTGCGCCCCGCCACTTCAATGGCGAACGCACCGAGCACAAAGCTCCACGCGAGGAACAGCAGGAAGCTCCACTCCGTGTGGAACAGGCCCCGCAGCATCGGGTACAAGGCCCATGCGGCGAGGGTGCCGAAGGTACCGGGTGCCTTCGGCGCAAGGCCGGAGCCAAAGCCCAGCGCGAGAAAGTGGGCCGGATGCGCGAACAGGAAACGGACGGTGGGGCGGATGCTCATGGCGCGATCGTATCAGGCCGCATCGCTGACGACTGCGGGCGCGGGCTGCCACGCCGACACCAGCGCAGCACTCGCCACCAGCAGCGCGCCGATGATCTCGCGCACGCCCATCGCCTCGCCGGCCCACCACCATGAGAACAGCGCTGCAAACACCAGCTCGGTGCTCATCAGCATCGCCGCAAGGTTGGCTGGCAAACGCTGCAGCCCCCACTGCATGGCAACGATGATGGCCAGCATCGCGAGCCCGACAAAAGCGGCCATGCCCAGCGGCGCAGCGGCTGCTGACGGCGCATCGCCTTCCGCTAGCAGCCAGGCGCCCGCCAGCGCGAGTTCGACGAGAAAGATCAGCGCCACGCGCGGGCGCTCGTCGCCGTGCGGCAGCGCGCGGATCAGCACGTTGTAGACCGCAAGGCTGAAACCGGCCAGCAGCGCAACCCATTCCCACGCGCTTCCCGGCCACGGATAGCCGAGCGACGGATGCCACAGCATCAGCATCGCGCCGGCCGAGCACAGCATCAGCGCGATGCCGCCACGCACGCCGGGCCGCTCGTGCAACAGCCACCATGCGAGCGGCACGGTCCACAGCGGCGCGGTGTAGAGCAGCAGCACCACTTTCATCACCGGGGCGTGGGTCGCGGCGGCGTTGTAACCGAGGTTGCAGACCGCCGACGCAATCGCCATGACGAGCAGGCGCGGGTCGCGCATGAAGGCCGGCAACCGCCCGCGCGACCAGATCAGGGCGCCGACGGCCCCAAAGGCAAACGCCAGCGTGTTGGCCTGCGCGCTGCTGAGGCCACGCTCGAGCAACCAGCGGAACGGCCACCAGATTGCGGCCCAGCACATCGCGGTGCCGATCAGGGTGAGCGCGGGGCGGTTCATGCGAAGTGATCGAAGCCGCGCGCCGGCAGTGCCACGATGGCGCCGTCACGTTGCTGCAGTTGCAGGCCGGGCTGGGCCACGCAGGTGCCGATACGGCTCAGCGGCAGGTTGAGCTGTTTCGAGATCGCCGCGACCGCATCGCGCTCGCCCGGCGCGGCGCAGAACAGCAATTCGTAGTCGTCACCGCCAGCCAACACACAGCGCTGTGCCAGCGCTGTGTCGCCGCAAGCGGCCTGCGCACGCGCCAGCGGCAGCGCCGCCTCGTCGAGCACCGCGCCGCAGGCCGAACGTTCGAGGATGTGCGCAAGATCGCCCGCGAGGCCGTCGGACACATCGAGCATCGCCCGCGCCACGCCACGCAGCGCGAGGCCAAGCGCCACGCGCGGCTGCGGCCGTTCGAGCGCCTCGACGCAGGTGTCGCGCCACTCGGCGTCGAGCGGCGTACCGTCGAGCAGATGGCGCAGGCCCAGGGCCGCCAGGCCCGGCCAGCCGGAGACCCAGATGTCGTCACCCGCGTAGGCGCCACTGCGCCGGATCGCACCGCCGATCTCGACTTCGCCGAAGGCCGTTGCGCAGAGGTTCAAGGGGCCGCGGGTCGTGTCGCCGCCGATCCAGTCGACGCCGAAGGCATCACAGCAATCGGCAAAGCCGCGCGCCAGCGCCGCGATCCAGCGCTCGTCGACGGCTGGCAGCGACAAGGCCAGCGTGATCCAGCGTGGCCGCGCGCCCATCGCGGCAAGGTCGGAGATATTCACTGCAGCAGTCTTCCAGCCCAGTCGCTCCGCGTCGGTTTCGGGCAGGAAGTGGGTGCCGGCGACCAGCATGTCGCTCGTCACCACCAGCGCCTGGCGGGCTGAGGGCTGCACGATCGCGCAGTCGTCGCCCACGCCCAGCACGGTATGCCGCGTGGGGCGGGTGAAGTGGCGGGCGATCAGATCGAATTCGGAAGTCATGGTGCTCGGTCGGTGCTTCGCTTCCAGCGCGGAGGCCGATTATCGCCTGCGCGGGCGGGCTCGCGGTGCGCGCCATGACCGAGCGTCGCGCGCCTGGCGCCATGTCATGCGTTTGCCATCAAAGGCTCACGCGCGCGTCATCGGCGCTGCATAGGCTGGGGCGATTCACCCGACCACAGGATCACGCCATGCCCAGCAAGGTTTCGCGCCTTTCGACTCACCGCACCATCGCCGTATCGCTCGCCCTCGCGGGCCTTGCCACGCTTGCCGGCTGCGGCGGCGACGACAGTACGCCGGCCGCCACGCCGACGGTGCAGGCTTTCAAAACCCTTGCGGGCACGCAGCCGCTCGTCGTCGCCCACCGCGGCGCCTCCGGCTATCTGCCCGAGGAAACGCTTGAGGCCTACCAGATGGCGATCGACATGGGCGCCGACGTGATCGAGCCGGATCTGATCTCGACCAAGGACGGTGTGCTGATCGCGCGCCACGACCCCAACCTCGCCTACAGCACCGACGTAGCGAGCCACCCGGAGTTCGCCGATCGCAAGAAGACCACCACGGTGGATGGCGAAGTGCAGACCGGCTGGTTCGCCAGCGACTTCACGCTCGCGGAGATCAAGACCTTGGGCGGCATCTCGACCGACGCCGAGCGACCCCAGCAGTACAACGGCCTCTACAAGATCGCAACCTTCAAGGAAATCATCGATCTGGCGAAAGCGCAGAGCGCCAAACTCAGCCGCACGATTGCCGTCTATCCCGAGACCAAGAACCCCAGCTACCACCGCGAACTGGGCCTGCCGCTGGAAGGCACGCTGATCTCGATGATCAACGCCGCGGGTTGGAACAGCAAAACGGCACCGATCTACGTGCAGAGCTTCGAGCCGGGCAGCCTCAAGTACATGAAGGAAAACGGCCTCAACACCCGACTAATCCAGTTGATCGACGCCGACGATGTGGACCTCAAGACCGGCCAACTCACCTACGCAGCCCCTTACGACAAGCCCTACGACTGGGCCAAGGCCGGCGATCCGCGCGGCTTCAAGGACATGGTGACACCCGCCGGCCTCGCGGAAATCGCCACCTACGCGGACGGTATCGGCCCGTGGAAGCCCTACATCGTGCCGGTGAAAGGCACGCTGGACGCCAACGGCGCAGTCAAGGACATGAACGGCGACGGCAAGATCAACTACGCCGACGCGACCACGCAGGCTCCGACCACCCTGATTGCAGATGCGCACAAGGCCGGGCTGATGGTGCATGCCTACACCTTCCGCAACGAAAAGCGGCGGCTCGCCTTCGACTACAAGGGCGATCCGCAGGCCGAGTATCTGCAGTACTTCCGGCTCGGCATCGACGGCTTGTTCTCGGACTTCACCGACACCGCCGTCGCCGCGCGCAAGGCCTACCTGACGGAGCTCGGTCGCTGATCCCAGTGGGCTTCGCTGCCCGCGTCGAGCAATCGGCGCGGGCAAAATACCCGCCACCGGGAATGCCTTGAGGGATAGCATGTCCGCTGGCGCCATAGCGTGTGCTGTGGCGGCGACCAGCGACCACCGATCGAGCCCCTTAAGTGCGATGCCCCTCCTGCGAAGAGTTCTCGTCCTGATCGCCACAGCGCTGCTCTTGCAGCCGCCCATGGTGGCCGCCGCCGACTGCACCGTACTTCGCTACGCAACAAACCCGAACTACCCGCCGTTCAGTTGGCCCGGCGAGCACGACGACTATAAAGGCGCCAGCGTGGAACTCCTCAAGCTGATGGCCCCGCCGGGCGTCACGTTGGTTCCGATGATGTTCCCCTGGAAGCGCTCGCAAGCCATGGCCGAGGCAGGCCAGATTGATCTCTTGCTGAGCTTGCGCATCACCCCTGAACGCGAGCGCTACCTGAGCTTCACGCGCGCCGCCGCCTTCGCCAACCCGATCGTGGTGTTCGTACCGGAGACCAGCCCGATCAAGTACGCGGACTGGCAAACCCTGCGGGGTTACCAGGGCGGAGTGAGGCTGGGCGACGCCTTCGGCAACGGATTCGACGAATACATGCGGGACAACCTCAAGGTTGAGACTGCGCCAACCATGATCGAGAATTTCCGCAAACTCAAACTCGGTCGCATCGCGTACTTCGTCTCCGGCGACTACCTCGGGCGCGCCTACCTGCGCAGCGCCGAAGGCAAAGCCGGACCACGTGTGATCAGCATCGATCGGCCCATCAGCAGCGGCAGCATCCACTTCGCTTTCAGCCGCAGATCAGCCTGCATCGGCCTTCTCAAGGACATGGACGCACGTCTTGCGGAACACAATAACCGGGGCACCCCGGCCAGATTGCTCGACGATGCGCTCAACGCCTTCGCGCTAGAGTCCGGCTATGAGTGGAAGTAGTGCGCCGAAGATACGGTCACGCCCGCATCCGCTCCAAATCGACTGAACGCGTCTGCTCGGCGCGCCCGCGCGCTGCGCTGCGGGCGCATCCGTCGCGCTAGGCTCCACCTGACCCGCCACCTTCTGAGTGGAAGATTCGCCTGATGCTCGACTACGAAACCCTCGACGCGATCGCTGACACCTACACGCCCCTGCTCGGCGGGCTATGGCTGCTGCTTGCGGTGTCACCCCTGCCGCGCGGGCAATGGCGGCTTGCGGCGCTGCGCATCGCGCTGGGGCTCACAACCCTGGTGGTGTGCTACGGCTTGATGTTCGCCGACAAGGCCCTCGGCCTCTGGCCCGCACTGGGCCTCGACTACAGCACCCACAGTGCGGTTGCGATCGCCGCTGTGGGCATCCTCGGTACGCTGCTGCCGCGCCTTCGCGCAACCTGGATCGCGTCGCTGCTCGCCTACTTCGCGCTGATGCTGTATCAGCGCTATCACAGCCTTGCCGACATCGCGACCACGACCGCAGTAATCGCCCCGCCGGTCGTGTGGCTATGCATGCGCTTCGCGCCGCATGTGGCGCCCATTGGTCACCGCCAGCCGGCGCCGCAGCCATGAAGCACCATCGCGCTGCGGGTGCTTAACGGGCGCAGCCTTTCGCCGAGCCGCCGTAGTTCACCCGATCCGGCCCCAGCTCGAAGTACAGCAGATCGTCTGCGGTTCGCCCGACAAAGGCTTCGATCGGCGCATTCGCGGCGTCATCCGGCTTCAGGCTGAATCCGATTGCATCCCGCAACGCGGTATCCGCCTCGGTGCCGAGAATCTGCAGGACCGGTTGATCATCAACCCGGCCCGCGGTCTGCACCGTGTAGCGGGCGACCTCAGTGCCCTCCGGGCGGCCGTAGGTCAAGCTCACCACCTCCCCCGCCTGCGCCATCTCGACGTAGTAACGCGAATCCGCGGCGCAAAAGCGCTGCGTGAAATCGCCCGCAGCAGCGGTCGAGGACAGCGCCAGCAGAAGCAGCGAAAGGGCAGGGTCGTACTTGTTCATGGAATCTCCGGGGCGACTTGGATACTCACGCCGATCAGCGCGATGCGGCGCACGGGATTCTAGGCCCTGTTGGCAGGCGCTTCGCCACCCGCGCAGCTCAACCGTCCAGAGGGAGGCCGGACAAACCCGCAGCGGATTCCGTTTCTTGCCCCGCGACAAGGAAGCGCCCCACCCCTGACTGCGACACTTTGCCGCACCAGAGGTCGGGAGAACCCTGCAATGCCCCGTTTCACCACCATGCTTCGCAACGCGCTCACGCTGTTCGCCGCGCTGCTGTGCCTGCAGCCTGCCACCGCCCTCGCGCTGGCCTACGAAGCGCACCTGCCGCCAGAACTGTTCAGCGCGCCGGATCTTTGCGCCTACACCGACTGCAAGACGGTGCTGCCCGGCGCCGAGCGCTTTTCGATGCGCGACGGGCAGCCACGCTTCGTCACGGGGTTCAAGGGCGACAAGGCGGTTGGCTATGTCTTCCTGTCGACCGACTTGGTCGATATCCCCGCCTATTCGGGCAAGCCGGTGATCACGCTGATCGGCATGGACACGCAGGGCCGCTTCACCGGCATCCGCGTGCTGAAGCACTCGGAGCCGATCCTGCTGCTGGGCATTCCGGAAACCAAGCTGGAGGCCTTCGTCGGCCAGTACCACGGCAAGTCAGTGGCGCAGCACTTCGAGGTCGGTTCGGGTGACAAGGAGACGGTGGGGCTGGATGCGATCTCCGGTGCCACGGTGACCGTCGTCGCCGAGAATCAGGTCATCACCCGCGCGGCGCAGCAGGTGGCGCGCAAGGTCGGCATCCTCAAGGCCGAGCAGCGCCCGACGGCGCGCTACAAGGACATCGGCGACCTGCCGGACTGGGACGCCCTGGTGAAGGCCGGCGCGGTGTCGCGCCTGACCGTGCAGCCGGCAGACGTCGGCGAACCCGACACCGGCATGCCCTACCTCGACCTGTGGGTCGGCGTGCTGAACCACCCGACGCTCGGCCGCGCCGTACTCGGCGCCACCGGCTGGCACGACCTGATGGCGCGCCTGAAGCCGCATGAGACGGCGCTCTTTGTGATCGGGAGTGGTGCAGGTTCGTTCAAGGGCTCGGGCTTCGTGCGCGGCGGCATCTTCGACCGCGTGCAGGTCAAGCAGGACGCAGACACTTACACCTTCCGCGATCTCGACTACCTCAACCTTTACTCGCTGCAGGCCAAGGGCCACCCGAACTTCCGCGAGTCCGGCATCTTCATCGTGCGCGACGCGAGCTTCTCGGCCGCGTATCCGTTCCGCTTCGTGTACCTCGCCAACAAGCAGGACAAGGCGACCGGTCAGCGCCAGTTCATCAATTTCGATGCCAAGCTGTGGCTGCCGGATGCCTGGCTCGAAGGCGGCCGCCCCGCCGTGAGCGAGCCCGAGGCGCCGTGGAAGAAGATCTGGCGCGACAAGGCGGTCAGTATTGGCTTCTTCATCGCCTTCCTTGCCGTCGTCGCCTTCACCTATTCGCGCCGTGACTGGCTGACCGCGCGCGCGACGATCCGCGACAAGCGCTGGGTCGCGTGGCCCAAGTATGTGTTCTGGACGATCAGCATCGTGTGGATCGGCGGCGTGCTGATGGCGCAGCCTTCGATCACGCACATCATGACCTGGTTCCACTCGCTGATCTCGCGCTGGGAGTGGGAGCTGTTCCTCACCGACCCCTTCATCTTCATCTTCTGGTGGTTCATCTTCATCACGCTGTTCGTGTGGGGTCGCGGGCTGTTCTGCGGCTGGCTGTGCCCCTTCGGCTCGCTCTCCGAACTGGTCTACAAGATCGCCGGCGAGCTGGGGCTGAAGCGCTTCCAGCGCCACCTGCCGAAACCGTTGCACGACAAGATGAAGTGGATCAAGTACGGCGTGTTCTTCGCGCTGATGGCGGTGTCGCTGTGGTCGATGACCATGGCCGAGCAGTTCGCCGAGGTCGAACCGTTCAAGACCACCTTCCTGGTCGGACCGTGGAACCGTAGCTGGCCGTTCCAGTTGTTCTTTGCGGTGGTGCTGGGCGTGTCGCTGTTCGTCGAACGCCCCTTCTGCAAGTACGTTTGCCCGCTCGGCGCCGGGCTCGCGATTCCGACCACCTTCCGCCTGTTTGGCCTGCGCCGCAAAAAGGAATGTGGCCCCTGCAAGGCCTGCGCAGTGCAATGTGGCTCACTGGCGATCGCGGCGGACGGCAAGATCGATCAGCGCGAGTGCCTGCTGTGCCTCGACTGCATGGTCTACTACCACGACGACCACGCCTGCCCGCCGCTGGTGCAGGAACGCAAGCGTCGCGAGAAGGCGGGGCTCAAGCTCACGCCGATCGGGCGCGACGGCTACTTCATTCCGATCAAGGAAGTGCGCAGCGACGCTGCCTAGGCTTGAGCCCATGCGATCCGCGGTACGCCTGATCCTCCTGTCGCTCACGCTCTGTCACTTCGGCTTCGTCGCTGCGGCAGAGCTGCGCGTGGCCGCGGGCGGATCGATCGCCGCGGCGGTCGCGCAGGCCCAGCCCGGTGACACGATCCGCGTAGCGCGCGGCCTCTACCGCGAGCACCTGCGCATCGACAAGGCGCTGGCCTTGATCGGCGAAGACATGCCGACGATCAGCGGCGAGCTGACGGGCGACGTGATCCGCGTAACCGCGCCCGATGTGCGCATCGAGGGCTTCGTGGTGCGCGATTCGGGCGACGACCTGGAGAAGCAGCAGGCAGGCATCTACCTGCAGCCCGGCGCACACCGCGCGGTGGTGCGCAACAACCAGCTCGCCTACAACCTGTTCGGGCTGTGGATCGAGAAGGCCAACGAGGTGCTGGTCGAGAACAACCGCATCGTCGGCAAGCGCGACTACCTGTCGCCCAACCGCGGCAACGGCATCCAGCTCTACAACACACAGGGCGCAAAGATCGTAGGCAACCGCATCAGCTATGCGCGCGACGGCATCTATGTCGACGTGTCGCACCACGCGCTGTTCCGCGGCAATGAGATCCACGACTGCCGTTACGGCACGCACTACATGAACTCCTACTACAACACCTGGGAGAAGAACTTCGTGCACCACAACCGCGGCGGGCTGGCGCTGATGGAGGTGCATGACCAGACCGTGCGCGACAACGTGGTGTGGGCCAACACCGACCACGGCATCATGCTGCGCACGCTGCAGCGCGCCGAGGTCAGCGGCAACGTGATCGCCGGCAATGGCCGCGGTCTCTTCATCTACGACGCGCAGGACAACACGCTGACCGGCAACCTGGTCGTCGGCAACGAGGTCGGCGTGCATCTGTCGGCCGGCTCCTGGCACAACGCCGTCGACGGCAACGACTTCATCGACAACCACGAGGGCGTGCGCTACGTCGGCGCCAAGGACGAGGTGTGGGGCGGAGCCAAGAACGCTATCGGCAACCACTGGAGTGGCTACCTCGGCTGGGACCGCAACGGCGACGACCGCGGCGACGTGCCCTTCGAGGCCGCCGACCTGGTCGACCGCCTGATGTGGCGCTACCCCGCCGCGCGTGTGCTGCTCAACAGCCCGGCGATCGAAACCCTGCGCCTCGCAGCCCGTCAATTCCCGGTGCTGCGCGCGCCCACCGTCGTGGAGCCCTCGCCCGCGATGCACCCCCGCCACCCTGACTGGAGACACTGGCTTGAACGCGCCCGCCATTGAACTCGCCAACGTCACCAAGCGCTTCGGCGAGGTGGAAGCCGTACGCGGCGTTTCGCTCGCCGTCGCCCCCGGCCGAAGCTTCGGCCTGATCGGCCACAACGGCGCCGGCAAGAGCACGCTGTTCCGCATGATGCTGGGCCTGATCGCGCCGGACGCTGGCGAACTGCGCCTGCTCGGCGAGCGCTCGACCGGCGCGCGCTTCCGTGCCGTGCGCCAGCAGATCGGCTACCTGCCCGAGCATGTCGCGCTGTACGACAACCTGAGTGGTTTGGAAACGCTGCAGTTCTACGCACGCCTGAAGGGCGCCGAGCGCAGCGACTGTGACACTGCGCTAGCACGCGTCGGCCTCGCCCACGCCGCCACGCGCAAGGTGCGCGGCTACTCCAAGGGCATGCGGCAGCGCCTGGGCTTCGCGCAAGCACTGCTCGGCAAGCCGCGCCTGCTGTTCCTCGACGAACCGACGAACGGGCTGGACCCGCAGGCGATCCATGACTTCTACCGCATCGTCGCGGAACTCAAGGCCGAGGGCACGACGGTAGTGCTGACCTCGCACATCCTCGCCGAGATCGAGCAGCGGGTGGACGAGGTCGCGATCCTGCGCAACGGCCGCATCGTCGCGCAGGGCAGCGTCGCCGAACTGCGCGAACGCGCCGAGCTGCCGGTGCGGGTGATGCTGCGGGTGGATGACGCCGCGCGCGCGGCGCTGATCGCGCGCTTCGATGCGCGGCCCGAAGACGCCGCGCACGTCTCCTTGCAGGTCTCGCGCGAGAACAAGCTCGCGCGCCTCGCCGAACTCGCCGCCCAGTCGGGCGTGCAGGATCTGCGCATCGTCGAACCCTCACTCGAGGCGGTGTTCCTCGAACACAGCGCCGAGGAGGCCGCATGAGAGCCCCCACGCCCCGCATGGCCGACACCGCTACCGCTGAAGTGAAAACGGAGAGCGCGATGCGCCTCGTGCTAAGACAGACCGGCGCGATCGCCGGCAAGGAATTCCGCGACCGCGTGCGCAACCGCTGGGTGTGGGTGATCGCCACGGTGTTCGCCGGCTTCGCGCTCGCGATCGCCTACTTCGGCGCGGCCGGTGAAGGCCAGGTCGGCTTTCGCGGCATCGATGTGACGATCGCCAGCCTCGTCTCGCTGGTGACCTACCTGATCCCGCTGATCGCACTGGTGCTGGGCTTCGACGCCGTGGTCGGCGAACGCGAGCGCGGCACGCTGGAGCTGCTGCTGGCGCTGCCGATCACGCGCGGCGAAGTGCTCGTCGGCAAGTTCTTTGGGCTCGCGGCCACCTTGAGCGTCGCCACATTGCTGGGCTTTGGCCTCGCCGGTGCGGTCTTCGTCGGCGCCGGGGGCGACGCGCTGTTCCACTACGCCGGCTTCGTTGCCTCTGCGATCCTGCTCGGGCTGGTGTTCCTTGCCATCGCGGTACTGCTGTCGGTGGTGGCCAGCGACCGCGCCCGCGCCTCGGGCTACGCAGTCGGCACCTGGTTCCTCTTCGTCATCGTGTTCGACCTGGTGCTGCTCGGCGGCCTGATCGCGCTGGGCGGCAGCAGTACCGGCGAGGCCCTGCCTTGGCTGCTGCTGGCCAACCCGACCGACGTGTTCCGCATCCTCAATGTGTTCAGCCTGGAGCAGGTCGGCGCGCTCTACGGCCTGGCCACCGTGTTCCCGCCCGCGCTCGCCAACCCGGCCGTGCTGGGCGGCGTGATGGCCGGCTGGATCGCCGCGCCGCTTGCCCTCGCCTACTGGAGATTCAAGTGAAGACCCACCTCCGCATCCTGACCCTCGGTGTGCTGCTCGCGCTGGCCGCCTGCGGCAAGGCCACGGTCGACGACAAGCCTGCTTCGATCACCCGCAGCGACACCTGCGCGCTCGACGGCATGACGCTGGCCGACTTCCCCGGGCCCAAGGGCCAGATCGTGTGGGCGGACGGCAAGCACGACCTCTTCTGCGACACCCGCGAGATCGTCGCCACGCTGCTCAAGCCCGAGCAGCAGCGCGCGATGAAGGGCGCCTTCGTGCAAGACATGGGCAAGGCGGACTGGGACAAGCCGCAGGACGCGTGGATAGACGCGAAGACCGCGCTCTACGTGCAGGGCGCCAAACGCAACGGCAGCATGGGCCCGACGCTGGCGACGTTCGCCGAGCGCGCTGCCGCCGAGGCCTTCGTCAAGCAATACGGCGGCAAGGTCTACGCCTTCGCCGAACTGAAGCCGGACATGGCCAGCATGGACGGCGGCATGGATCACGACCAGAAGATGTGAGCCCGCGCGGGGCTGTCGGCCGGGCTTGTGGGACAATCCGCCCCCGATGAACGCCGTTTGCAGCCCCGCCCTCGCCGCCCCCGATTCGCCCGCCTTCGATGTTGCGCAACTCGGGCAGGTCTTCACGCCGGAATCCGTCGTGCAGGCGATGCTGGCGCTGCGCCAGCGCCACGGTCGGGTGCTGGAGCCGTCGTGCGGCAACGGCGCCTTCCTGCGCCGCCTGCCGGGTGCGGTCGGCATCGAGCTCGACCCACGCCACGCGCCCGCCGGTGCGCTGGTCGGCGACTTCTTCGCGCTGCCGCTGCACGAAAAGTTCGACACGATCATCGGCAACCCGCCCTATGTGCGGCATCAGGACATTGCCGCGAGCACCCGCGCACTGCTGCCCCGAGCACTGGGCTTTGACCGCCGCAGCAACCTGTTCCTGTTCTTCATCGCCAAGTGCCTGGATCATCTGGCCCCGGGCGGCGAGCTGATCTTCATCACGCCGCGCGACTTCCTCAAGGCCACCAGCGCGCGGCCGCTGAACCGGCTACTGCATGCGCGCGGCACGATCACGCATGTGATCGAACTGGGCGACAAGAAGAGTTTCGATGGCGCCCTGCCCAACTGCCTGATCTGGCGCTTTGTCGAGGGCGACTTCTCGCGCCGCACCGCGCTGATCGACGCCGCCCACCACCGCACGCTGGACGACGCACTCGCCGCCGCCGCGAACGGCGACTGGGAGATGCGAGACTTCGTCGAACACGCCGGGCAGCTCGCCTTCGTTCGCGACACGCATGAAGTGCCGCTGACCGAGGTGTTCGCGGTCCGTGTGGGTGCGGTGTCGGGCGCAGACCCGATCTTCAGCGACCCGATGCATGGCACGCGCGACTTCGTCTGCTCGCATACCCGCACCAGCGGCGAGACGCGCCGCATGATCTGGCAGCCCGCATCGCCGCACCCGGCGCTGTTGCCGCACAAGGCCGCGCTGCTCGCACGCCGCATCAAGCCCTTCAGCGAAGCGGACTGGTGGCTTTGGGGACGCGGCTACCCGCAAACCACCGCGCCGCGCATCTATGTGAATCACCGCACCCGCGTTGCGGAACCTTTCTTCCTGCACGACAGTCCCCATTTTGACGGGGCGGTACTTGCGCTTTTCCCGCATCGCCCCGATCTAGAACTGAATGCGCTGTGCGCGATGCTGAATGCGGTGGACTGGGCGGAGCAGGGCTTCGTCTGCGACGGCCGTTTCATCTTCGGCCAGCGTGCGCTGCAGAACGCCCGCCTGCCGGCTGCGTTTGCCGCGTTTGCACGCAACCCCGACCGCGCCTGAGCGCCGATCCGCGCCGACTCGTCGGGGTTAAACTTGGCGCCCCGACCGAGGAGACACCCCAATGGTCCCGCATCTCACGACGGCCCTGACCGGACCGCTTCTGGAACTCGAACGCTGCTTCCTCGACAACGCCACAAGCATCGAGGCCTGGCTGCGCCAGCAATGGCTGGATCACATGCCGCCCTTCTACGGGTCGGTGGATCTGCGCAACGCGGGCTTCAAGCTCGCACCGGTGGACATGAACCTGTTCCCGGGCGGCTTCAACAACCTGCATGAGAGCTTCCTGCCGCTGTGCGTGCAGGCCGCCCAATCGGCGGTCGAGCGCATCTGCCCGGATGCGTCGAAACTGCTGCTGGTGCCCGAGAACCACACGCGCAACCAGTTCTACCTGATGAACGTGGCGCGGCTCGCCAACATCCTCGGCCATGCCGGCCTCAAGGTGCGCATCGGCAGCCTGCTGCCCGACATCACCGAGCCGACCACGCTGGATCTGCCGGACGGCCAGAAACTCACGCTCGAGCCGCTGGTGCGCAAGGGTGATCGCCTCGGCCTGAAGGATTTCGACCCCTGTGCGGTGCTGTTGAACAATGACCTCTCGGCCGGCGTGCCGGAGATCCTGAAAGACCTCGATTCGCAGTGGGTGATGCCGCCGCTGCACGCGGGCTGGACGACGCGACGCAAGTCGATCCACTTCGGCGCCTACGATCGCGTTGCCGAGGCTTTCGCGAAAATGCTGAAGATCGACCCCTGGCTGATCAACCCCTACTTCGGGCGTTGCGGCAAGATCGACTTCCATGAACGGGTGGGCGAGGAATGCCTGGCCGCGCAGGTAGATGCCACCCTAACGAAGATCCGCGCCAAGTACGCCGAGTACGGCGTGGAGGATCAGCCCTTCGTGATCGTCAAGGCCGACGCCGG
>CAMFLH010000080.1 GCA_945957295.1 uncultured Uliginosibacterium sp.
GCGGTGGACCTGCACCGCGAAGGCCGCCTGCCGAACAAGGGCTTCGTGCGGCAGGAGCAGGTCGACCTCGAACACTTCCTGGCCAACCGCTTCGGCCGCTACTACTCCACCGAATCGCATCACGCCGAACGCGTGACGCTTTGAGGACTACGCTGCATGACTGACAACACCCTGCCGGTACTCGCCGGCGTTCAGCCGCCGGTGCGCGGCTCCACCTACCCCGCAGCGATCATCGACGGCGAAGCGCGCTTCCCCGAAGGTGCGCCGACCCGAGCACTGAAGAGCCCGCTCGACGGCGCACCGCTCGGCAGCCAATTGCTGGCCGACAGTGCGCTGGCCAGCGAAGCGATCGAACGCGCGCAGGCCGCTTTCGTCGCCTGGCGCACAGTGCCGGCTCCGCGGCGCGGTGAGCTGGTACGCCGCATCGGCGAAGCGGTGCGCCAGCACAAGCGCGAACTCGCCCGCATCATCACGCTGGAAGCGGGGAAGATTCCCGCCGAAGCGGAAGGCGAAGTGCAGGAATGGATCGACATCTGCGAATTCGCGGTCGGCATCTCGCGCCAGTTGCACGGCCTCACGATCGCCAGCGAGCGGCCGGACCACCGGATGATGGAACAGTGGTTGCCACTCGGCCCGGTCGGCGTGATCACCGCCTTCAATTTCCCAGTTGCAGTGTGGGCCTGGAACGCAATGCTCGCCTTCGTCTGCGGCGACTCGGTGATCTGGAAGCCATCGGAAAAAACGCCGCTCTGCGCACTCGCCGTGCAGACGCTGGTGGGGCAAGCGATCGCCTCGATGGATGAAGCGCCGGCCGGCCTATCGCAACTCGTGGTCGGGCTCGCCGACGTCGGCGAAACGATTGCCGCCGACACACGCGTGCCGCTGGTGTCCGCCACTGGCTCGGTCCGCATGGGTAAGCGCGTCGCTGCCACCGTGGGCGCGCGGCTGGGCCGCAGTCTGCTCGAACTCGGCGGCAACAACGCGATGATCGTGACGCCCAGCGCGCGGCTGGATCTGGCCCTGCGCGCGATCGTCTTCGCAGCCGCCGGCACCGCCGGCCAGCGCTGCACGACGCTGCGCCGCCTGATCGTGCACGAGTCGGTCCTGCCGGAACTGATGCCCAAGCTCGTCAAGGCCTACCAAAGCCTGCCCGTCGGCGATCCGCGCGTGCCGGGTACGCTGGTCGGCCCGCTGATCGACGGCGCCTCGTACGAGGCGATGCAGCTGGCGCTTGACGATGCGAAGAGCCAAGGCGGGCGAATCGTCTGCGGCGGCAAGCGCATTACCGACAACCTGCCGGCCGGCGGCTTCTATGTGCAACCTGCCATCGTCGAAGTCCCGGGCAATCTGAAGGTCGTGTGCCACGAGACCTTCGCGCCGATCCTGTATGTGATGCCCTATCGCGAACTCGACGAGGCGATCGCGTTGAACAACGGTGTGCCGCAGGGCCTGTCGTCGGCGATCTTCACCGAACGCATGCAGGAGGCCGAGCGCTTCATGGCAGCAGCCGGTTCGGATTGCGGCATCGCCAACGTGAACATCGGCACCTCCGGCGCCGAGATCGGCGGCGCCTTCGGTGGCGAGAAGGAAACCGGCGGCGGACGCGAGTCCGGCTCCGATTCCTGGAAGGCCTACATGCGGCGCACCACCAACACCATCAACTACGGCGACGCACTGCCCTTGGCGCAGGGCATCCGCTTCGACGTCTGAGATACCGGTATCACCCAGTAGCACCTGTGGTTTGGGGGTCGCCGTTCCGGCGGCCCCTTCTTTCTTTTACGATGCCACTTTCACGAGGGCCTGACTGCGTGCGCAAGACGCTGATCACCGGTATAGCAAGCCTGCTGCTCGGGCTCGACAGCGTGCACGCCAGCATCGCTGACGACGGCGCTTTGCCAGCTGATTGGCACCGCATTCCGCTAACCGGCGACAAACGACCGACCGAGTACCGCATCGAGCGCGAGGGTGGCAAACCCGTGATCCACGCCCATGCTGCGTCCGCAGCCATGGCACTCGCGCATGAGCCCCCCGCTGACTGGAGCAAGCGCCCGGTGCTTCGCTGGCGCTGGAAGATCTCGCACCCGCTCGAGCACGCGGACAACCGCGTCGGCCCCCGCGAAGACGCCGCCGCACGCGTGGTGTTGAGTTTTGATGGTGACCGCAACGCGCTGGGGCTGTTCGACCAGGCCGCGCTCGCGATCGGCAGCCAGTTGGCAGGTCGGGAAATGGCCTATGCCACGCTGATGTACATCTGGTCCAGCCATGACCCGATCGGCACGGTGATCGACAACCCGCACACCAGCCGCGTGAAGATGATTGTTGTGGCCAACGGCCCAGGCGGCGTGTGGCAGAGCGCCACGCGCAACTGGGTGGAAGACTACCGGCACAGCTTCGGTGAAGGGTCGATCCGGCTGACCGGCTATGGCGTGCTCACCGACACCGACAACACTGGTGAGACGGTGGACGCCTGGTACGGCGACATCAGTTTCGACGAACGCTGACCCGATCGCGGTCACTCATTCGAGTTGGCGAACCGACGAAATGCTGTCGTTCATGCCTTGTCGATCGAAGTTGGCGACGCTGCCCGACACCACCTGGCAGCGGCCGCGGAAGTTCGCGTCGGTACACACTTCCCAGCGTCCGCTCGACATCCGCATCGACGACACCTGATCGTTGAATCCGAGGCGCGACAGGTCGGCGGCCTCGCCAACAATGCGGATCTGGCGCCCACGATAATCCGCATCGGCGTACAACACTGCCGCGTCATGCGGTCTTTCGCCGAAATTGCCGTCGTTACCCGACCAACCGCCGCCTCCACCGCCCCAACCCTGGTGACCGCCGTCGTGCATACGGCGGATCGACGAGATCTGGTCGTTCACACCGAGCGGCTCCATGTTCCTCACGTTGCCGCTGAGCACCACGCAGCGGCCGCTGAAGTCGGCATCGGTGCAGGCCTGCCAACGCCCGCCCTGCAGCCGCACAGACGAGACGCGATCGTTGAAACCCCAGCGGCCCAGATCGCGCACGCCTTCGGTCACGGTGATCTGGCGGCCACTGAAATTGGCATCCTCGTAGAGCACTGCGACATCGGCATCACCGCCGTCGTCGCTGTCATTGCTGGCGTTCCCCCACGCGTTGCCATCATTGCCCCCGCCCAACCTGCGCAGGGAGGAAATCTGGTCGTTGAGCCCCAGGTCGGCAAAGTTGCTCACGTTGCCATCCACGGTGATGCAACGCCCGCGAAAACCTGCATCGCTGCAGAGTTGCCAACGGCCTCCGTTGAACTGCACCGACGACACGCGATCATTGAAACCGTTGCGAGACAGATCGGGCTCGTGGTCCGTTACTGCAATCCGATGGCCGCGGAAGCCTGCGTCCTCGAACAGCACGGCCGCCCCCTCCTCGCGCTGACCGCCTCCTCCGTCCCAGCCGCCTTCGTTCATCGGGCGAAGGCTCACAATGCTGTCCTGGAACTGCGAGCCGGAGAGATCGCGTTCGTTGTCGTCGAATACGCGGCAAACGCCGTGGAAATCGCGCCGGGTGCACATCAACCACGCGCCAGACTCAATCGAGAAGCTCGATATCGCGTTCGCGATGCCCAGTTCCGACAAGTCGCGATAGGGCTGGCGGAGCGTGGTGCACGGAGGGTGGAAGTTCGCGTTTGCGCAGACCTTCACCGACGGCAAACCGGCCATCGCCTGCGTCGACGCGACCAAGCCAGCCAAGGCCAGGAACACCCGAAACCCGATTCCAATGTGTTGCATGTTGTTCTCCGTAACGTTTCGTCCGCCAGCAAGCGCCGACTTGCGCAGCGCGCTGCTTCGGCTCATCGTAGCCACGTGGCAGTTTGCCGCCCTCGTTGCGGGCAAACAAGTTCATGCGCGCCATCCGCTTGGCGGCGCGACGCATTTGCTGCAGCGCAAAATTGATCCAGCGCATGGCCGTCCGGACTTCGGGCGCTAGGCTTGCGGGTCACGTTGCATCGGCATCAGGGAATTCGGGGGGACAACATGAGCAAGGCAATCGAACGAATCGGCAGCATTACGGTGGGCCACGTCGGCCTCGGTGGGCACGGCGGTGGCATCGGCAGCGTGCGCACACTGGTGCACGACGGCGACACGGTGATGGTGCGACCACTCGGCAATCTCGCGGTGCGATTCCTCGGCGTCGACACACCCGAAATCAGCCTGCCGCTGCCGGGCTCCAGCGCCTTTGTGCGCACCGACCACCCGGCCTGGGAGGCCTTTCTCAGCGACCCGTTCGCACCGCACCTGCCGCCCATCGATCTCGACCCGGGCTTGCGGGACTACATCGCCGCACGTATTGGCCCGGGCTGTGCAACCAACCATCACCGTCACGCCGAGGCCGCCGAGCGCGGGCTGGAAGGCGAGATCGCGTCGGATCTCGCGAGCACCGGGCTTACGCCGGAGGAATTCCGCTTCTATGTGCGTTTCTCGCGCGAGGTGATGGACAGCTACGGCCGCCTGCTGGGCTGGATCAACCGTGAAGAGGCCTCCGACGATCGCCCGCCAACGTACAACCATCGCATGATGTTGAAGGGGCTTGCACTGCCCTACTTCATCTGGCCGAACGTGGCCCCCTGGCGGCGTATCGGCGCCCTGCGTGACGCGGTGCCGATCCCTGGCAGCCAGGCGCGCATCGCCGAAACTGACAACCGCCTCAAGCAGGCCCGCGAATGGTTCCGCGCGAACCGCGAAGCGGGCGTTGGCGTGTTCGATACCGAAGACCCGTTGCGTCTGCAGGCCTTCGAGCTGCGTTACCTCACGCAGCGGAAGGCACCGAACCGCTGGGTGATCGACCTCTCGAAGGCCGACAACATGCTGATCGACCCGCAGCGCTACTACACGGTCGAGAATCCGGAAGATCGCCTGTTCGTGCCCGACGACTACCTGGAACAGTTCCTCGCGAAGGGCTGGCAGATCGCGCGCTGACTCTGCACCGCAGCCGGCAGTTCGCTTCAAGCGAGCCGCCGCAAACGTAACAAGGCCGCCCGACGAATGTCAGGGCGGCCTTGTTTTTTCCGCGCCTCGCGGCGCGGACACTACCAGCTGGATTAGCGGAAGCTACCGTTATCCACTTCGGTGTTCACCGTGGGCAGCGTGTAGACATAGTTGCCACCGTTTTCCCAGGTCACGTTGCCGTTGCCGATCTTCTGGTACTTGTACTCGATGCCAACGCCCCCCTGCGGGAACTTGATCACACAAGTCCATTGCGGGTAGGCGGTCGGCGAGCACTGGCGGAAGCTGTCGGCGTTGGTGCCCCAGTTACCAATTTCCGCGGTGTTGCCAACGATGTAGACGCTCTCGCCCCACACCGTTTCCGCAGTGACCTTGAAGCTGACCGTCACCGAGGTATCCACCGCCGGCGTCACCGGAAGGTTCCAGTTCGCACCACCGTTGTTGTCCCAGTTGGTGCCATCGGTCACAACGAAGTTGATCGCGTTGGCGTTGCTCGGCGGCGTGATCGTGGCGGACCAGAAACCGTCGCCGCGCTTGGTCAGCACGGTGTCCGTGACGTTGTTCCAGCCCGAGTAGCCCCAGCGCAGCGTCAGTGCGGCGCTGTTGGCGAGCGTGCCGTTGTAGTACAGCGTAACCGGCTGGCCACCCGTGATCGACGACGGGGTGTAGTCCAGCGGCGTCTTGGTCGGGCAGTAGGCCTCAACACACACGTTGCCGGCAGTCGCCACCTTCCACACGCCGTTCTGCGCGCCGATGCTCACGCCGACAAGCTTGACGGTGTGATCGGTCGCGGCTGCCGTAGTGCGCAGACGGAACACCTGCCCCGGCTTGATCGTCGCCGAGCCGCTGACAAACGCACCGCCATTCACGCTCAACTGGCCGTTCGTGACCGAAATCGTCGCCGACTTGTAGTCAAGGTAACGCAGCGGCGCGGAAGTAACGACCTGATTGCGCGCCACGTTGAGGCTATCCGGCACGCGGGCCGGCAGCGTCTTCAAAGTCAGCGGCTGCACGATCGCGCCGAAATGCAGCGCCACTGCGCTGTTCGCCGCGATGTTCAGCGTTGCTTGGCCGTTGACCACTTTCACCTGAGCGCTTGCCGGGCAGATGCCGACTTCCGGCGCAGCGCTGGCGACCACGTTGCAATACGTCGCATCCGGCAGGTTGGTTGCGAAGGTCTTGTTCCAGGCATCCGTCGTGTTGTTGATCGCAACAAAGCCCTTGTTGCCGCGGCTGAACGAGATCCGGTTCGCACCGTCAGCCGCCCAGTACAGCAGCGGCGAGGCGGCGGTGTAGTTGCGGAAACCGACCATGTTCGCAACACGCTTATCGCGATGCACGCAGTCCCACTTGCCGGTGGCAGTCGGGTCACTGCTGCAGTTCGACGGCACCAGCTCGAAGCCCTTGTACGGCTGGCCGACCGGGCCCATGTCGTGGCTGTTGAAGTTATAGCCCGACATCACCTGCGGATAGCCGTACGGATAGCCGAGCATGAACACGTTGGCGAGGAAGAGCTTGTCGCCGTTGAAGGTGTTCATCGAATCGCAGTTGGCGCCCGGCGCGTACTTGTCGCAGTACTTGCGCTCAGTGTCGTGGTTGTTCACGAACACCGTGGCCTTGCTGCTGGGGTACATGCCCCAGTTGGCAAACGCTTCCGGCATGCGCGAGAGGTTGAAGCCATAAAGATTCATGAACATGTTCTTCATGGCGTAGACGTAGCTGAACTCGTTCACCGTCCCGATTTCCGGGTAGCGGCTGATGTCGCCCGAGTCATACAGCGAACCGTCCTTGATCACTTCCTGCGTCAGGAAGTACGAACCCGGCACCTTGGCCTTGATGGCGGCCAGCTCTGCGGGTTTGATGTGCTTCGCGGCATCGATGCGGAAGCCGGCAACGCCGAGCGACAGCAGATCCTTCATGTAGGCCGCGATGCGGTCCTGCACGGCCGGATTGCTGGTATCCAGATCCGGCAGACCCGGCATCTCGCACTGCGTCACGTTGTTGCGATTGCCATCGTAGTCGCTCGACGCAATCGTGCACTTCGGATGGAAGCTCGCGGCGGTGTAGGGCACGGCCGGGAAGTTGTAGCTGCTGTAGCTCGAACCACCGACACCTACCGACGTCGTCGCCGGCGGCGTGGCCATGTGGTTGATCACGGCGTCGACGTAGACATCCACGCCAGCGGCCTTACAGATCTGCACCATCGCGTAGAACTCGCGGCGGTTGCCGCTGCGCGAATCGAGCTTGTAGCTCACCGGCTGATAGCGGGTCCACCACTCCGAACCCTTCACATGCTCCTGCGGAGGCGACACTTGCACCGCCGCGTAGCCCTTCGGGCCCAGCTCGGTCACGCATTCGCGCGCCACCGACGCCCAGCTCCACTCGAACAGATTGACGTAGGCCGTGCGCGGCACGCCCGGCTTCCAGTCTGCAGCCCATGCACCCGGGGCCAGCGAGAGACCGGCACCCGCGAGCGCCAGCCAGATCGCGCAACGGCGACCAAGATTCGAAGAAGTCATTCCTGCTCCAGAAACAACTCCGGGCCGGACGTGTATTGGGGGCATCCGGGCCAGAAGTCGGTGAGGGTTCGACAGGTGCACTTGCACATGCCAAACGGATTCTGGAGGCGCCACCAGTGGCGAATTAGTCGGAAATTGCTGGATCTGACGTTTTAGGGGTTTTCCCTAATCCAGCGGCTGAAGCCCCGTGCCCGAAGCCCGCCACAGCCTCACTCCGAGCAGTTTTCGCAGCGCACGTAAGCGATTGAATGCAAAAACTAAACGAAGTAGGCAAAGAGGAAAACGCCCACCATCGCCACGGTGATGCCCAGCTTGGCCGCCATCGCGATGACAAAGCCCAAGCCTGCCGCAACGCCCGCCTTGGCGGCCTGCTGCGCATCCTTGCGGGCATAGAGCTCGCCAGCCGCGGCACCGATCACCGGGCCAAGGATCAGTCCGGGGATACCACCGAAGAGCCCGACGACCCCGCCGATGCCGGCACCGGCCATCGCATAGCCACTGGCGCCGACGAGCTTCGTGCCGAGCACGCCAGCAAGAAAATCAATCGCCCAGGCAAGTAGCGCAAGCACACCCAGCACCACCACGGCAACGACGCCGACCTTGCTGAAATCATCCAGCCAGGCGCCAAGCAGCATGCCGGCAAACAGCAAGGGCGTGCCAGGCAGCACCGGCAGCACGACGCCGGCAATTCCGATCAACATCAGCAGTATTGCGACGATCCACAGCCATTCCATGGGCGAGTCCTTTCGTCCTTGTGCGATCAGCCGTATTGGCGGGCGTGACCCTTGAGCACTTCGAGGAACTCCTCGCCATATCGTTCCAGCTTCTTGTCGCCGACGCCGGAGAGTTCCGACATTTCGGCAAGGCTCGTCGGCCGCCGCTCCAGCATCTGCTTGAGGGTGGCGTCACCGAACACAATGTAGGCGGGAACGTTGTTCTCTTCGGCAAGCTTGCGCCGACACTGGCGCAAGGCCGCCCACAGTGCGCGCGCTTCGTCGCTCTCGAACTCGATTTCCTTGCGCACGCTGGTGGCGCCACCCGGCGTGGCTTCGCGCACTTTGCGCGCCATGAACTCCGCCTCGCCGCGCAAGATCGGCCGACAGGGTTCGAGCAGCAACAGGCCGCCGTGCTCATTCACGCCGATCAAGCCTTGCGCCACCATCTGACGCAGCAGCGAGCTCCACTGCACATCGCCGACCGCCTTGCCGATGCCGAAGGTCGTCAAATGCTGGTGGCCGCGCTCGATCACCTTGGGTGTCTCGCGCCCTTGCAGAATGTCGATCAGATGCCCGGCCCCATAGCGCTGACCGCTACGGTAGATGGTCGACAGCGCCTGCTGCGCGGCAACCGATGCATCCCAGGTTTGCGGCGGCGTCAGGCACATGTCGCAGTTTCCGCAGGGGCTGGATGCTTCGCCAAAGTAGCGCAGCAGCACTTCGCGCCGGCAGGCAGGCGCCTCGCAGTATCCGAGCAGCGCATCGAGCTTCTGTCGCTCGACCCGCTTCACTTCGTCCGGCGCCTGTGACTGCTCGATCATCTCGCGTTGCAGTACCAGATCCTGCAGGCCGTACGCCATCCACGCGTTGCTCGGCAGGCTGTCGCGCCCCGCGCGGCCAGTCTCCTGATAGTAGGCTTCGAGCGACTTGGGCAGGTCGAGGTGCGCAACGAAGCGCACGTCCGGTTTGTCGATGCCCATGCCGAACGCCACGGTGGCCACCATGATCACGCCGTCACCGCGAATGAACTTGTTCTGGTGCGTCGCGCGCGTCTCGGCATCGAGACCCGCGTGGTATGGGTAGGCGTTGAGCCCCTCCCCGCGCAGCCACTTCGCGGTTTCCTCGACCTTCTTGCGCGACAGGCAATAGACGATGCCGGAATCGCCCTCGTGTGTGCTGCGGATGAAGCGCAGCAGTTGCTTGCGCGGGTTGTCCTTCTCCACCACGGTGTAGCGGATGTTCGGTCGGTCGAAGCTGGAGAGGAAGACTTCGGCGTGCTGCAGCTGCAGGCGCTCGATGATTTCGGCGCGGGTGGCGTTATCCGCCGTGGCGGTCAGCGCCACACGCGGAATGTTCGGGAAGCGTTCGTGAAGAACCGAGAGCTGGATGTACTCGGGGCGGAAATCATGCCCCCATTGCGATACGCAATGCGCCTCGTCGATCGCGAACAGCGCGATTCGCGCCTGCCCCAACAGCTGCTGGAAGCGCGGCGTCATCAAGCGCTCGGGCGCAACGTAGAGCATGTCCAGCTCGCCTTCGAGCAACTCGCGCTCGATCACCGATACATGCTCGAGTTCCAGCGTGGAGTTCAGAAAGGCCGCGCGCACGCCGAGCAGCTTCAGCGCGCTGACCTGATCCTGCATCAGCGCGATCAGAGGCGATACGACAATGCCGCAGCCTTCCCGCAGTAGTGAGGGGATCTGGTAGCACAGCGACTTGCCGCCGCCGGTAGGCATCAGCACCAGCGCATCACCCCCGTTTGCAACATGCTCGACGATCGCCTGCTGCTGCCCGCGGAAAGCCGGGTAGCCGAAAACGTGACGAAGGGTATCGAGCGCAGGGGCCGCTGGCGCGGCGTCGAGGGAGGGCTGCATCGGCCCAATTATAACGACCCACCGCGTCTGCCCCGATCCGGTCAATCAGGTGGCGCGCAGCGCGGCTAAGATGCAGGGGCCTCCAACCCACCAAACGCCCATGCGAATCACCGCCCTGCTCCTCTGTCTGTTCTCGCTGCCGGCTTATGCAGGTCTGTACAAATGGACGGACGAGCAAGGCAAGGTCCACTACAGCGACGTGCCGCCCCCGCGGCAAAACACGCAGTCGGTCGACGTCGTAAAGCCGGGCGGTATCACGCCCACGCCGGTCCCTGCCGCACGCGAGCTCTCTTCGTCTGCGCGTGCGCGAAGCCGCCGCAATAGCCTTGCCGACGAATACGGGCCCACCAGCGCGGCGTGCCGCAACCTGTCGTCTTCGGCGTCACTAACGGAGGCGAGGGAGAAGGGTTGCCGGATCGAGCAGTCCGGCTGCACCGCAATGCGCCAATACCAAGAGGAAACCGAGCGCGCCATCGCGCGCCAGCCACGCGACGAGCCAGCCTTCGTACGCGAAGTCGGCGACTCGATGCTCGAACAGCTCAAGGAACGGATGCGCGCCAAAGGCTGTTGAGCCCCGGCGACGCTCAGCCCAACTGCGCCCCGCGGCGCGCTCGCGTCGACGCGAACGCCGCTGCACCTGCAATCAGCCAGCACACCGGCCACAGGCCTGCGATGGCGGCGGTTGCGCCGAACAGCCACGGCACGCCAACGCCGGACAGATTGCCGAACAGCGAACGCAGGCCGATCGCCTCCCCGACCCGCCCCGCTGGCGCGAAGCGGTGCAGCAAGGACAGCACATTCGGTTGGCCACAGCCGACACCGGCGCCAAGCAGGAAAGCCAGCACGAACAGGGGCATGCCTGCACGCGCAAAAGGCAGTAGCGTCCACACGCAGGCGATCAGGGTAAGAGCCACCGCCAGCATCCGCCATTCGCCCAGACGGTGCGCCACCCACGGAATCACAGCGCGTACCGCGAAGGTGCCCAACGCGAAGCAGGACATCATCGTGCCGATCGCTGTCGCGCTGAGCGCGGCGCGATGTCCCAGCACCGGTCCGAGGAAGGTGAAAGCGTCCCAGGCGACGGCGTTGACCGAGGTCAGCAGGTAGATCATCCGCAGCGACGGATCGGCCAGCAAACCGCGCCAGCCGTGGGCATGGCGGCTCGGGGCCGGCGCCACTTCATCACCGTGCGTGTCGGCAACTTTGCGTGTCAGCACCAGCGCCAGCAGCGTGCCCAGGCACAAGGCCGCAAACGCCGCGCGAAAGCCGGCCGCATCGATCATCGCCCCGGCGATGAACGGGCCGAGCACCGACGAAGTGGAATGCCCCAGCGTGAGCCAGCCGAACAGCGCGACCCGCTGCTGTGTGGTTTCGATTGGCAGAGCCCCGACCGCATGCTGGATCGCGACCGAGGCCACTGTCACCCCGGTGCCGCAGAACACCGCGCCCGCCAACATGGACGGCAGCGCAGGCCAGCAAACCGGCAGCAGAATGCCCACGAGAATCGACAACACGCCACCGGTCACCACACGGCGTGGGCCGAAACGATCGCTCCAGCGACCGAACTGCAAGCCCAGTAGCACGGACACGATGCTGTAGAGCCCAATCAACAACCCCACGGCCGACTCGCCCGCGCCCGACTGCAACACGAATACCGACGAGGCCACTCGCCCGCCCGATACGGCGATGTGACCGAACAGCATGATCGCAATCAGCGGGAAGAGCGGTTTGGGCAGACGGGATGGGCGCACCGCGTCATTGTAGAGCCTCTCGCCACGCGGCTCGCGGGGCGTGTTGCGGCGCGATATCGACGCCCACCCGCTGCCGAGGCCGACGGTACTGAAACGATCCGCCTACGCCCAGATACAACGCGACTTTCCATACCGCACAGTATGGATATTTTGTGCGCTGGCAGCAGCGCAACACGCCCTTAAAGCCTGTCACCACAGGGCCATGCGAGGCGGATATAGTGCCGCGCGTTTCCCCTCCCAGCCAGGATTCCCGGGGATCGCCCGCTTGCCCCAGAAGACTGTGAATCCGGCAAACCCAGCTCCGGCACGCGCCACCCGCGGCGCCGGCGTGCATCGCATCGTGTCACTCACCCAAACGGAGCACGCACCATGACGAAACCGTATCGCCTCGCCCTCGCAGTCGTCCTCACCCTTCTTGCCGTACCGGCGATGGCTGCCAACTTCACGCTCTGGATCAACGGCCGCAACGGCGGCGGACAGATCGGCAACTACGACAGCTTTACGTATTGGGGGCCGGCAAGCACTGCTGCCGGCGTGAACAAGAAAGCCGTGAACTGGGACGGCAAGAGCCACATTGCCGACCAGAACTACCTGATCCGCAACGCACTGGATTGCTTCTGCACCGGCAACAACTGGTGCTACGTCGCGGTACATAGCGCGGGTGACCTGATGATCGGCTACACGATGGCCAATTACGGCGGCTCCACTCGCTACAAGAAGAATCCGCAACCCGACGCGTCGGGCACTTGCAGCAACAGTGACGGCACTACCCAGACCGGCTGGAACATCAAGTGGATCAACGTCGCCTCCGGCGCCGGCGGCGGGTCGGAGCTGGCTGATATCGGTTCCTGGGCGGTGTCGGATGTTCTGACGCAGGATCTCAAAACCACCACGGCGCGAGCGCTTTACAACCACAACACCACGCGCGGCGTGTGGTTCAACATGTTTGCCGGCGCCAAGGGCACGCTGTATTCCAGCGTGCTGCCCGGTCAGGACGACGAGGTGGTCGCCTACCACTCCACCGGCGGCGTGTCGGGGTCATCCGGTGCGAGCTTCTGCAATCCATCCGACTGGTTCTGCAACGACCTCAACCTGGGCACCGCGAACAACGAAGGCGGATCGGCCAAGTGGAGCTACCACACGGTCAAGTTCCGCGACGACGGCGAGTCCTACAACCATTACACCAATGGCGCCTGGGGCGGCATCGTGTCGGTCGTGCGCACCGACGTGGTGAACAATGCCCGCTGAGCAGCGGCCACATCGAGGGCGTCGGTTGTTGCGGATCGGCGCCCGCCTCGCGGTGCTCGCCGTCGCGGCAGCCGGCCTCGGCTGGCTGCTGTGGCCGGTTGCATCGGCTCGCCTCGCTGAGCACGCCGGCCCTGACGCCAGCGTGGCAACGCCGGGGCGGCCGATGTTCTCGGCCCCCGGCGCGACCAACACCAACGCGCCGATGACTGCCGCAGAGCGGGCGGCCGCGCAGGCCTTGTGGCAGGAACGTGCCGCTCGCGCACGCGCCGCGCTGGAGGGCTACCGCAAGACCACGATGTATCCCTTCAACTCCCGACCTGCCGCCGAGAACGCCGATCAGCTCTACCCCAACCGTCCGGTCACGGAAGACCGCCCGCTTAACAACGGCAGCGACGAAGCAGATCCATCGATCCACATACTCACCAGCCAGAGCCGTGTGTTCGTCGCCAGTGGCGAAGACGTTGTCTTTACGATCGCGGCGCGCGACGACGAAGGCAAGCGCCTCCCGCTAGAGGTAACCAGTGCGCGCGCGAGTGGCTTGCCGCACGCTACAAACGCGTCACCGCCGTCCGTAGCGATGCGTTTCAACGATCAGGGCCAGGCCGGCGACGCCCAAGCCGACGATGGAACCCAATCAGCGACGCTGCTGCCGGCAATGACCGGACTTTCGGCATTTGATGGCACGATCCGAGTCGAGCTCGCCTTCCGCGCAGGGGAACGAACCGGGCAGCACATCTTCGATGTCGTCTATTCGCCGCAGCCGCCTGCCGTCTGGGCCGGCCCGTTCAAGGACTCACTTGAAGCAGGGTCACTCGTACTTCGTGTGCCCGTTGAAGTCCGTCAGGCTGGTCGCTACATCATCAATGCGCGCATCGATGACGCCAGTGGCAAGGCGTTCGCCTTGGCGACCTTCAACGACGAACTGGCCGCCGGGACCAAGGAGGTCGCGCTGACAGTGTTCGGCAAATTGATCTGCGATGCAAAACCAAGCTTCCCGCTCGCAGTACGCGACGTCGACGGGTACCTGCTGCGGGAACAAGGGCACCCCGATCGCGCGCTAATGCCGCGGCTCATGGGCGTTGTCCGCACCACCGCCAACTATGCACTCAACAGCTTTTCCGACGCCGAATGGCAAAGTGAGGAACGCAACCGTTACCTCACCGAGTACGGCAAGGATCTCGACGACGCCCAGCGCCAGCTTGCAGCGCTCAACGCAGGACAGTGACCGCCGCGCCCGCCGTTGGCGGCAGACGCCTCAAAGCAAAACGCACCGCCCGATTGCCTCGGGCGGTGCGTTTCATGTACCTCAGTCGAACGTTAGGCGCTGGTGTTATTGCCCAGCAACAATCGCCTTCGCGGCGGTGTCGAGCGCATCCTTAGGCTTCTTGCTATTGGTCGTAATGTCCTTGAGCGCGGTCGACAGGTTCTTCCAGAAATACTGCATTTCCGGATTGTTGGGCATAGGCCGACCGGCGAACACACCTTCCATCGCCTGCCTGATCTGGGTGTCCTGGAAGAAGTCCCAGAACACCGCTTTGCTGGCCGGCACGCCGATCGGCTTATCGTCGTTCACCAGTTTGATGCCCTCAGGCGTCAGCAGGAAGTTCTCGATCAGGTTGACCGCCGCGGCGCGGTTCGGCGAGCCCTTCGGCAGCATCGCGCCAAGCACCCCCACGAACGGACGCGCCGGCTGGCCGGCAACCGTCGGCAGTGGCGCAATACCGAACTTGATCCCCGCCTTGTGCAGGCCTTCCCATGCCCACGGGCCATTGATCCACATCGCCTGCTTGCCGGTCTTCATCGCCTCTTCAGCATCGGCATAAGACAGCGCCGGCTGCACCGCGCCGGACTTGATCAGTTTGACCAGAACTTCTGCCCCCTTCACCGCGCCAGCGTGGTTGATGCCGGTGTCCTTACCGATGTAGTTGCCGAGCAAGTCGCGCTGAAATGGGTAACCGCCGTTAGCAGCCAGCATCGGCCACGTGAAATATGGGCTTTGCGTTTCCCAGCCCACTGCACGGATTCCCTTGCCCTTCAGGCTCGCCTCGACTTCGGCAAACTCTTCATATGAACGCGGCGGCTTGTCGATCAGTGCCTTGTTGTAGATCAGCGAGATCGCCTCGACGGCGATCGGATAACCCCATTGCTTGCCCTGCGCGGTAAAACCATCCCAAGCAATCTGCACCGTGCCGGTTTTCAATGCCGGGCTCGGCTCAACCGGGGTCAGCCAGCCGTTCTTGACCCAGTCACCGATCCGGTCGTGCGGCCAGATCCAGATATCCGGCCCGTTGCCCTTGGCCATGGCCGCCGCGAAGGCCTCGGTCGGGTTATCAGGCGTCTCGACCTTGACCTTGATACCGGTCTTCTTGGTGAACTCATCGCCGACTTTCTGGAGCCCCTTCCAGCCCTTGTCGTTGTTCACCCAGATCAGCAGTTTCCCGTTTTCCCACGCGAACGCGGGCTGTGCCGCCATTGCGCCCGCGAAAACGAACCCCGCCAGCGCCTTTACGACAAGGTGCGAACATTTCATCACTTGCTGTCTCCTCCGGTTTGCAGCCTGCAGGAATAGGGCAACGTACTTTGCGCCGCCCTTATTTGATCCGTTGTGCTTATGCCACGCGTGGCTTGACGCAAGCCGCCGCTTGCTTGGCTCGCGCCCGCGCCGTGTCGGTATCGTCGGCGGTCGACAGGGCCACACCCATGCGTCGTTTAACAAAGGACTCGGGCTTGCCAAACAGCCGCAGATCGCTCTCCGGCACCCGCAAAGCCTCCGCGACGCCATCGAACACGATGCCCATGGCATCGACGCCCCCGTAGATTACCGCACTGGCCCCTGGGCGCCGCAGCGTCACATCGACCGGCAGGCCAAGGATTGCACGCGCATGCAGCTCGAATTCCGAAAAACGCTGTGTCGCCAACGTAACCAGCCCAGTGTCGTGCGGCCGAGGGCTCACTTCTGAGAACCACACCTGGTCGCCCTTTACGAACAGCTCGACACCAAAAATGCCGCGCCCACCCAAGGCTGCCGTCACTTTGCCCGCGATTTCGCGTGAACGCGCCAAGGCCGCAGGCGACATCGCCATCGGTTGCCAGCTTTCCACGTAATCACCCGACACCTGCACATGTCCGATCGGATCGCAGAAGTAGGTCTCAACTTCGCCGTTTGCGCCTACGGCGCGAACCGTCAGCTGCGTGATCTCGTAGTCGAAGTCGATGAAGCCCTCGACGATCACGCGCCCCTGATTCACACGGCCGCCCCGCGCAGCGTAATCCCACGCAGCAGGCAGCTCGTCCGCCGAGCGAACGGTCGACTGCCCCTTGCCTGAAGACGACATCACCGGCTTGATCACGCAGGGGTAGCCGATGCCGCCGTCAATCGCGGCGCGCAGCTCGTCGAGCGAGTCCGCGAACGCGTAAGGCGAAGTCGGCAAGCCCAGGGTTTCGCCGGCAAGGCGACGAATGCCTTCGCGATGCATCGTCAGCTGCGCGGCCCGCGCTGTCGGGATCACTTCCGCCAGGCCATCGGCCTCGATGCGCGCCAGCTCGTCGGTGGCGATCGCCTCAATTTCCGGAACGATTAGCGCGGGTCGCTCCTGTTCGACCAACGCCCGTACGGCAGCGGGGTCGGTCATATCGATCGTGTGTGCGCGATGCGCGACCTGATGCCCCGGCGCATTGGGGTATCGATCCACCGCAATGACTTCGCAGCCCAGTCGCTGCAGGGCAATGATCACTTCCTTGCCGAGCTCGCCGGCGCCAAGCAGCATCACGCGGGTGGCCGATGCCGTCAGCGGGGTTCCAAGTGTCATGGATCTCTCCGGAACATGTAAATGGTGGATGATGCCGTGGCAAACGCGAAGACACCACCGAACGGGTCAACCACGTCGGCAGCAAGCCCGCTCATGTCAGGTGCCAGAAACAGCAACGCCCACCTTTCGGTGGGCGTTGGCGCTCATGAAACGGTTGGATCAAACACCGTTCGCGATGTTCTTCGCCGCGGCGTCCAGCGCGTCCTTCGGCTTGCGCCCGTTGATCGTGATGTCCTGCAACGCGCCGCCCAAGTTCTTCCAGAAGTACTGCATCTCGGGGTTATTCGGCATCGGCTTGCCAGAGAACACGCTCTCCATGGCCTGACGAATCTGCGGATCCGCATAGAAGTCCCAGAAGATCTCCTTCGAGGCCGGAATACCAAGCGGACGTTCCTTGTTGAACGCAAGCAGGCCGTCCGCCGGCAGCAAATATTGCTCGAGCAGTTGCACCGCGGCTTCGCGGTTCGGCGACTTCGCCGTGATCATCGCGCCAAGCACACCCACAAATGGGCTGGCCGGCTGACCGTTCAAAGACGGAATCGGCGCAATACCGAACTTCACACCGGCCTTCGTAAGCCCTTCCCAGGCCCAAGGGCCGGTCAGCATCATTGCCAGCTTGCCGCCCTTCATCGCCGCTTCAATGTCACCTGTCTGCTGCGTGGCGTTCAATACGCCGGTCTTCACCAGTTTCTGCAGCACGTCGGCGCCTTGCACCGCACCGGGATGGTTCACCCCGGTGTTCTTCGGTTCATAGTTGCCCAGCAGATCACGACGGAACACATATCCGCCATTCGACGCCAGCAACGGCCAAGAGAAATAGGGATTGTTAACCTCCCAGCCGATCGCCGCGACGCCCTTGGCCTTCAGGCCAGCGTTCAAGGCCGGAATATCCTCGAACGCCTTCGGCGGCGTTGCGACGAGCGCCTTGTTGTACACCAGACTGAGCGCCTCAACCGCCACCGGGTACGCCCAGATCTTTCCCTTCGACGTCACCCCGTCCCATGCAACCTGAACGACGTTCCCCTTCAGGGTCTGCGTCACGGCCAGCGAGGAGAGCCAACCACGCCCGGACCACTCACCAATCCGGTCATGAGGCCACATGAACACATCAGGTCCGTTGTCCGCCGCCATCGCGGACTCGAACGCCCCAGTCGGGTTCTCGGGAACCTCAACCACCACCTTGATACCGGTTTTCTGGGTATAGGCGGTTGCGATCTTGCGCATCCCCTTGGCTGCGCGGTCATCGCCGACCCAAATCAGCAACTTGCCCTTCTCCCAGGCCATCGCCGGCATCGCGCCAGCCAATGCAACGCCGATTACACTTAAGCGCACAACGCGCTTCATCAGTTGATTCAAAGATTTCACTTGGGATCCTCGTGGGTTATCCATCCGCACCACACCTGAGGGATTCTCGGCGCCCGGTCGGCGGAAAAGGAAAAAGCGCTGCACGAAGGCAGCGCTTTCCGACGGGC
>CAMFLH010000081.1 GCA_945957295.1 uncultured Uliginosibacterium sp.
AACTGGCCGACATCATCAGGTAGCCGATGCCGAGGTTCGAGGCGACGGTTTCGGAGATCACCGAGCCGACGAAGGCAAGCGTGATAGCCACCTTCAGCGAAGCGAAGAAGTACGGCATTGCGCGCGGCAGACCGACCTTGCGCAGGATGTCCAGCCGCGATGCGCCGAGCGAGCGCAGCACGTCTTCCAGTTCCGGCTCCAGCGTCGCCAGCCCGGTCGCCACGTTCACCACCACCGGGAAGAATGAAATCAGGAAGGCGGTAAGGATCGCCGGCACCGTGCCGATGCCGAACCACACCACCAGCACCGGCACGAAGGCCACTTTGGGAATGCTGTTGAAGCCTACCAGCATCGGGTAAAGCGCCTTGTAGACCAACGGCGAGGAACCCACGACCGCGCCGATCACCAGCCCCACCACCACCGCCAGTGCGAAGCCGACCATGGTGGTGAAGAAGGTTTGCGTGGCGTGCTCGAAGATCGGCCCCGCGGTTGCGAAGCCCACCTTGAAGACCGCACTGGGCGCCGGCATAAGGAATTCGGGCACCGAAAAACTTACGCAGATGCCTTCCCACAGGATCAGGATGAACAGGGTGACCGCCCAAGGGGCGAGCCGCATCAGGGTTTTCTGGCGAAGGGCCATTGCGCTGCCTCGCTACTTTCGAATCAGTGCTTGCGCACATGGCCGATGTGCTCGCGCAGGGCGTGCACATGGCGGGCAAATTGGTCGGTGTAGGTCAGATCGAGATCGCGCGGGCGCGGCAGATCGATCTCACGACGCTCGAGGATGCGACCGGGGCGCGCGCTCATCACATAAACCGTGTCGGCCAGGAATACCGCTTCGCGCAGGTCGTGAGTCACCAGAATCACGGTGAAGGGCTGCGCCTGCCAGAGATCGCGCAACATGCACCACAGCTCTTCGCGGGTGAAGGCATCCAGCGCGCCGAAGGGTTCGTCGAGCATCAGCAGGCGCGGCTTGTGGATCAGCGCGCGGCAGATCGACGCACGCTGCTGCATGCCACCGGAGAGCTCCCACGGGAATTTGTCTTCGCAGCCCGCGAGACCCACGGCGGCCAGCTGCGCACGCGCACGCGGCTCGAATTTAGCGCGGCGGCTGCGCAGCTCGCTGCGGTAAGGCTCGACGATTTCCATCGGCAGCATCACGTTCTGCAATGTGGTGCGCCAGGGCAGCAGGTTCGCTGCCTGGAAGGCCATGCCCACCAGGTTGAGCGGACCACCAACCTGACGGCCATTCACATAGACATAGCCGTCGTTGGGCAAGCGCAAACCGGAGACGAGCTTCATCAGCGTCGACTTGCCGCAGCCCGAGGGGCCGACGACGGCAACGAACTCGCCTTCACGCACATCGAGGCTTACATCCTCGATCGCGCGGGGGCCATCCTCGGTGTAGGCGAGGCTGACGTTCTCGAAGCGTACGAAGCTCATCCGCGCCTCACTTGATCATCCGCTCGGCCTTGGCCGGCAGGAAGGCGGGATTGAAGAGTTCGGCACCGTTCGGCACCTTGGGTAGCGCGTAGGCCTCGGCTGTTTCGGCGATCGAATGCTGCAGGCGTTCGGGCGTCACGCCGCCAAGTCCGTTGGCCTTGACCTCGGGCGTGACAACGTTGGCGGCGAGCGCGAGCTTCAAACGGCGGGTCTCGAGCGCGGCATCGACCAAGGCATCGCGTTCCTTCACAGTCATCGCGGCCGCTTCGGGCACGGCGATGGTTTCCTTCAGCGCCTTGTTGAAGGCGCGCAGGAAGCCAGCCACCGCCTTGGGTTGTTCTGCCGCGAACTTCGGCGAAACGATGATCGCGTTGCCGTAGAGCTCGACACCGTTGTCGGCGAAGGGCATGACCGCGATGTCCTGCGTTTTCACGCCGCGCGCTTCAAGGTTGAGCAGGCTGGTGAAGTAGAAGCCGGTGATCGCATCCACATCACCGCGTGCCAGCAAGGTCTCGCGCAGCGCTGGTTCCACCGACTGCCACTTCACCGCATTCGGGTCGAGCTTGTTGCTCTTCGCGAACGCGGGCCATGCCTTGCGGCCGGCATCGAAAACCGGCGCGGCGAGCGTCTTGCCCACTAGGTCGGCAGGCTTGTTGATTGCCGACTTCTTCAGCGAGAACACGGCGGCGGGCGTGGTGTTGTACACCATGTACACCGCCTGGATCTTCGAGCCCGGCTGTTTCGCGTCGTATTCAACCAACGCGTTGAAGTCGGCGAACCCCATCTCGTAGGCGCCGGTGGCCACACGCGTCACCGCACCTGCCGAGCCATTCCCAGCGTCAATCGTGACGTCCAGCCCTTCTGCCGCGAAATAGCCCTTCGATTTCGCGAGCAGGAAAGGGGCGGCGGGACCTTCAAAGCGCCAGTCGAGCGTGAACTTCAGCTTGAGCGCCTCTTCGGCGAGAACGCTGCCGCCGTTGAGCAACAGCAAGGCGGCCGCGGCGAGCTGAATGGCTTTACGGCGAGGGGCGCGGAACGGCATCTGAATCTCCTGATTGGGCAACGTTGCCTGTTGCCCGGACTCAGCAATCCGTATGCCACGCCCTATTCCTGCTCAAGCCCCCTATCGTGGCATGTCATTCAATTCAACGACGCCATTCTGGTGCAATAAAACCCGATATGCATTTCAAGCTGGTGCGCGACGCTATTTGTTGCATCAATTCGGCGCATCACTCAACCGGTGATCACAAAACACAAAACCGCAGCATGTCTTAAACACATACCCCGCCAGAAAAGCCAATGTCTGTTCAAATAACCAAAACCATTTTTGTTGAAATAACCACACCGCCAGAAGCGCAGCCCATTTAATCGGGCGTTAAGGTTCGTGTATTACGGAATCATTATTCCGGGTATAAGCACCCCCACTCCCTTGCACTGCTAGCATCGAATCGAATCAAAGCGCTACCGGCGCGGTTAGCGTGACCGCAAGCGCGTTGTCCGACTTCATTCAAAGCCAGCCCGAACAGACAGGGAGATTCAAATGAAAGCCAAACTTTCGCTCGGCATCGCCGCCGTTCTCAGCGCAATTGCCGCAGCCCCCGCTTCCGCCGCGGACTGGAGCGACACCTCCGCCAGCTGGCGCTATGGCACGCAATTCGCGGAACCCGCGATCGACAAGGACATCAAGAAGAATATCTTCGCGCTGACCCATGTCAGCGGATACAAATACGGAAGCAATTTCTTCAACGTCGACTTCCTGCTGTCTGACGAGAACGATCCGGCCGCTGGCGGTAAGGGTGGCGCGCAGGAAGTCTATGCCGTCTACCAGAACCAACTGCACCTTGGCAAAGTCACGGGCGCCGATCTGTCGTTTGGCCCGGTACGCGATATCGCAATCACGACCGGCTTTGACGCCAGCGCGAAGAACACCGATTTTGCGGCACGCGTCCGCAAGTTCACCTTTGGCCCGACCCTGAAGTTCGGCGTGCTTGATGGCTGGGTCGATGTCAGCCTGATGTATTACAAGGAGACCAACCACAACGGCATCGTCGGCAAGGATGTGAACTTCGAAAGCACCTACCGCGTGGCAGCCGCATGGGGCATCCCCTTCAACGCCGGCCCGCTGCCGCTCAGTCTGAACGGTTTCTTCACCTACACCGGCGAGAAGGGCAAAGACGGATTCGGCGCCGACACGAAGCCCGAAACCCTGACCGACATCTTCCTGATGGCCGACGTTAGCGCACTCGCAGGCAAGAAGGGAACGTTCCTGGCGGGGGTCGGGTATGAGTACTGGCAGAACAAGTTCGGCAACGACCATGAACAGGTCGTCGGCTCAACCGGCAAGACGCCGATGATCAAGGCCGAAGTGCATTTCTGATTCAGATCGGAAATCGGCTAAAGAAAGGCCCGCAATCCAGCGGGCCTTTTCCTTTTGCTCGCCACCGATCAATCGTTCGGACCGCAAGTCAGCCCTGCTGCGATAGCGATGGCGATCGTGACGACCGAGACCAGATTTGCGACCGCGACGTTCAACGCGCGGCGAGGTAGGCGCGCCAGCCGCCAAATTGGGTGATGTCCTCAGCCCCTTCCATGGCCAGCGCTTCGCAGACAAAGCCTTGTACGCTTGATCCGTCGGCAAGTTTCACAACGCCAATGCCTAGCGGAGCCGGGATACCTGCGACGAAGCTGCCGAATTCGCGCGCGGGCATCTCCCAGACCTCCATTTGCACCGCCCCGCCCCCAGGGCCGACGCGGATCATCCCCGGCCGCAGTGGCGGGCCCCCCGGCAGGGCAACCAGACGGTATTCAGGTGCCGACATCACCTCGCCCACCAGGCGAGCTGAGCGACTGGTCAACTGGGCGTTGAGTGGCAGCCCACTCAGATGCGCACCACACACTGCGACACGAATCTGCCCGCTCGATAACGTTCGATGCGTACTCGCCTCCGGCACCGATCTGCCGGTCGCACCAAGCGGTGCACCCAGCGCGCGCTGCATTCGCGCGGCCAGGCGCAGCAGCGGGCCGTCCTGATGCGCCGGAGCAAACAGTGTGACGCCGAAGGGCAACCCGTCGGCCTGAAAGCCCGCAGGCACCGCGGTCGCCGCGTAGTCCAACAGATTCATGAAGTTGGTATAGGTACCCAGATTCGCGTTGAGGCGAATCGGGTCGGCGAGCATCTGAGCAATCGTGTAGATCGTGCCGGCGGACGGCGTGACGATCGTATCCACGGTCTGCCACACCGCGTCGCATTTCCGCTTGGCGGCCTTCAGCCGATAACCGTAGGCGTAGGCATCCGCGGCCGACCACTCGCGCGCGCCGCCGATGATTTCGCGGATCACCCGCAGCGGCGCTTCGGGGTGGGCGTCGAAGAACTCGCGGATCGCCGCATAACGCTCCGCCACCCAGGGGCCTTCGTAGAGCATCTTCGCGGTATCGAGAAAGGGCTGCAGGTCGATCTCGACCCGTTCTCCGCCGAGTGATTCGAGGCGCGCAAGTGCCTCGCCGAACAGGCGCTCGGCCTCGGCATTGCCAAAGAAGGCGAGCTGCGAAGCCTTCGGCACGCCGACACGGAAGGCTTTCGCACTACCGAAGTCGAAACCGTGTCCTTCCGGTTTGCGGGCGAAGCAGTCCTCCTCGTCGAAAGCGGCCGCCACGCCCGTCACAGCTTCGGCGTCCTCGGCGGTGAGCGCGAAGATCGACACCGTATCGAGCGACCGGCAGGCGGGCACGACGCCGCGGGTTGATAGCCATCCGAGCGTCGGTTTGTGGCCGACCAGATTGTTGAAGGCGGCCGGCACGCGGCCCGAACCCGCCGTATCGGTGCCCAACGCGAAGCTGACATAGCCCTTGGCCACTGCCACCGCCGAACCCGAACTCGATCCGCCGGAGATGTAGTCCGGGTTGAACGCGTTGCGGCATGCGCCCCAGGGTGAACGGGTGCCGTTGAGCCCCGTGGCAAATTGATCGAGATTGGTCTTGCCGATCGGGATCGCGCCGGCCTCGACCAGGCGCTGCACGACGAAAGCGCTCTCATCCGGCTGATAGGCAAACTCGCTACAGGCGGCGGTGGTCGGCACGCCGGCAAGGTCGATGTTGTCCTTGATCGCGAACGGGATGCCGTAGAGCGGCAGGCTGGCCGGGTCTCGCCCGGCCAGCGCGTGGGCGTAGGCGCGGATCGCATCGTCCGCGAGGCGCGTAATCCAGACACGGTTGGGGTCGTCGGTGGTGCGGCGAAGAATCGTCTCCACCACATCGAGGGGTGTCAGACCTCCGTGAAGGTAGGCAGCACGCAGGCTCGCAATGTCGAGGCTCAGGGCTTCGGTAGACAATCCGGCTGGCGTCATGTGTTTGCTTTCAGGCTGGATGCGTCGCCCTCGCCGATCAGCTGACCGAGGCGAGCCGTCCAGCCGACGATGCCACCTTGCGCACGCACCATTTCAAGCGTTGCCCGCTTGAAGTGCGGGAAGTAGCTGGCGGTGGCCTCTTCGATCAGCAGGCAGTTGTAGCCGCGGTCGTTGGCTTCACGCATCGTCGTCTGTACGCAGACCTCGGTGGTGACACCCGCAAGGATCAGGCTGGTGATGCTGCGCTTCTGCAGCCAGTCATCGAGGTCGGTGGCGTAGAAGGCGCCCTTGCCGGGTTTGCGCAGCACACGTTCGCCGGCCAGCGGAGCCAGTTCGGGGAGGAAGTCGCTGCCGGGTTCGCCGTCGATCAGGATGCGACCCATCGGCCCCGGATCTCCGATGCGCTTGCCCGGCGCGCCGCGCTGAAGCTTGGCGGGAGGACAGTCCGACAGATCGGGCGCATGCGCTTCTTTTGTATGCACGATGCTCATACGAACGCTGCGTGCCCAGTCGAGCAGCCGCCGTGCAGGCGCAATGCACCCGGATAGTTGCGATACATCGTTACCCAGCGCTTCGCCGAAACCGCTAGGCAGCAGGAAGTCGCGCTGCATGTCGATCATCACGAGCGCAGCGCGCGTCGTCTCGAAGCTGAACGGCCCCGGTTGTGCGTCGATACCCAGTTCCATACGCCCTCCTAAGCGTGCGATTCGCCCGCCATGTAGCGCCCGAGCGTGGCCACGTCGGCACCTGCGCGCGGGCACACGTAAGCGATCTGACCAGCGTGCATCACCAGCAGGCGGTCTGAAAGCTCCATCAGTTCGTCGAGATCCTCACTCACCAACAGCACCGCGCAGCCAGCGTCACGCGCCGCGCGCAAACGGGCATGGATCGCGGCGACCGCGCGGAAATCGAGCCCGAATACCGGGTTGGCCACGATCAGCACCCGTACCGGGCCTTGCGTGCCTTCGCTCAGTTCGCGCGCTAGCACAGCGCGCTGCACATTGCCGCCAGAGAGCGATGCGATCGGCACACTCGGCCCCGGTGTGCGCACACCGAAGTGCTCGATCATGCTGCGCGCCTGCTCGGCAAGCGCCTTCGGCCGCAACCACGGACCGCGTGCGAGCGGCGCCTTGTCGAAGCTGCGCAGCGCCATGTTGTCCGCCACGCTCATCTCGCCCACGCAGGCGTTGCGCAGAGGCTCTTCGGGCAGGCTGCGCACGCCGAGCGCCTGCATCTCGCTGCGCCGCTGGCGATACGGCTTGCCATCGATGCTGACAGCGCCGCTCAGAATGCGGCGCTGGCCCAGCAGCGCTTCGACCAGTTCGCGCTGGCCATTGCCCGACACACCGGCCACGCCGACGATTTCGCCCGCGCGCACGCTGAAGGTGGCCTTGTCGACCGCCGGCACGCCACGATCGCCGATCACGGTGAGGCCGCTCACCTGCAACACTTCAGCGCCGGTTGCGTGGCTGGCTTCGGCATTCGGCGCCACCTCGGGTGGGGCCTCGTCGGCGCCCATCATCGCCACCGCCAGGCGCTGCGGATCGGTCTCCGACACCTTCGCGCCCGCCACATGCTTGCCACGCCGCAGTACGGTCACCGCGTCGGCAAAGCGCATCACCTCGCGGAACTTGTGCGTGATCATCAGCACCGTCAGCTTGCCGGCCCGGGTTCGGGTTTGCAGGTAGCCCAGCAACTCGTCGGCCTCCCCCGGTGTCAGCACGGAAGTCGGTTCATCGAGGATGATGAAACGGCGCTTCAGGTAAAGCTGTTTGATGATCTCGACCTTCTGCTTCTCGCCCGCCGCCAGCTCGCCGGCCAGTGCATCGAGCGGCACGCGGAAGGGCATCTCGGCAAGTATGGATTCGAGTGCGGAGCGTTCGCGCTTCCAGTCCAGCAGCGCCGGCAGGCTTGGCTGAGCGAGCAGCAGATTCTCAGCCACCGACAGATTCGGCGCCAGCGTGAAATGCTGAAACACCATACCGATGCCCAGAGCCGCCGCTTCGCGCGGGCTGGCGATGCTGCGCTCGCGCCGGTCGACGCTGACGCTGCCGGTGTCGGCCGGCTGGTAGCCGATCAAGCATTTGACCAGGGTGCTCTTGCCTGCACCGTTCTCACCTAGCAGCGCGTGGAAGCTACCTGCGGCGACATGGATCGACACATCATCGAGCGCAACGAAGTCACCGAAGCGCTTGGTAAGGTTCAGCACCTCGACTTCTGCAGCGTCGCCATGAGGCGCTTCAACACCCGGAACGACGATCGCCGATTCGAACATGGCGCGCGCCTCAGGCGTCTGGCCACGCAGCCAGCGCGGCGAGCACTGTGGACGAATCCGCCACCGCGCCGAACACACCACCCTGCATCAGCACCATGTTGATCGCGGCAAGGTGGTTGTTGTAGTCGGTGGCGCCGCAGCCATCGGTGACCAGCAGGCACTCGAAGCCACGATCGTTCGCTTCGCGCATTGTGGTGTGCACGCACACGTCGGTAGTGATGCCAGTCAGCACGATGTTGCGGATGCCGCGCGTGTGCAGCACGAGTTCCAGATCAGTGGCGCAGAAGGAGCCTTTGCCAGGCTTGTCGATGATCACTTCACCGGGCAACGGATACAGCTCAGGAATGATGTCCCAGCCCGGCTCGCCACGCACCAGGATGCGGCCGCAGGGCCCTGCATCACCGATACCGGCGCCAATCCGCCGCGAGCGCCAGCGCTTGTTCGCGGGCAGGTCAGACAGATCGGGCCGATGACCTTCCCGGGTGTGGATCACATGCGCGCCGGCCGCGCGGAACTTGGCCAGCAGCTTGCCGATCGGTTCGATCGGCGCGCGTGTCAGGGAGATGTCGTAGCCCATCGTGTCGACATAGCCGCCCTTGCCGCAGAAGTCAGTCTGCATGTCGATGATGACGAGCGCAGTGTTCGCTGGCGTCAGCGCGCCATCGAAGGGCCAGGGATAGGGCTTGGAATCCAGGGTCAGGCTCATGCGTGTGCCTCGGTCGTCAGCGATTGAGGGAGAGTTCGCCCGGTGCCCCCTTGAGGCTGGTGTCGCGCGAGCAGGTCAGCGCCATCAGCAGCAGGGTCAGCGCGTAGGGCGCAGCATTGAAGAGGTAGTAGCCGGACGAGATGCCAACGGACTGCAAGGCAGGCCCGATCGCGCCTGCGGCACCGAACATCAGCGCGGCAAGCACGCATCGGCGCGGCTGCCAGCGCGCGAAGATCACCAGCGCGACGGCCATGATGCCCTGCCCGTTCGAGAGCCCCTCGTTCCAGCTGCCCGGATAGAACAGCGACAGGAAGGCGCCGCCGACGCCCGCCAGCGCGCCGCCGATCACCGTGGCCGCCACGCGGGTCGGAATCACCGCGGCGCCGGCCGCGCGCGCCGCGGCTTCGCTGTCGCCGACCAGGCGCAGCGTGAGGCCGACGCGGGTGTTGGCGAAGGCCCAGTGCAGCACGAATGCAAGCAGCAGGCCGGCGATGAAGAGCGGGTTGATGTCGAGCGCCGACCGCAGCGCAGGCGAATCGCTCCACGCACCCAGATGAAAAGCCCTGAGCGTGGGCGCCTGAGGCTGGATGTAGGCCTTGCCCCAGTAGAAAGCCAAGCCGGTACCGAGCAGCATCAAGGCGATGCCGAGCGCAATGTCGTTCACCCGCCGCAGGCTCGCGAGAAGGCCATGCAGCAAGCCGAACACCGCACCCGCGCAAGCGGCAGCGAGCACCCCGAGCCACGGGCTACCGCTGTACAGCGAGGCGGCGTAAGCGCTCATCGCGCCCATTACCAGCGTGCCTTCGAGACCGAGGTTGATGCGCCCGGCCTTCTCGGTAATCGTCTCGCCCAGGCTCACGAACAGGAAAGGCGTGCTGACGCGGATTGCGCCGCCGAGCATCGCCAGCAGCACCGCGGTGATGGCGTCGATCGTCATGCGGCCTCCTCGGGCGCCGGCGTGGCCTTGGCAAGGCGTGGCGCGGATAACTGCGGTATCCGCCAGGCGCGGCCGCGCAGGGTTTCCATTGCGATCAGCACGACGAACAAGATGCCCTGCAGCACCAGCACGGTGGCGTCGGGCATGTCTAGCCGCCGTTGCAGCAGGCTGCCGGCGGCACCGATGCCGCCGATCAGGATCGCGGCGGGGATCACCGCCAGCGGGTTCTGCCGCGCGATGAAGGCGATCAGGATGCCGGCGTGGCCATAGCCCACCAGCAGCGATGCGTTGCAACTGCCGTGCACCGCGGCCACTTCCAGCATGCCGGCAAGCCCGGCCATCGCGCCGCCAACAGCGCAGAGGCCGATCACCCAAGGGGTCACCGCCAGCCCCGCCATCGCGGCGGCACGCGGATTACCGCCCACCACGCGCACCGTGAAGCCCCAGATCGTGAAGCGCAGGAAGACCCACGCCAGCACGGCGCAAACCAGACCGACCGCCAGGCCGACATGCACATCGAGCCCCGGCAGGTTGCCCAGCATTGCTTCAGGCGCGAGCGGTAGCGTCGAGGGTTTGTTAAGACTGGCTGGATCGCGCAGCGGCCCTTCAACGAAGTGATTCATCAACGCCACGGCGATGTAGGACAGCAGCAGACTGGAGATCGTCTCATTGACGCCTCGCCACTGGCGCAACGCACCCGAAAAGCCGATCAGCACCCCACCAGCCAGCATTCCAGACAGCGCCATGGCCAGCCAAAGCACTAGGTTAGGCGCTCCGGCCAGCGGTACCGCCGCAGCAGCTGCGCCCAGCGCACCAAATGCCAACGCGCCTTCGCCGCCGATGATCACCAAGCCCGCACGCGCCGGCAGCGCGACCGCGAGGCCTGTCAGAATCAACGGGGCTGCACGCAGCAGTGTGTTCTGCCAGCCGAAAGCGTCGCCGAAGGCACCTGCGAAGATGGTTTCAAGCACCTCCTGCGGCGCCTGCCCTTCCAACGCCACAAACAAAGAGAACAACATCAACGCGATCACGATCGCTGCAAGCGGTAGCAGCGCATCGATCAACGGACGTGGGCGGGCAGGCGCGGCGCTCATCGTGCGTGCCTCAGACCGAACCGATCACGCCTTCGACGAGGTAGTTCATGCCTTCAAGTTCGATCGCCTGTTGCGCGAAGCTCTTGCCCGCAGGAATCACTTCCTTGCCGGTGTTGTCTTTCAGCGGCCCCTTGAAGATCACGAACTCGCCTTTGAGCATCTTTGCCTTCACGTCATCGGCGGCCTTGCGTGCCTTCTCGCTCACCACCGCGCCGTAGGGCGACATCTTCACGAAGCCTTCCTTGAGCCCGCCGCGCACAAAATTCGGGAACGGCTTGCCTTCCTGAAGCGCCTTGACGAAAGTGGTGTTGGGGGTCACCCAATCCCACTCGGCGCCGGTCAGATAGCCCTTCGGCGCGAGCTTGGCTTGACTCGCGTGATAGCCGCAACTGAAGGCGCCACGCCGCTCGGCGGTTTCGACCACGACCTTGGGGCCATCCACATGGCAGGTCAGCACGTCGCAGCCTTGGTCCAGCAGGCTGTTGGCCGCTTCCGCCTCTTTCACCGGCATTGCCCAGTCACCGGTGAAGATCACGCGGGTCGTTGCGTTCGGGTTCACCGAGCGAGCGCCCAAGGTGAAGGCGTTAATGTTGCGCAGCACCTGCGGAATCGGCTTGGCCGCCACAAAGCCGAACTTGCCCGTCTTGCTGGTGAGTCCGGCGACGATACCGCTCAGGTATTCACATTCATCGATGTATCCAAAGTAGCTCGCAACGTTCTTCGGGTGCTTGCCCTCCGACCACAGGCCGCCACAGTGCGCGATGTGCGCGTTGGGGTACTTCTGCGCCACTTTCAGGACGTGCGGATCGAAGTAGCCGAACGAGGTCGCGAACACCACGGCGGCCTTGTCCTGCACAATCATCGCTTCCATCGACTTCTGCACCGCAACGGTTTCCGGCACTTTCTCTTCTTCGATGACCTTCACGCCGGGCAGCTTCTTCAATGCCGCAGCGGCCTGGGCGTGTGCCTGGTTGTAACCGAAGTCGTCACGCGCACCGACATAGATGAATCCGACCGTGATGCCGCCCGCCGCCAGCGCGTCGCGCACCGACGCGGGCAACAGCCCCAGTGCAGGCGCCGCTGCGGCGGCCTTGATGAAATTGCGACGCGAAAAGCTGGCACGATCCTGCATGGTGTTTCTCCCTGATCGAATTCGTTGGTCGGAGGGCGCAACACTTACGATGAACTTCTTGTACGCCGCCTTGTATGCAAGATACGCAAAGCGCGTGCCAGCGTTGTCGTTGATGTGACCACCATGACCGGGTACGGCCGTATCCACGCGCCGGCAGCGCAAACGCAGAGGCTGGGGTGCTCCGCAGGGCTCTTTCGGCGAACGTGATGCGCGGCAGCCTGGTCCGAATCACGAGCCGCGGTGGTGCGCCACGCACCGTTGACGTGCTTCATGGTGGATGTGAAAGCACCCCACCGTTTGCACTTATTAGTGCTAAAGGACGCTCATCGGCGATGACGGAAATATCACCACCCATCGCGCGAGACGCGACTGACTCAAAGGACTCAGCGGAAACAGAAGACGGGGCGGCCGCCCTGCCAGTGCACTGTCAGTGCCGCAGCACAGGGGGCATTATGGGTCTTTACCTGTGCCCTGCCCGTCGCGCTTCGTAGAGCTTGTGCAACGTAATCTTGCGTACCTCGGCGCGACTGGCGTCAATATGCGCCGCAAGCAATGAAGTTGCCCGCTCGCTACTGCGCCGCCTGATGGCACGAAGGATTGCGGCGTGCTCCGCGTAGGTGGTATCGATACGCTCGCGCTGCGTGAAATCGAGCCGCCTCACGATCCTGATGCGCTCGGTCACATCGGCATGAACCCGCGCCATTTCGGGGTTGCCCGCAGCCTCGACAAGCGCCATGTGAAAGGCTTCGTCCTGCTGCGCCACGCTGCGCCCATCGTTATCGCGCTCCGACTCATCGAGTAGCCAATAGGATTCCAAACGAGTCAGCGCCGCGAGGGATTCCTTGCGATCGCACAGCCGGCGCACGGACTCCAATTCGATCAGTTGGCGCAGGTCGTAAAGGTTTTCAAAGCGGTCGAAGTCATAGGGGTTAACGCTCCAACCGTTGCGGAACTGCACACTGAGGAAGCCCTCACGCTGCAACTGGTACAAGGCCTCCCGCACAGGCGTCCGCGACACGCCCAGTCGCTCGGCTAGTTCCGTCTCGGTAAACCGATCTCCCGGAAGCAGGCGGAACTCGGCGATATCGTCCTTGATGGCGGCATAAACCGCTTGGGCTCGCGTTGCAGGCTGCTCCGCAGCGCGCGAACTGGCTGCACTACGACCCGCCCGTTTCGAAGTCGCCTTGGGCTGAACGGCGAGGCGTGTGGTCATGCTTGCGCCTCGCTCTTCGGGCTCACATGCGCCGCCACGATACGCCAGCCGCCATGCCCCGGAAGGTCTGATCTCACCCAAGTCTGGCTCTGCCGGCCGCCCCCCTGTCGATCGGTGTAGCGAAACTCAAGATTCACCGTGCCCCAATCGTTACCGTAGGTGCTGACCTCGCATCGCAGGATTCGCCTTGGCGGGCTCTGCAGGGGCAAGCTGGCGCGGAAGGCGACGACAGCATCGTAGCCATACTGCTCATCGGCCAAACCGAAGCGCAGGGTGTCATCCCCCGGCAAGAAGAATCGATCCAGCGCAAGGCGATCATTACCCACCAACGCCGCCTCGTAGCGCTCCGCTATTGCGCTCAACTCGTCCTTGACGGCGGGAATGTTGATCTGATCCGAGGTAACGGGCATCACTCACCTTGCGTGCAGTTTTGTGTACAAGATAAGAATAGCGCAGGTTCAGAACTGCAAGGCCAGTCACGCATATCCAAATCCCACAGTCGGCACCCGCGTGAGCACGAAGTCATTCCACGCGGGGCCGTCCATGCACCATACGCCGGCGAATGCCGGGCTCTGCTAGCACCACACCGGTGCGACAAATCCATCCACACACTTGATTCGCTTGCGCAATCACGCAACGGGATCGGTGGAACGAGTCTTGCATTACCTGCTGCGTCGCAACATTTGGGCGGAAGAGAGCATGGCCAACAACTCGTGGGACACAATGGACGTTCACCTGCTGCGCGTGCTCCACGCAGTACTTGCCGAATGCAGTGTCACCAAGGCAGCGCTGCGGCTTAACCAGTCGCAACCTGCTGTGAGCACGGCGCTTCGTCGATTGCGCGATATCACCGGCGACCAACTCCTCGTGCGCTCACGCAACGGCATGACACCCACCGAACGTGGTGCGGCGCTGCTCGAACCGGTCAAGCTCGCACTCGCGCAGATCGAGGCGATCGCCGTGCGTCAGGTGCGCTTCGACCCGGCGAAGTCGCGCCGCGTCTTCAACATCGCCACGCCCGACTACCTCAACGCGGTGGTGCTGGGCGAGATCGTTGCGCGGCTGCGCAAGCACGCGCCACATTCACAGGTCGTGTTCCATTCGCTTGGCCCCGATAGTGACTTCACGCAGGCACTCGAATCCGGTGAGCTCGACGTTGTGATTGGCAACTGGCCGCAGCCACCGGAGCTGCTGCGCATGACACCGCTATTTGAAGACGATCTGGTTTGCGTGATGCGCAAGGATCACCCCTTGGCCAACCGTCCTCTTACGACCGAGCGCTACCTTGAGGCGGACCATCTGGCTCCGACCCCCTACTCGGTCGGTCGCCGCGGCGTGATTGACATGCATCTCGCGCGAGAACGAATCAAACGCAACGTGGTGGCCTATGTCCCCTACTTCGGCCTGGTGCCTTACCTGCTGCTGCAGACGGACATGATATTCACCGGCCCCCGCGTCTTCGCCGAGCACTTCGCGAAGCTCATGCCGCTGGCCGTGACTGAGGTGCCGATCGACTTTCCGAAGATGGGTTTCTATCTGTTGTGGCACGACCGAACGCATCTTGCGGATGAGTGCCGTTGGTTCCGGGAACAAATCGTCAACGTTGCACGAAAGCCCCACGATCACTTGCTGACCGCAGCCGCCTAGCAGGGTGTCCGCACCGATCAGCGGCCTGCCGTAGACCTTTGGTGTCCGGCCCAGGCGCAGCGGCAAGTGGCGCGAGCGTCGATCAGATCACGCGATCAGCGAGGCGCAGGGCTGCGATCCGCGCGATCTGTGTCAGCGCTTCATCAAACTCGGCTTCTGGCGTGTTGTTCAAGCGATCCGCGAAGCGCGCAATGATCCCGGCACGGTCGTAACCACGAACGGCAAGGATGAATGGAAAACCGAACTTGGCAACGTAGTGCGCGTTGAGCTGTTGCAGGCGTTGAAACTCCTCCGCGCTGCAGTGATCGAGGCCTGCGCCGGCCTGCTCGCCGAGCGACTCGACGGTCAACTCGCCGCGAATGGCTGCGCGCCCGGCAAGCTCGGGATGTGCGCGGATCAAGGCCAGTTGCTGAGCGTACGGCGCACAGCGCATTGCTTTGAGCAGTGCCGCCAGCAGATCCTCACGATCGGCAAACGGGCGCGCAGACCATGCAGCCTCTGCGACCCATGGCGAATGTTCGAAGATGCCGTCCAAGGCGGCGACAAACGCCTCGCGCTCCAGGGCAGACAGCGCAGCGACGGAAATGTGCGTACGGGGCATTGAGATGTCTTCAGGCATCGGTTGGGGCGCAAGCCCGATGGAATGAGACTAGGGAGCCGCAACCTTCGCCACAAGGCGCCAAATCGAATAGCGGTATTCGTCAATTGCGGATGAGCCCGCCGCAACGCCTGTGCGCGCAAGCCCTCTCATCGCACGCACTTGCGTTCATACAATCTCGTGGATAGCGGGTATCCACCGATCAGGCGAACCGCCTTCCTACAATCCGCCCAACGCGCCGACCTCCTGCCGGCCTCCCCCAGATCGGAACCAAGATGGGACGACTCACCACCCACGTACTCGACACCGCCCACGGCCGTCCGGCCGCCGGGATGCCCTATGTGCTCTACGTCGCCGACGACACGACGCCGCTCGCCCACGGCGTAACCAATAGCGATGGTCGCTGCAGCACACCGCTACTTGAAGGCGCGTCGTTCAAGGCGGGTCGGTATGTGCTGCGTTTCGAGGTGGCTGCCTACTTTCGCGCAGCCGGGATGCAATTGCCGGAACCGCCTTTCCTCGACGCCATAGACATCGCGTTCGGCGTAGCCGACGCGAACACCCACTACCACGTGCCGTTGCTCGTCTCGCCCTGGGCGTACAGCACCTACCGGGGTAGTTGAGCATGGACCACGCCTATCTCATTGAAGTGGCCAGCATGCTGCTGCGCTGGCTGCACCTGATCGTCGGCATTGCCTGGATCGGCTCCTCCTTCTACTTCGTGTGGCTGGACAACTCGATCAAACCACCCACCGACCCCAAGCTGAAGGAAGCAGGCGTGGGAGGCGAGCTGTGGGCCATGCATGCGGGCGGTTTCTACAACCCGCAGAAGTACCTGGTTGCGCCGAAGGAGCTGCCGAAGGAGTTGCACTTCTTCTTCTGGCCCTCCTACTCCACCTGGATCACCGGCTTTCTGCTGATCTCGGTGCTGTACTACTTTCAGGCGGCCACCTGGATGGTCGACCCGGCTGTGGCCCAGATCACCGCCTCGCAGTCCGTGTTGATCGGTCTTGGCACACTCGCCGGCGGCTGGATCGTCTATGACTTGCTTTCGCGCCTGCTGATCGAGCGCAGCCAGCTCCTGTTCGCGGTGATCTACACCCTCTTCGTGGCGGCCGTCGCATGGGTGCTCACCCACCTCCTGGCGGGCCGTGCCGCCTACATCCATGTCGGCGCGATGATTGCGACGACGATGAGCGGCAACGTCTTCTTCATCATCATTCCGAATCAGCGCAAGCTGGTTGCAGCAATGAAGCGAGGCGAGCTGCCCGACCCGACCTTGGGCAAGAAGGCCAAGCAGCGCAGCGTCCACAACAACTACCTGACCTTGCCGGTGCTGTTCGCGATGATCAGCAACCACTACGCCTTCACCTACAGCCATCCGCAGGCCTGGTTGGTACTCGTGCTGATCATGCTCGGCGCGGCACTGATCCGCCACTTCTTCAACCTCAAGCACAAGGGCGAATGGCGCTGGGAATATCCGCTAGCCGGTGGGGCGATCCTGCTCGCCGTGCTCTGGTGGACGGCACCGGCCCCGGTGCAACGTGACGCTTCGAAGCCGGTCCCCACGCTCGCCCAGGTAATGCCGGTGATCCAGGCGCGCTGCGTGGCTTGCCATGCCGAGAAGGCGACGATGATGCCCTCCGCGCCGGGTGGCGTCATGCTCGATTCCGAGGCTCGAATTCGTCAGCACGCCCAACGCATCTTTGCGCGCGCCACCCAGACCAAGGACATGCCGCTGGGGAACATCACCGGCATCACCGACGACGAGCGCAAGCTCATCGCTGCGTGGTACCTCGGCGGCACGCGCTAAGGGAGGCATCAAGATGCAGCACGCGAGCTACCCCCGCGACCTGATCGGCTACGGCGCCACGCCGCCCCACGCTCAGTGGCCGGGGCAGGCCAGGATCGCTGTTCAGTTCGTGCTCAACTACGAAGAAGGCGGCGAGAACTGTGTGCTGCACGGTGATGCCGGCAGCGAGCAATTCCTCTCCGAGCTCTTCAATCCCGCTAGCTACCCCGACCGTCACCTCTCGATGGAGTCGGTCTACGAATATGGCTCGCGCGCCGGCGTGTGGCGGATCCTGCGCGAGTTTGAGCGCCGCGCCCTGCCGCTGACGGTGTTCGGCGTCTCGATGGCGCTCGAACGCCACCCGGAACTGACCGCCGCCTTCAAGCAACTCGGGCACGAGATCGCCTGCCACGGCTGGCGCTGGCTCCACTACCAGAACCTCGACGAAGCCACCGAGCGCAAACACATGCGCATCGGCATGGAGATCATCGAGCGCCTCACCGGCGAACGCGCGCTGGGCTGGTACACCGGCCGGGACAGCCCCAACACACGCCGCTTGGTCGCCGACTACGGCGGCTTCCTTTACGACAGCGACTACTACGGCGACGACCTGCCGTTCTGGACGCATGTAACCAAGAGCGACGGCAGAACCGCCCCGCAGCTCATCGTGCCCTACACGCTCGACACCAACGACATGCGCTTCTCGCTGCCGCAGGGCTTCGCGCAAGGGGAGGATTTCTTCACCTACCTGCGCGATGCCTTCGACGTGCTCTATGCCGAGGGCGACGAAGCGCCGAAGATGCTGTCGATCGGCATGCACTGCCGACTGCTCGGCCGCCCCGGCCGCATGCGCGCGCTGCAACGCTTCCTCGACCACATCGAGGCACACGACCGGGTGTGGGTCTGCCGCCGAGTCGACATCGCCCGCCACTGGCACACGCATGTCCCACCGCCCGCAGCTGGATCTGGCGCGACGCCGCAC
>CAMFLH010000082.1 GCA_945957295.1 uncultured Uliginosibacterium sp.
GCATTGCACCGGCGGTGCTGCACTTCGCGCCGCCGCCGGATCGTGGCGATGGCGATCCGCGCAGCTGTCGCCTCGTCGCCGCACTGGGGCGCCGCAGTCTGCCGGCGCGCCTCGTCTACATCAGCACCACCGGCGTCTACGGCGATTGCGGTGGCGCCTCGGTGCCGGAAACCCGCCCCTTGCGCGCCGGCACGGCCCGCGCCAAGCGCCGCATTGCGGCCGAGCGCACGCTGCGCGCCTTTGCACGGCGCAGCGGCTGCCAGCTTGCGATCCTGCGCGCGCCCGGCATCTACGCCGCCGAACGCCTGTCGCTCGCGCGGCTGGAACGCGGCGACCCGGTGTTGCACGCCGGCGACGACGTCTTCACCAACCACATTCACGCCGATGACCTCGCGCGTCTGGCCATCGCGGCCCTCACGCGCGGCGGCAACTGCCGCGCCTGGAACGCGAACGACGATTCCGATCTGCGCATGGGCGAGTGGTACGACCGCATGGCCGACACCTTTGGCCTGCCCCGCCCACCGCGCGCCACGCGCCGCGAGATCGAACGCGTGCTGAGCCCGATGATGCTGTCCTTCATGTCCGAATCGCGCCGGCTCGACAACACCCGCCTGCACCGGGAACTCCGCGTGCAGCTTCGCTATCCGACCGTCGATGCCGGGCTCGCCCATGCGCGCGCCTGGTTCGACCAACACAAGGAAAACAAACAATGATGTACATGTGGCTCAAGGCAATCCACGCCTTTTTCGTTGTCAGCTGGTTCGCCGGCCTGTTCTACCTGCCGCGCATCTATGTGAACCTGGCGATGGTGCCGGCCGACAGCCATGCCGAACGTGATCGCCTGCTGCTGATGGCGAAGAAGCTCAAGCGCTTCATGCTGCCGCTGATGATCGGCACCTGGATCTTCGGCCTTTCGATGATCTTCTACGGCGGCATGGAAGCCGCCAAGGTCTGGCTGTCACAGGGCTGGCTGCATGCCAAGCTGTTCATCGTGCTGCTGCTGACCGGCTACGACGGCTACTGCAGCCGCCTGCTGCGCGACTTCGCGGCTGGCCGCAACACCAAAAGCCATGTGTGGTTCCGCGTCTTCAACGAACTGCCGGCGGTGGCGCTGCTGTTCGTCGTGATCCTCGTGATCGTCAAACCCTTCTGAGCGCGGGCCAATGAGCGAGAACTTCTTTGCCCCCTGCCCGCGCGGGCTCGAACCGCTGCTCGCCGACGAGCTGACGGCGCTCGGCGCGCAGTATGTAAAGCCGGTGCACGGCGGCGTCGCCTTCGCTGGCGACTGGGCGCTGTGCTGGCGCGCGAACCTCGAAAGCCGCATCGCCACGCGCATGCTGTGGCGCGTGGCCGAACGCGGCTACCGCAGCGAGGACGACATCTACACGCTGGCGCGCGAGCAGGCGTGGGAGAAGTGCTTCTCGGTCGACCGCACGCTGCGCATCTACGTCACCGCGATCCGTTCGCCGCTGAAGAGCCTCAACTTCACAACGCTACGGGTGAAGGATGCGATCTGCGACCGCTTCCGCGATGTGCGCGGGCGCCGCCCTTCGATCAACACCGAGGCGCCAGATGTCCGGGTGCATGCCTTCCTGACCGCTGAAACCTGCACGCTGTACCTCGACACCTCGGGCGAACCGCTGTCACGGCGCGGCTTCAAGCGCGCCAAGCATGAAGCGCCGCTGAAGGAGAACCTTGCCGCCGGCATCCTGAAACTGAGCGGCTGGCAGCCCGACGAAGCCTTGCTGGACCCGATGTGCGGCAGTGGCACCTTCCTGATTGAAGCGGGGCTGATGGCGCTCGATATTCCGCCCGGTGCCGAACGTGATTTCGGCTTCGAGCGCCTGCACAGCTTCGATCCGGTAGCCTGGAAACGCCAGCGCGCGATGGCGCTGCAGCGCCGCCGCCCGGCCGACGATGTGCGGCTGTACGGCGCCGACATCGACATGCGCGCAGTGGACGCAGCGCGCTACAACCTGCGCGAGGCCGGGCTGGACGATCTGGCCCAGTTCCGCACCAGCGACATCCTGCAGCTCGAAGCGCCCGAAGCGCGCGGGGTGCTGCTGTGTAACCCGCCCTACGGCGTGCGCTTGACAGCGCCGCGCGCGGCAGCGGGCCGTCGCGATGCGCCAGCCCCCGTGGCGGAAGGCGAGGAAAGCGAGCTCGCGGCCTGGTATCCAAAGCTCGGCGACCATCTCAAGCATGCGTTTGCCGGCTGGCAATGTTTCTTCTTCAGCGGCGATCCGGCGCTGCCGAAGAAGATCGGACTCAAGGCCAGCCGCCGTACGCCGCTGATGAATGGCGACATCGAATGCCGCCTGTTCGCCTACGACGTGGTCGCCGGCTCCAACCGCCGTCTGCGGGAAACGCCTCCGGCCGAAGATTGAGCGCGCTCAGGCAACCGTCGTACCGTCGCGCGCGATCAGGCTGACCGGGGCCGCCGCCAGCCGCAGCGACAAGGTGCGGCGGCGCCGGATCGGCATGTGCTCGTAGAGCAGCAGTTCGGCCGGCCGCCACATCGCCACCCAGGCGAAGATCGTGAAGCTTTCGCGCAATGCGCGTGCGAGGCGGTAAGGCGATTCCGGGTCGATCAGGTTCGCGATCCCCAGCAGCACAGCCACCACCGCAAGGCCGATCAGCGTCGCGATGCGGCCGTTGCGGAACACGCGTGAAAGATCGCGCGTGGCCGCCTGTGCCTCGAGTTCGAAATGCTGCCGCAGCGCCCGCACCACGCGCTGCACATCGCCCGGCTGGTCGTCATCGACAACGAACTCGATCCGCAACGGCACATTGCGGCGCTTCAGATCGGCTTCGGCCAGCAGCCGTTCGGCCACCTCGGGATGCAGCGCGGGGCCGGCAAACGGTGAATCGTCCGGCGCCAGCAAGGCAGCCACCGAGCGCAGTTCGAGGCGCAAACAGTTTGGTTCGTTGTTCTTCTTCATGCCATCACCCCCGCTACAGACGGACGATGGTAGCCCCGCAAGATGTCAATCGGCCATCAGATTCCGGACGTGCAGGCCTTCGGCGACGAAGGTTTCGATCAATTCGGCCTGGTGCGCGAAGTCGCGCGTTTCCATCTGCAGGATCACTTCCGTCTTGCCCACCGGCACATGCAGCTCGCCGCGCCGATGCTCCACATGACGAACATTGATCCCGAGCGCGGCGACCGTCTTGAGCAGGCTCAACAGACGGCCGGGGCTGTCCGGAATCGTCACCGCAACGCTCATCAGGCGGCCGCTGGAGGCCAAACCGTAGTCGATAGAACGGCCGACCAGGGTCATGTCGACGTTGCCGCCCGAGATCACCACCACGGCGCGGTCCTCCGGCCGCAGCTCGACCTTGCCGCGCATCAGCGCCGCCAGCCCGACCGCACCGGCCCCTTCGGCGATCGTGCGGGTGCGCTCCAGCGTTGCGACGATGGCTTCGGCAATCGCGTTGTCGTCCACCGTCACGATTTCGTCGACGAAACGCGCGATCACAGCCGAGGTACAACGCCCCGGCGCCTTGACCTTGATGCCGTCGGCGATCGTGTGCGCGCCTGGCGCACAGGTCTCGAACTGGCCATCCTTGAGGAAGTGGCGATAGGGCGCGACGGTCTCGGTCTGCACCCCGATGATGCGGATGTCGGGCCGCTGGAGCTTCAACGCCAGCGCAATGCCGGACAGCAGGCCGCCACCGCCCAGCGGCACCACGGCTACGGTCATGTCCGGGCAGTCCTGCAGCATCTCCAGCCCGCACGAGGCCTGGCCGGCGATCACGTCCCAGTCGTCGTAGGGGTGCATGAATGCGAGATCCTGCTCGGTGGCGATGCGGTCGGCCAGCTCGCGCGCCTGTTCCAGATTCTCGCCGTGCAGCAGGATCGTCGCGCCCATGCGGCGGCAGGACTGGATCTTGGTGATCGGCGCGTTCACCGGCATCACCACGGTGGCCGCCACGCCGGCATTGGCCGCCGCGCGCGCCACCCCTTGCGCATGGTTACCCGCCGACACCGCCACCACGCCGCGCAGATCGGGGCGCTCGGCGATCAGGCGGCGCATCTTGTGGGTCGCGCCGCGGATCTTGAAGGAGCCGGTGCGCTGAAGATTCTCCATCTTGAGCCACACCGGGGCGCCGAGTTCTTCGCTGAGGATGTCGTTCTGCCATTGCACGGTGCGCAGCACGGCGTCGGCAATGCTATCGGCCACCTGGCGCAGTTGCGTGAGGTCAGGGCATCCGGCGGGCAGCTCGGTCGATGTTTGCAAGTTCAGGTTCGCGCTGGGGCTCATGGCGGCTCGCGGTGAAGGTGGCCGCGCCGGGTAGGCGCCGCCTCGGGGCGGATTCTGGGCCGGGCGCCCGGCACTCAGCAAGCCGCCCACCGTCGGCTGGCCCGCTCAAGTCGGTTGTCATGTTCGCCGTAGACCGGGCAGTAGAATGTTGTTTCCCTCCCCCGATCACGGAGCCTGCATGCAAGTCTGGCTGCTGGTGGCAAGCCTCGCGCTGGTGCTGTGCGCCGTCACGCTGGCGCTGGTCAAGGCACATCGCCGCCTGCGCGCGGCCGATGGCGAAGAGCAGCTCAGCGCACGGGAACTGCGCCGTCTGCGCGACATTTCCGCCTTCACCGCCGACTGGCAATGGGAGCAGGACGCGGAACTGCGATTCACGAGCTTCTTCGGCGGCACCATCTCACGCCACCAGGTGCCTGTCGAACACCTGCTCGGTCACCGCCGCTGGGAGATCCCCGGTCTCGTCTGCGATCCTGCCGAGATGGCGGCCCACCGTGCAGCGGTGGAAGCCCACCAGCCCTACTACGACTTCGAATATGGCGTGCGCAAGGCGGATGGCGACTTCCGCTGGTACGTCAGCAGCGGCCGACCGGAATACGACGAGCAGGGCAACTTCGTTGGCTACTTCGGCTACGCCCGCGACGAGACGCGGCGCAAGCAGGCGGAACTGGCGCTGCAGGAGAGTCAGCAACGCCTCGCGACGATTCTCGATGCGCTGCCGGTGGCGCTGGTGGTGCTCGACGCGGCGGGCAAGGTGCAGCTCTGGAACGCCGCCGCGCAACGGCTGTTCGGCGTGCGGCGCGAAGACATCGTCGGCCGCAGCGACGCACGCAACGCGGAAGGCGCCATGGCCGCCGCAGTGCTGGGAGAGCATCTGCTCGGCCACGCCGACCCCGCCACCGTTGCGCCGCGCAGCGAGGAAATCCGCTGCGAGACAATCCGCGGCCAGACGCTGTGGCTGCATGTGCTGAGTGTGGCGCTACAGGACAGCAACCAGAGCTTCTCAGGCACGATCCGCGTGGTGCAGGACATCACCGCACGCCGCAACGCCGAAGAGAAGGCGCATCGCGAGCATGCCGACCTCGACGAAGCGCAGCGGATCGCGGCACTCGGCTCGATGCGCTGGGTGCCGGGGACGCGGCTGGCACACTGCTCCAGCCAGCTGATCTCCCTGCTCGGTTTGCCGCCGGGCGAAGTCGATCAGCCGATCCGGCGCCTGCTCGGCCGCATCAATCGCCGTTGCCGGCGCGAACTGATCGCCCAGTGGCGTGCGCTGCAGAGCAGCGGCATCGCGGTAGAGGCGCGCTGCTCGGTGGATAGCACCAGCGGGCGTCATCTGCTGGTGCGCGGGCATCTCGAAGTCAGCGCCGAACGCGAACCGATGCTGCGGGTAACCGCCACCGATGTCAGTGATCTCGAAATCGCACGTGCGTCGGCCAATTCCGCCCGCGCGCTGTTCGAAACCCTGTTCGAGCACAGCCCGGTGGCCCTGAGTTTGTCTGATCTCGACCGCCGCGTGCTGGTGAAGGTGAACTCGGCCTGGCGCGAACTGTTCGGCATCGAGGCCGACGAAGCGATCGGACAGTCCACGCTGGCGCTGGGCCTGTGGTTCGATCCGCAGGAACGCGATGCAATGCTCGACACGGTCGCGCGCGAAGGCCGGGTCAGCCGCATGGAAGTGCACGGCCAGCCGCGCAACGGCGAGCCGCGCGTATGCGAACTCTCAGGCGTGCAGCTCGATCTGGACGGGCGCCGGATGTTCCTGTCGTCGGTCGTCGATGTCAGCACCCAGCGGGCGCTGCAGGCCCGTGTCGAACGCATGAACCAGGAACTGGAAATGCGCGTCGCCCATCGCAGTGAGGAGTTGCGCGCCAAGCACGCCGAACTGGGGCTTGCGATGCAGCAGCTGGTGCAGGCGGAAAAGCTCGCCGCACTGGGCGGTTTGGTCGCAGGCGTTGCGCACGAGCTCAATTCGCCGCTCGGCAACACGCTCACGCTCGCCAGCAGCCTGCGCCAGCGCATCGGCAGCTTCGCCCGTTCGCTGGAAGACGGCAGCCTGCGCAAATCCACCCTCGCGGGCTTCACGCAGGACGCCGGCGAAGTCGCCGGGCTCATCGAGCACAACGCGCGGCGGGCCTCGGAACTGATGGCTAACTTCAAGCAGGTGGCCGCCGACCAGACCAGCGAGCGCCGCCGCCGTTTCGACCTGAAGAACACCATCGAGGGAGTGGTGGCAGCCCTGCGCCCGCGCCTCGCCCATGTGCCGCAGAAACTCGAACTCGATCTGCCGGACGACATCGAGCTGGACAGCTACCCCGGGCCGCTGGAGCAGGTGATCACGAATTTCATCAACAACGCGCTGCTGCACGCCTTCGACGATCGCACGGAGGGCTGCATGCGCCTGAGCGCGCAGGCGCTGGGTGATGAGCAGGTACGCATCGTGTTTGCCGACGACGGCAACGGCATGACGCCGGAAACCGTGCAGCGCGCATTCGAACCCTTCTTCAGTACCCGCGTCGGGCATGGCGGCACCGGACTCGGACTGTACATCGTGCGCAATCTGATCGAAGCGCCGCTGGGCGGCACGCTGACGCTCGAATCGACACTCGGCGCGGGCACCCGGCTCACGGTGGATCTACCGCGCGCGGCGCCCGCCAACCCACCCGGCACCCACTGAGCCGCAAGCCATGCGGGTTGCGGTGCACGATGGACGCAGCGCCCGCAAGCTGGGATAGTCGCGCACCCTGAGTTCTGGAACACCCGCCCGTGTCGCAGCCCGATCAAATGTCCGGCCTTGTCACCCGCCCGCGCCGCTGGGCCCACGCCCTGTTGCGCCTGATCGGCTGGCGCATCGACCTGCCGCCGCCGCCGACCGCAAAAGTGCTGCTGATCGTGTATCCGCACACCTCGAACTGGGATTTCCCGCTCGGCCTGCTGACACGCTGGGCCTGTGGCTGGCCGGTGCGCTGGATCGGCAAGCACACGATCTTTGTCGGCCCCTTCAACCGGCTGCTGCGCAGCTGGGGCGGCATTCCGGTGAATCGCGCGGCGACCGGCGGCTTCATCGAAAGCCTTGCGGCCGACATCCGCCGCCGTGACACGCTGATCCTCGCGATGGCGCCGGAAGGCACACGGCGGCGCCTCGACCACTGGAAGTCCGGCTTCCTGCGCATCGCCCGCGCGGCAGACATGCAGCTGGGCCTCGCCTACATCGACTTCGCGACGCGCACCGTCGGCATCCGCAGTTACATGGCGCTGAGCGGCGATGACGAGGCCGACATGGCACGCATTGCCGAGGCCTACCAGGGTGTGGTCGGCTATCGGCCCGAACTCGCCAGCCCGATCCGGCTGCGCCCGCCGGGCGGCTGAGCCCGCCTCAACCGCCCGACCCGCGCCGCATCGCGTTCAGACACTCGGCTCGATCTCGGCCAGGCGCACGCGCAAACGTTCCAGCGCACGGCCGAGCGGCACCGTCAGCCGGCGTGTCGCGCCGGCGTCGCCCGCCTTGGCCGCGCTTTCCAGCTCCGCGGCGGCCGTGCCGACCCGTTCGAAGCCCGCATTGCGTGCACCGCCCTTGATGCGGTGAGCGAGGAAGCGCACAGCTTCGAGGTCTTCGATATCGAGCTTTTCGCGCAGTGCGACGAGGTCTTCCGCCGACGCCGTGACAAAGCCCTGCGCAATACCGTGCGCACGCTCGGTCGAGCCGAGCAGCGCGGCCAGATGCGCAAGCGGCTCGGCCTCCTCGTCATGTACCTCTTCCGCGACCAGCCCCTGAGGTGGCATCGCCGGATTGCAGCCGAGCTGAGTCAGTGCGGCATGCAGGGTTTCGAGCGTGAGTGGCTTGAGGACCACATTGTCCATGCCGGCGGCCGCGCAGGCACTGGCCGTGGTTTCGCTGCCGTCCGCCGTGACCGCGGCGATCGGGGTGCGCGGCAAGCCACGCAGACGCTCGCGCTGGCGCATGCGCGCAGCGAGGCTGATACCGTCCTCGCCCGGCATGCGGTAGTCGAGCAGCACCGCACAGTAGCTACCGGTACAGAAGGCCTCAAAGCCGGCCTGCGACTCGCCCACCAGTTGCGCGTCGAACCCCAGCAGCGACAACAATTCCTTCGCAACGCGCAGGTTCAACGGTTCGTCGTCGACCACCAGTACCACGCGGTTGGCGTTCGGTGCCGCAAGCGGTTCGACCGCACGCAGCGGTGCGGGGTCCAACGCGCGACCCAGCGCTTGCTGCAGGCGCGAGGGCAGCAGCGGTTCGGCCGCCAGTTCAACGACCCCAGCGCGCAGGCTGCGGATTGCACCGCCGACGTCGCGAGTCAGCCGCACGCAGGGCTGGCCTTCGAGTGCTGGCGCGCCGTCCGACAAGGTGATCTGGCTGAAGTCACGCGCGTCGGGTGCAACGACATGGGCGCCCCAGTTACGCAGCCAGGCCTCGCCCTCTTGCCGCAGGAATGCATCCGCGACCGCCATGCGCACACAGACGCCGACGAAACTGCGTTCGTCGGCCGATGCCAGCATCGCAGCATCCGCCTCCACCGTGAAACTGAAAAGGCTGCCGCCCTGGCCGCCGGCCGCATAGTCGAGTCGGCCGCGCATCGCATCGGTCAGCGCGCGGCAGATCGCGAGGCCAAGCCCAGTACCGGGTGAACCCGGGCCGCCGAGCGGTTCGAAAGGCTGGAACAGCCGGTGGCGTTCGTTGTCGGGAATACCGGGGCCGCTGTCTTCGACCTCGACGATCAGGCGCCAGCGCCGCGTCGTCAACGGCGCGGCGGAAAGCTTGAGGCGCACAGCGCCGCGTTCGGTGTAGCGGATCGCGTTGGAGACCAGGTTGGCCATCACCTGCCGCACACGCAGGCCATCCAGCACAAGCGGCGGTACTTGCGGCGCGATCGACAGCTGCAGCGCCAGCCCGCGCTCCGCGGCCATCGGCGCGAACAGCGATGCAACGTCTTCCGCCAACGCGCGCACATCCGTCGGCTTCGGGTCGAGCGACAGGCGGCCGGCTTCAATGCGGGCGAAGTCCAACGCGTCGTTCAGGATAGACAGCGCAACCCGCGCTGACCGCGCGACAACACCCAACTGGTAGTGCTGGTTCTCGTCCAGCCGGCCATGTGCCAGCGCATCGACCATGCCGGTAACGCCGTTCATCGGCGTGCGCATCTCATGTGACAGCGCAGCAAGGAAGGCGGCCTTGCGGTCGGCCGAATCCAGCGCGGCATCGCGCGCTTCAGCCAATGCCGCCTCGCTCGCGACCCGACGCGCCACCTCGCGCTGCAAGCGACGGTTCCACACCACCACGACGCCGATCACCAGTGCGAGCACAGCAAGTATCGGCAGCCCTACTGACAGAAACTTCTGCCACGGCAGAACGAAGCGGTACTTCGGCACCAGCCAGCGTTCGTTAAGTTCATGGACTTCGGCCGGGGTCAGCGAATCGAGCGCGAGGCCCAGCAGCGAGACCAGCTCGGGCCAATCGCTGCGCACCGCGATATGCACCTCGCTCGGCGCATCAACCCAGCTGCCCGCTACCTTGAGCACGCCTGCGTAGTCCTTGGCCAGTCGGGGCGCCACCGAGCTGAGGTCGTTAAAGCTCGCCTCGGCTTCGCCGCGCGCCACGGCGTCGAGCGCCTGCTCGAGGGTGTCGAACTCGATCAGATGGATACCGGGATAGTTACGCGCGAGGCGAGGCACAAGGAAGTGCCCGCGCTTCATCGCGACGACCTTGCCGAGGTACTGGCCGGGTTCATGGAAGAAATCGCCGTCGCTGCGGGTGACTGCCACCGTCGCCGTGGTCAGCAGCGGGCCGGCGAAGCGCGCGAACTCCTCACGTTCGGCGCTGCGCGACAGGCCCAGCGCGAGGTCGATCTCGCGCGAAGCAAGTGCACGCTGCAACTCGGCCAGCGTAAGCCCACGCGGCGTTTCGATGCCAACCCCAAGCCGGCGCGCGAGCAGGTCGAACTTGTCAGCGAACAAGCCCTGCATGCGGCCATCCGGCCCGCGCTCGGTGAGCGGCGCGTAATCGGCGATGTAACCGATCCGCAAGCGTGGGTGCGCGGCCAGCCAGGCCCGTTGCGCCGCGTCGAGCCGCAGCGGCGTCGCGACCGGGGCCAGTTGCAGCGGCACGGGGGCCCAGCGGCGCACGATAAGGGTGCGCTCCTCGGCACTGACCGAAGCGATCGCGCGGTCCAGCAGGGGGGCCAGTGCGGCCGCCTGACGGCCGACACCAAAGCGCAAGCCGGAATCGATTGGCATCGGCCCGCGCACCGAGAGGTTGGACAGCAGAGCACGCTCGACCTGGTATTCGGCCGGCGCCAGCGCGCCGAAGTAAGCATCGGCACGCCCTTCCGACACCGCACGCAAGGCATCGGCTGTAGTCGGCACCTTCAGCAGCTTGGCCCGCGGATAGCGCTGCGGCACCAGCTCGGCTGCGGCATAGCCGTCCTCGACGGCAACCGTCAGCCCCTCCAGCGTGGATTCGGGCGAAAGGCCGTTCGCGTCGCGCCGCGCGATCATCACGACGGGGGTTTCGAGGTAGGGTTGCGTGAACTCCATGAAGCGCTCACGCCCACCCGTGCGGCCGATCGACGGCACGAGGTCGATCTCGCCCGCACGAACCTTGGCGAACAAGGCGTCTGCATCACGCTCGACACGGATCTCGTAGGTTGCGCCGATACGCCGTGCAATCAACTCGAGCATGTCGGCCGACATGCCGATGTAGCGCCCCTCGGCGCTGAACTGCTCGATCGGCGCCCAATCCTGCCGCGCAACGCCGACGCGGATGACCGGATGCGTCGCGAGCCATGCCCGTTCGGCGGGGGTGGCATCGATCGTTGCGGCCAGCACGGGTAGGGCCAACAAAAGAAAAACTGCGGCGAACAGGCGCGCAGCCCACACAAAGACACCACGGAGGGGGGGGCGGATGGGTGACATGGCGCGATGATAACGGCGTGGCGGCTGGCTCAGGCGCGGCAGAGTTCGCATGATCCGGGCGGAAGCCCCGCATCGGGCCGCCGCCCGCCCGCCGCCGCAACGCCCCGCTTGCCCTGCCGCGATCGGCGCCGCAGCAGGTGGATCGGCTAGAATTGCGGTTTTTCCAAGCGGAGCGAAGCATGTTCTCCGGAATCGTGGCCGCCACCGGCCGCATCGTTGCGGTGACCCCGCTCGACACAGGCGTACGCCTGACGACCGACGTCGGCAACTGGGATCTTTCCGACGTCGCGCTCGGCGATTCGATCGCCCACAACGGCGTGTGCCTGACCGTGATCGCCAAAGAAGGCCAGCGGATGCAGTTTGATGTGTCGGCCGAAACACTCGCCTGCACCGTCGGGCTCGCCGAGCCGGGCGAGGTGAACCTCGAAAAGGCGCTGCGCTTGGCCGACCGCATCGGCGGCCACCTTGTCAGCGGCCATGTCGACGGCGTCGGCGAAGTGTTGAAGTTCGCGCCGATCGGCGAAAGCCACGAACTGGTGATCCGCGCGCCGCGCGCGCTGGCCGGCTATATCGCACGCAAAGGTTCGATCACCGTGGACGGCGTGAGCCTCACGGTGAACCGCATCGAAGGCACCGATTTCTCGATCAACCTGATCCCGCACACGGTTGAAGTCACGACACTCAAGCGGCTCGCGCCAGGAACAAAAGTGAACCTCGAAGTCGATCTGATTGCCCGCCATGTGGAACGGATGCTGGCATGGGAAAAAGAAGCGTCGGCGACCGACATGCAGGCAGGCGGGGGGCAATCATGAGCGTGCTGGCCCCGATCACGGCGATCATCGAAGACATCCGTGCCGGCAAGATGGTGGTGCTGGTGGATGAGGAAGACCGCGAAAACGAAGGCGACCTCGTGCTGGCGGCCGAGCACGTCACACCGGAGGCGATCAACTTCATGGCGAAGCACGGCCGTGGCCTGATCTGCCTGACGCTCACGCAGCAGCGCTGCAAGCAACTGGGCCTCGGCCTGATGGTGAAGGACAACCGCTCGCCCTTTTCGACCGCCTTCACCACCTCGATCGAGGCGGCCGAAGGTGTAACGACCGGCATCTCGGCGCAGGACCGCTCGGTGACGGTGCAGGCGGCCGTCGCCCGCAACGCAACACCGGATTCAATCGTGCAGCCGGGCCACATCTTCCCGCTGATGGCGCAGCCGGGCGGCGTGCTGGTGCGCGCCGGCCATACCGAAGCCGGTTGTGATCTGGCCCAGCTGGCTGGCTGCGAACCGGCCGCGGTGATCTGCGAGATCCTGAAGGACGACGGCACGATGGCGCGCCTGCCGGATCTGCTGGAATTCGCCAAGGAACATGATCTGAAGATCGGCGCGATCCGCGACCTGATCGAATACCGTGCTCAGGCCGAGGTGCTGATCGAGCGCGTGACCGAGAAGACCGTCGAGACTGCGCACGGCCCGTTCCAGCTCTGTGCCTTTGCGGACCGGGTGTCGGGCGAGGTGCATCTGGCGCTGTCGCGCGGCGAAATCCGGCCTGAAACCGAAGCGCTCGTGAGGGTGCATGAACCGGTGTCGGTGCTGGACTTCCTCGATCCCGCCGGCAGCCATCACAGCTTCGGCGTGGACGATTCGCTGCGCCGCATCGCCGCACATGGCAACGGCGTGCTGATCCTGTTGCGCCGCCCGGAGACCGGTGAGGAGCTGATTGCGAAGCTGACGCCGGACGGCAACCGCCGCAGTGCGGTGAAGTGGGATCCGCGCATTTTCGGTATCGGCGCGCAGATCCTGCGCAACCTCGGTGTCGGCAAGATGCGCGTGCTCGCTAGCCCGCGCAAGATTCCGAGCATGACGGGCTTCGGCCTGGAAATCACCGGCTACGACGCGCCGGCCGCCTGAACCTCACCATCGCACGGCGCCCCGCGGCGCCATAAGGACTGACATGCCCCGCTTCGAGAAGATTGCCGAGATCACCCCCGAGCTCAACGGCGCCGGCCTGCGTGTCGGCATCGTGATGAGTCGCTTCAACCAGTATGTGTGCGAAGGCCTGCTATCGGCCGCAACCACCGAACTGGTCAATCGTGGCGTCGCGCATGACGCGATCCTGATCGCCACCGTGCCCGGCGCGCTGGAAATCCCGCTGGCGCTGCAGACGATGGCGCGTTCCGGCCGCTTCGACGCGCTGATCGCACTGGGCGCCGTGATCCGCGGCGAGACATATCACTTCGAACTGGTATCGAATGAGCAGGGCGCGGGGATCACGCGCGTCACGCTCGACGAGGGTATCCCCATCGCCAACGGCGTGCTGACGACCGAAGACGACAACCAGGCCGAATTCCGCATGCATCAAAAAGGCACCGAGGCCGCACAGGCGGCAATCGAGATGGCCAACCTGCAAAAGGCACTCCGCGCATGAACACCCCGCCCCCGAACAAAACACCGCGCCGCCTGGCGCGCGAACTGGTGCTGCAGGGCCTGTACCAGTGGCAGCTGACCGGCAATTCGATTCCGATGATCGAGGAGCACCTCGAAGTCTCTGAAGAAACCGCCGGCGATTGGGTGCGTTCCGACCGCATCCTGCTGCGCGCACTGCTGACCGGCACGGCCGAACACGCCAGCGAACTCGAAGCCGAGTTCGTGCCGCATATCGATCGCCCGGTCGGCGAGCTTTCGCCAATCGAACGCGCGATCGTGCTGCTAGGCGTGTATGAACTGAAACACTGCCCGGAAACGCCGTATCGCGTAATCCTCAACGAAGCGATCGAGCTGGCGAAGAACTTCGGCGGCACCGAAGGCCACCGCTTCGTCAACGGCGTGCTGGACAAATGCGCTGCGCGCCTGCGCGCAGTGGAAGTGGAACACGCCAAGAAGGGCGGCCCACGCAAGTGAGCCGCGCGCCGATCCTGCTCGATATGCCCGGGCAGATCGACACGGCGCGCCTCACGCTACGCCCACCCGGCGCCGGCGACGGCGCACTTGTCCTCACCGCGGTTCGCGACTCGCTCGCAGAACTGCGGCAATGGCCGGCCAACCTGCCCTGGGCCGTGCCAGAGCCAAGCCTTGAAGCCTTCGAGAGCTTCTGCCGGCGCGCTGAAGCGCAGTACCTGCTACGCGAGGACTTCACCTTCCTGATCCGCCACAGCGCCAACGGGCACTTGGTCGGCGCCTGCGGACTACACCGCTTCGACTGGCTCGCACGGCGTTTTGAAATCGGCTACTGGGGCCACACCCCCAGCCTTGGCCGCGGCTATCTGAGCGAAGCCGTTTGCGCGATACGCGATCTGGCCTTGCGAACCTTTCATGCACGCCGGCTCGAAATCTTTACCGATGCCCGCAATCACCGCAGTCGCGCGCTTGCCGAGCGCTGCGGCTTCACGCTGGAACACATCCGGCCGCATGGCACTCAGCCCCCCCGGCGACGGGCAGGCCGATTGCGCGGTTTACACGCTGACGGCTTGAACAGCGCAGCGCGTTTCACCAAGCAAACGCAAACGGATAACATACTGGAATTAAATACAGCACCTCAATCGGAGGCCGCCTGTCGGCGCGCCCGCCGAAATGTGCGGGAGGCGGTATATAGTCACGCCCGCACGAACAAAATGCTTGCGCAGGGAGCTTGAATGGAATTCCAGAACTACTCGATGATCGAGACGCTGACCCCGGCCGAAAACGCGGGCTACCCCGCGCTCGGCACGCTGGTTGAACAGATCCTGCACCTGCTCAACTCGAACATCGTGTTCAGCGACATCATCATCCACCAGAACAGCCCAGTGATGCTGCGGCAGCCCAAGCGGCTGGTCGCCGCCTGCGACACCCCGGTTACTGGTGAGGATCTGGAAGAGTTCTTCAAAGTCATCGAGCCGAACTGGGAAGAGCGCATCATGGAACGCGCCTTCGATCGCTCGAAGGATCTCTACAGCGCCCGCATCCGCGCCAACTGCTTCACCTTCCAGGGGCGCAAGCGGCTTGGTTGCGTGATCCGTCGCTTCCCGACCGAACCGATGCCGATGGAAGACCTCGGCCTGCGTCCGTCGATTCAGGAACTGGTCAAGCTCAACAGCGGTCTGGTGCTATTCATCGGCGACACCTGCCAGGGCAAGTCGACGACGATCGCCTCGCTGCTGGACGAGATCAACAAGACACGCTCGGGTCACATCATCACGATCGAAGACCCGGTCGAAACGCTGATCCCGCAACGCCGCTGCATCATCACGCAGCGCGAGGTCGGCGAGGACGGCGACGTCGGCAGCTACTACCTCGGCGCACTCGACGCGTTGCGCGAGCGGCCCGACGTGATCCTGATCGGCGAGATCCGCGACGCGCAAACCGCGCAAGAAGCGCTCGCGCTATCCGAATCCGGCCCGCTGGTGTTCGCCACGCTGCACGCAAAAACAACGGAACTTGGCCTGCAGAAGATGCTGCGCCTGCTCGGCAACACCGAGACGCAAGCGCAGACGCTCGCCAGCTCGCTACGCAGCGTGATCTGCCAGGCCCTGATCCCGTCGCTGAAGGGTGACTCCTACTACCTCGCCACCGAGTGCCTCACACCGAACGCGGAAGCTCAGGCGCTGATCGCGTCGCGCAATGTTGGCGGCATCCGCGCGTTGCTCGACAAGCTGAACGCCGTACCCGATTCGCGCTCCCACACCATGAACTCGGATTTGCAGATCCTGCTCAAAGCCAAGCGCGTCGGCCTCGCTGACGCCCGCAAGGCAACCACCGATCTGGCGCGTTTCCACGAGCTGTTCGAGCGCTGAAGCGCGGCTCGCGACAACAAACAACGGCGGGCATGATGCCCGCCGTTGTTGCATGGTGGTGGCGCTACTGCACCACGAAACAGAAGCCGCCTTCGCGCGCGCTGCGCCATCGCCAGTCGAGACCGCGCAGCCCATCGTGTCGGCCTTGGAATCCATTCATAACGGGGGCTCCACATGCAGTTCGAATTCGAGTTCTACAGTTCTGAAATTGAGCGTGTCGAGTCCGACGCGAACGGCCTGCGCGTGCATTTCTCGGCTGCCTATCTGCACCGCAGCGCGCCAAGTGGCGCCAGCGTGCCGGGCTATGCCGGCAAACTCGTGATGCGCTTTTCGGGCGCCCGCTGGAGCGGTGAGCCTGAGCGCTGCATCGGCGGGCTGGCTGACGGGAGCTTGTCGGTTGATGGCCTACGGCAGGCGCGTTTCGCCTTGCCGCTAAATGCGTCCGGATCGATCGTGGCGGAATTCCGCCTCATTTCCGGCACACAGCTTTCGGTACAGGCCACTCATGTCAGCTGCGAGCCACCGGCGCCGGATCAATTCATCGAGAGCTACGCCTGCTGACGAGGCGGTAAAAAAAGGGGAGCGCCGCAGCGCTCCCCAACTCTCTTGCCGTCACCGCGGCGGCGGTGCCTGCGTTCAGGCTTCCACGATCATGCGCGAGCGCATTTCCAAGTGCAGCGCGTGGCAGAAGTGCGTGCAGTAGATCCAGAACACGCCGACCTTGTCCGCTTTGAAGGTAACCGACTTGGTTTCCTGCGGGTTGACGATGAACTGCACGTCGTACTTCGGAATGCCGAAACCGTGCGTCAGATCTTCGACGTTGTCGAGGTTGGTCAGGATGATCGTGACCTCGTCGCCCTTCTTCAGCTTGAACTCCTGCAACTGGTACTGCGGCGCGTAGGAAGCGATGCGCACGGTGACTTTGTTGCCCTTGCGCTCAACGCCCGAGTCTTCGGCCTTCTTGGTCGCCAGGGGGAAGTCGTCGAGCTGGAAGACCTGCTTGGTCTTGATGATGTCGCGTTTGACGATGATGAAGTCGTGCGGCTCCGGCCAGACCGGATCGTCGCGCAGCAGGCGCATCTTCTCGCCCGAGATGTCAATGATTTGCTCGTTCTCCGGGTGCAGCGGGCCGACCGGCAGGAAGCGGTCTTTCGAGAACTTGCAGCCGACGTTCAGGTATTTGCCGTCCGCTTCCTTCGTCTCCGACATCGAGGCGTTGATGTGGCCCGGCTGGTAGTGCACATCGATGCGGTCGACGACGTACTTGCTGTTCTTATCGCCGGCAAAGAACTTGATCGCCGCCTCGATGTTCCACTTCACGACCTGCGAGTCGAGGAACAGCGTGGTGTAGGCGTTGCCACGGCCGTCAAACGCGGTGTGCAGCGGGCCGAGGCCAACTTCCACTTCGGCGACGATGGTCTTCTTGATGTCGTCGAGCTTGCCGTCGAACCACTCGTGCATCTTCGCGATCTCGATCGTGGTCGTGGTCGGCGAAAGCTTGCCGGCGCAGATGAAGTACTTGCCATCGGGCGATGCATTCACGCCATGCGGGTTCTTCGGCACCGGCACATAGGCCGTCAGCGCGGTCTTCGGATCCTTGTTGGCTTCCTTGGTGCCATCGACCACCGGCACCTTGCTGTCGCCGTAAGTCTTGAACTTGCCGGCTTTCACGGCCTCCTCGATGCGCGCAACGTGGAAGAACAGGCAGGCGTCCTTCTCGGCGGACATCATGTCCTGGTAGTGCACACCCATCTCGGTGTTGTACTGGTTGGTCGCCGCGAAGGCGCCGTCGTAGGTCGTGGCCACGAGGTCGCAGTTGCCGTCGATCACGACCTGCCAGCGCACATCCATGGTCTCGGCATCGACACAGGTGAACAGCGAGCGGTAGGTCGCCGGGTCATCCGAGGTCTTGCCGTTGTTCGGCAGCGGAATCGAGAACTCGGCGCCGCAGAACACGCGGGTCGTGCGGTTGATGGCCGCATCGACCGGGTCACGCTTGTCCGGGAAGATGCCATGGAAACCCTGCACGTTCGGAATGTCGGTGATCTTGTCGCATTCCATGATGTCCAAGCGGATGCGGGCGATGCGCGAATTGAGCTTGTCGTTCACCCAGGCGTACTTGCCGTCGTAGGTGCCGTCGACATAGCTGCCATGCAC
>CAMFLH010000083.1 GCA_945957295.1 uncultured Uliginosibacterium sp.
GCATGGCCCAAGTAGCGTTGAACTGGGTTGCGAATCGACCGGGCGTGGCTTCGGTGCTGGTCGGCGCAACCCGCCCCGAGCAGCTCGCCGACAACCTGGGCGCGCTCGACTTTGTGATCCCGCTCGCGTTGCGTGAGCGACTCAACACCGCGAGCGCGATGCCGCCGCGCTACCCCTACAGCTTCTTTACGCCCAGCATGCAGGCGATGCTGGCGGGGGCCAACCCGGTGGGCGACAAGCCGGCCGGCTACCAACCGCCGGTCTGGATTGCTGCACCGGCCGCCGCCGTGGGTGGCGCAGCAGTCGCCGAAAACGCCTGACTCACGCGCAAAGAAAACGGCGCCCGGAACTACTGGGCGCCGTTGCGTCAGGCTGGGTGCGGCTCACTTGCCGCCGATGCTCTCCAACGCTTCCCACTTGCCTTTGACGACCTTGTACACCGTGATGCCGCCTTCCTTCAGGTCGCCCTTCGCGTCGTAGCCGAGGCGCGAGGTGGTAACGCCCTGCAGCTGGGTGGCCGCGAGCGCGGGCAGGTATTTGGCCGGGTCGACCGAGTCGGCCTTCTTCATCGCCATGAACATCGCCATCGCGCCGTCGTAGGCGTAGGGCGAGTAGGTCTCGACCTTGCTGCCGAAGCGTTTCTCGTACTTCGCCACATAAGTGGCGCCGCCTGGCATGTGTTCGATCGGCAGACCGGCCAGCGAGGCGATCACGCCCTCGGCGGCGTCCCCTGCCAGCTTGATGAAGTTGTCGCTCTTGACCATCTCGCCGGACATCAGCGTCGCGCTGATGCCCAGCTCCTTGATCTGGCGTGCCATCGGTGCGGCCTGCACTTCTGAGCCACCGTAGAAGATCGCCTGCGGTGCCTGCGCCTTGAGCTTGGTGAGGATCGCGCGGAAGTCGACCGACTTGTCGGTGGTGAACTCGCGCGCAACGACGGTGGCGCCGGCCGCCTTGGCGGCTTTCTCGAATTCGTTGGCGAGGCCCTGCCCGTAGGCGGTGCGGTCGTCGATCACGGCGATCTTCTTGAAGCCCAGCTTGCCGACGGAGTAGCTGCCGACTACCGAACCCTGCTGGGTGTCGGAGGTCATCATGCGGAAAGTGGTCTTGAAGCCCTGCTCGGTGTAGGCCGGTGCGGTGGCCATCGCGATCTGCGGAATACCTGCACGCGCGTAGATCTTCGAGGCCGGGATCGTGGTGCCGGAATTGAAGTGGCCCAGCATGCCGGCGATGTTGTCGTCCACCAGGCGTTGCGCGACCACGGTGCCGCTGCGCGGGTCGGCCTGGTCGTCTTCGGCCAGCAGCACGAACTTCACTTCCTTGCCGCCAATCACCGGCTTGCTGGCATTCACCTCTTCGACGGCAAGCTGCACGCCGTTCTGGAAGTCCTTGCCGTAATGCGCCTGCGGCCCGGTCAGGGGGCCGGCGAAGCCGATCTTCACTTCCACCGGCGCAGCAAAGGCGGTGCTGCCAAGCGCAAGCAACAAGGCTGCGGCGGACATTTTCATCGTCATGCGTGCGTCTCCCATGTTGTGTGGCGTGTGGCCACGGATCGGGGTGGCTGCTCGGTGAGCAGCCGAAAACCCGATTTTGCGCCTGAATGACTCAACCAATCATCATCAGGGTGGCATTTCCGCCCGCGGCCGACGTGTTGAGCGACACCACGCGTTCTGCCAGCAGGCGTTCGAGTGGGTAGCGCCCGCGGCCGTCGCTGGCGGCGCAACTGAGCAAGGGGCCGTCGCGCTCGGCCAGCGCGCGCTGGATCTCGCGCAGCTGGTCGGCATCGCCGGCGAACAGTGCGGCGTCCGCGTCGGCAGTCAGCGGTGAATCCACCCATTCGATGCGTTCCGCCAGCGGCGCCGGCAGACTGCCGAAGAGCGCTTCGGCAGTCGCTTCCCGCACCAGCGTCGCGCGGTTGCCGGTGGCAAGGCAGGCGGCGAACTGCGGCACCAGCGCCAGTGCGTTGTTTGCGAAGCACAGCACGGCGCCGCGCGGCATCAGCGCGTACAGGTTGGCCTCGCCGGTCGGGCCGGGCAGGGTGATCAGGGTGCCGACCGGTGGCGCGAGCGCCAGCGCTTCGGCAATGGCGCGTTCGGGCGATGCTTCGGCGCACCAGCGCGCGAGCAGGCCAAGCCGTTCGCGTGCTTCGGCGTTGAGCAGGCTGCACTGTGTTTCGAGCGGCGTCAGCGCGCCACGCGCCTGCAGGCTGGCCGGCGCGCCCGCGCTGCCGGGCAGTTGCGCCGTGCCGCCCAACACCAGCCGCGATAGCGCCAGCGGCCCGCCGGCTTTCGGCCCGGTGCCCGAAAGGCCTTCACCACCAAACGGCTGCACGCCGACCACGGCGCCGATGACATTGCGGTTCACATACAGGTTGCCCACCTTCGCTTGGGTCGTGACATAACCGATCGTTTCGTCGATGCGGGTGTGCAGGCCCATCGTCAGGCCGTAACCGGTGGCGTGGATCTGGTCGAGCAGTGTGGGCAGATTCTCGCGGCGGTAGCGCAGCACATGCAGCACCGGGCCGAATACCTCGCGCGTCAGCGCCGACAGTTCCGGCAGTTCGATCACCGTCGGCGGCACGAAGCTGCCGTGTGCGCAGCTGTCGGGCAGCGGCGTCTGGTGGATGCGGCAGCCGCGCGCGCGAAGGCTTTCGATGTGGGCGAGGATGCCGTTGCGTGCACCGGCGTCGATCACAGGGCCGACGTCGGTGGCAAGCCGATCGGGCGGACCGATCACCAGTTCGGCCATCGCGCCACGCAGCATCTCGATCACGCGGTCGGCGATCTCCTCCTGCAGGCACAGCACGCGCAGGGCCGAGCAGCGCTGCCCGGCCGAATCGAAGGCCGAGCCGATCGCGTCATTCACAACCTGTTCGAGCAGCGCAGAGGAATCCACCAGCATCGCGTTCTGGCCGCCGGTCTCGGCGATCAGCGGCACCGGCGCGCCATCGGGCAGCAGGCGGCCGGCGAGCTGACGTGCGATCAGCCGCGCGACCTCGGTCGAGCCGGTGAACATCACGCCGCGCACCAGCGGGTCGGCGACCAGCGCGGCGCCCACGGTTTCGCCGCGGCCGGGCAAGAGTTGCAGCGCGCCGAGCGGCACGCCCGCTTCGTGCAGCAGGCGCACTGCCACCGCGGCGATCAAGGGCGTCTGCTCGGCCGGTTTGGCGAGCACTACGTTGCCCGCTGCGAGGGCGGCGGCGATCTGCCCGGTGAAGATCGCGAGCGGGAAGTTCCACGGGCTGATGCACACCACCGGGCCGAGCGGGCGAGCGCCGTCGTTGGCGCGCGCCAGGCCGGCGTAGTAACGCAGGAAGTCGACCGCTTCACGCAACTCGCCCACCGCGTTCGGTAGCGATTTGCCTGCCTCGCGGATCGCGAGCCCGATCAGCGCATGGCGTTCGGCTTCGAAGCGGTCGGCGGCGCGTTCCAGCACCGCGGCGCGTTCGTTCGCGGGCGTGGATTGCCACACCGGCTGCGCCTGGAAAGCGTGACCCAGCGCGTCGGCCACATCCTGCGTGCTGGCTTCGATCACTTCGCCGACCACGTCGCGTCGATCGGCCGGATTCGTCACCGGTTGGGCAAGACCGGCACGCGGGCCGTCGGCCAGCTGCGGCACGGCGCGCCAAGCTTGGTCGCGCGTCGCCAGCAAGCCGGCCGACACCGACGCCAGCCTTTGCTCGTTGGAGAGATCAAGGCCCGCCGAGTTGAGCCGCCCGTCCGGGAACAGCGCGCGCGGCAGCGGGATCGCGGGATGCGGCGCTCCCACGGGCTGCACCGCCTCGGCCTCGGCGACCGGGTCGCCTACGAGTTCGGCGACCGGCACCTTGTCGTTGCCGACCTTGTTCACGAAGGAACTGTTGGCGCCGTTTTCCAGCAGCCGCCGCACCAGATAGGGCAGCAGCGTCTCGTGCGAGCCGACCGGCGCGTACACCCGGCACGGGCGGCCGAGCTTGTCCGCGCCCACGACCTCTTCATACAGCGGTTCGCCCATGCCGTGCAGGCACTGGAATTCGTACTGGCCGGCGTAGTAGTTCTGCCCGGCCATCTGGTAGATCGCGGCGACGGTGTAGGCGTTGTGCGTGGCGAATTGCGGGTAGATCGCTTCGGGCGCGTCGAGCAGCTTGCGCGCGCAGCCGAGGTAGGCGACATCGGTGTGCAGCTTGCGCGTCCATACCGGATAGCCCTCCAGCCCGTCGACCTGCGCGCGCTTGATCTCGCTGTCCCAGTAGGCGCCCTTCACCAGCCGCACCATGAGCCGGCGGCGGCTGCGGCGCGCGAGTTCGATCACATGGTCGACCACATGCGGCGCGCGCTTCTGGTAGGCCTGGATCACGAAACCAATGCCGTGCCATCCGGTGAGCTCAGCATCGAAGCACAGCCGCTCCAACAGATCGAGCGAGATTTCCAGCCGGTCGGCTTCTTCCGCATCGATATTGAGGCCGATGTCGTAGCGGCGCGCGAGCTGGGTCAGGGCAGCCAGGCGCGGGTACAGCTCGTCCATCACCCGCTCGCGCTGGGCGCGGCTGTAGCGCGGGTGCAGCGCCGACAGCTTCACCGAGATGCCCGGCCCCTCATAGATGCCGCGCCCGGCGGCCGCGCGGCCAATCGCGTGGATCGCCTGCTCGTAGGCGGCGTAGTAGCGCTCGGCGTCGGCGGCGGTCAGCGCGGCCTCGCCGAGCATGTCGTAGGAGTAGCGGAAGCCCTTGGCCTCGTGGCTGCGGGCGTTCTCCAGTGCCTCGGCGATCGTTTCGCCGGTGACGAACTGCTCGCCCATCAGCCGCATCGCCATGTCCACGCCCTTGCGCACGACCGGCTCGCCGCTCTTCGCGATCAGTTTCGACAGCGCGTTGTTGAGGCCCGATTCCGACTGTGTGCCGACCAGCTTGCCGGTGATCAGCAGCCCCCAGGTTGCGGCGTTCACGAACAGCGAGCCGGACTGCCCGAGGTGGGCAGCCCAGTCGCCGCGGCCGACCTTGTCGCGGATCAGCGCGTCGCGCGTGGCGCGGTCGGGGATGCGCAGCAGCGCTTCAGCGAGACACATCAGCGCCACGCCCTCCTGGCTGGAGAGTTCGAACTCGTGCAGCAGCCCCTGCACCAGCCCATTGCGGCCGCCGCCGGTGCCTTTCGCGCGCAGCGCTTCAACCAGTTGGGTTGCCTGCGTGCGGGTCGCATCGGTGCGTTCGGCCGACTGGCGGGCGAGGGGCAGCAGCATCGCCAGTGCTTCCGGTTCCGGCCGGCGGTAGGCGGCGGTGATCGCGGCGCGCAGCTCGCTCTGTGGTTGCACCCCGAGTGCGAGGTCGAGGAAGGGTTGCGGCCCTTCGGCCGGCATCGGGCGCTCGTCTGCCTCGATCAGCGTGCCGCTGCCGTCGTATTCCGGCGGCGTGTGGCCATGCTCAAGCGCGTCGAGGTAATGGAAGATGGCCTGTTTGATCAGCCAGTGCGGCGTGCGCTCAAGCCCTTGTGCGGCCAGGCGGATACGTTCGCGTGCGGCGTCATCGAGTTTGACGCCGAGGGTGGTGGCGGACATGGTTGCACCTGTGTTCTCTGTGGGTGCAACCAGTATGGTTCGGGGTGGCACTCGCCGCTACCCGGTGCACGACAATCTCGTACCGGATTGCGGCGGCGAGGCGCTCGTTCAGACCAGGCGACGGCCCTGCGCGTCCACCACGGCTTCGCCGTCTTCCTTGGTGAAGGCGCCCTGCTGCGGTTGCGGCAGGATGTCGAGCACCAACTCCGATGGGCGGCACAGGCGGGTGCCCAGCGGCGTCACGACGATCGGCCGGTTGATCAGGATCGGATGCGCGAGCATCGCGTCGATCAGCGCGTCGTCACTCAGTGCCGGGTCGGCAAGGCCCAACTCTTCGTAGGGAGTGCTCTTTTGGCGGATCACGTCGCGCACGGCAAGGCCGCTGTCGCGGATCAAGGCCAGCAGGGTGTCGCGGCCGGGCGGTGTCTGCAGGTACAGCACGACCTCTGGTTCGATACCGGCGTTGCGGATCATCGCCAGCGTGTTGCGCGACGTGCCGCAGGCGGGGTTGTGATAGATCGTCACCTGACTCATTTGGGGCGTCCTGTTCTCAGCGGGGTTGTTGTTCGTACCAGGGCTTGCTGGCATTGACGATGCGTACGACCAGCAGCATCACCGGCACCTCGATCAGCACGCCGACCACCGTGGCGAGCGCAGCGCCGGATTGGAAGCCGAAGAGGCTGATCGCGGCGGCGACGGCCAGCTCGAAGAAATTGGAGGCGCCGATCAGCGCCGAGGGGCAGGCGACGCTGTGCTGTTCGCCAAGCCGCCGGTTGAGCCAGTAGGCCAGCCCGGCATTGAAGAAGACCTGGATCAGGATCGGCACCGCGAGCAGTGCAATCATAAGGGGCTGGTGAATGATCGCCTCGCCCTGAAAGGCGAATAGCAGCACCAGCGTGGCGAGCAGCGCGCTGATCGACCACGGCCCGATGCGCGCCATCGCGGCATCGAAAGCCGCCTGACCCTTGGCCAGCAAGCGATGGCGCCACAGCTGCGCAAGGATCACCGGAATCACGATGTAGAGCACGACCGAGGTGACCAAGGTCGCCCATGGCACGGTGATGGCGGAGATACCCAGCAGCAGCCCGACCAGCGGCGCGAATGCGAACACCATGATCGAATCGTTCAACGCCACCTGCGACAGCGTGAACAGCGGGTCGCCATTGCTCAGGCGACTCCACACGAAGACCATCGCGGTGCAGGGGGCGGCGGCCAGCAGGATCAGCCCGGCGATGTAGCTGTCGATCTGCTCAGCCGGCAGCAGCGGCGCGAATAGCTGGCGGATGAAGAGCCAGCCGAGCAGGGCCATCGAGAACGGCTTCACCAGCCAGTTTACGAACAGCGTCACACCGATGCCGCGTACATGCTGGCGAACCTGATGCAGTGCGCCGAAATCCACTTTCACCAGCATTGGAATGATCATCACCCAGATCAGCAGGCCGACCGGCAGGTTCACCTGCGCGAACTCAAGCCGGCCTATCGCCTGGAAAACCCCGGGCAACAGCTGGCCGAGCGCAATGCCCGCGAGGATGCAGAGAAAGACCCACAGGCTCAGCCCGCGCTCGAAGGCGCTCATCGGCGCAGGTGTGTTGGCAGTGTCAGGTGTTTGCGTCATGGCTTTCATCAACTTCGACAGCGGTTTCGGGGCAACACGGCGTGGCGGGCAGATCCGCGCAGGCCTCCGGCCGCCCGCCGCAGCACTCCGCAGTGAGATAGGCAACCAGATCGGCGACCAGTGCGATGTTCGGGCGATAGCGCTGGAAACGCCCCTCCTGCTCAACCGTGACAAGCCCGGCGTGGAGCAGCGACTTCAGGTGGAAGGAGAGTTTGTTCGGCGCGATATCGAGCGCACCGGCGACGTCGCCCGCCACCATGCCAGCCGGCCCCTGCCGAACGAGCAGGCGGAACACATCGAGCCGGATGCCCGATGCGAGCGATTCGAAGACCGTAGCGGCGTTATCCCTATGCATCATTCAATATTACAAGAATTATTGAAATGATGCGCCGCCGAAGCGGCGCCACCGCGCCGCATGTGCTCAGGCCAGCAAGGCCGTGATCGACGCGATCTGCGCGCTCGGGCGCTCCGCTGTGGGGGCGTTATCGGCCTGGCTTGCTGGCGCAACATCGCCGAACAGCGTAGCGTCGGCCTCAACCACCAGGCTGCCATAGCGCACCTTGCCGCGGATCTGCGCACCGGCGCGCAGCTTGAGGCGACCGCTGACATGCAGTTCGCCCTCGAAGCGGCCGCTTACATCTGCCGCCTCGACCCGCGCGGCACCGTTGAAGCTGCCGCCGGCGGCAATCTCGATCACGCGGCTTTCCAGCGCGGCGTCGACATGGCCTTCGACCCGCAAGGTGTCGCAATCGAGGATCTGTGCGCCGCTGAGTTTCACGCGCGGCCCCACGACCAGCCGGTTGTCCGCCACCGGGCTACTCGAGGTGGCCGGGAAAGCGGCGGGTTTGAAAGAGTCGGGGACGCCCGGCAGGGAATCGGATGCCGGTGGGCGGCGGATGCTGCGGGATTCGCGGTGCTGGTCGAGAATGCTGGGTTTGGCGATCATGTGGACTCCTGCCGGTTCGGTGATGCGCCCGGATGCATGGGCAGGGTCGTCAATGCAGATTGCATGCCAGTGCATGCAGCACGGGCGATTGCGCGATAATCATCGAAGCCTGTCGGCGCCAACGGGGCGAAAGTGTCGCTTCACGGCGACGCGAAAATCCGTGGCTGGCCCCGATCCGACTGGTCTTGCGGCACTCAAGTGTGTCGGGATGTGACGACAGCGTCGCTCCCTCTGGTCAAGCGCGCGCATGCGTGTTCTGATCGCGGCTCCTGATTCCATTGGCATCACCGGCGCTTCGCCGTGGATGGCCACGCCCGCCGCTGATGTCCCGCGTTTCCTTCCGCCAACTCCTGCTTGTCGCCTTTCTGCTGATCGCGCTGTTACTCGGCAGCACGGCCTGGCGCGGCGTGCGCATGCTCGAGGCGTTTGCGGCCGAAAGTCGCGCCGCCGCCGCGCATGCGGTGGAAGTGACCGCGGCAACACAGCTGGTCGGCGAGCGCACCGTGGACATGGCGCGCAGCGCGCGACAATTCCGTGTGCTGCGCGACGAGGCGCTGCGCGGCCGCTTCCTGCAGGCGCGCGACGAGGCGCTCGCGTCGCTGCAACCCCTGCGCCCGGTGCTTGGCCGGCATGTTGCGGACTGGGAGGCGGCCGCAGCGGCAGTCGCCCAATTGCTCGACGACACCGCGCTGCAACCACTGCAGGACGGTTTGCAGCGCCTAGGTGACGTGAACGAGCAACTCGCCACAGCTGCGCAGCAGGTGGTGGAGCACCAGAACCGCGAGTTGCTCGATACGCTGGATAGCAACCGCGCGCGCCTTGGTCTTCAGGTGCTCGCCGCGCTGGCGGGCAGCGTGGCGTTGGCGCTGGTGTTCGGCCTGTGGCTGGTGCGCCCGCTCGGGCGGCTTGAGCGCAGCATCGATGATCTGGGCGCCAATCGTTTCGATACCCCGGTCGATATCCGCGGACCGGCCGACTTGCGCCGCGTCGGGCGGCGGCTCGACTGGCTGCGGCGCCGCCTTGCCGAGCTGGAAGCGGATCGCCAGCGCGTGCTGCGCCATGTGTCGCACGAGCTGAAGACGCCGCTTGCGTCCTTGCATGAGGGCATCGCGCTACTGGAAGACCGCGTGCTCGGCCCCCTGCAGGACGGGCAGGCGGAGGTGGTGAAGATCCTCACCGAAAACAGCGTGCTGTTGCAGACGCGGATCGAGGCGCTGCTTGGCTACAACGCCGCGGCTTTCGATGCGCGCCGGCTCGACTGCAAGAAGCTCTCGCTGCGTGAGGTGATCGAGGCGGTGACGCGTGAGCAGGCTTTGCCCTGCCAGGCGCGCCGCATCGAGGTGCGGCTCGAAGGGCCGGACACCCTCGTAGTTGCCGATGCCGGCAAGCTTGCAATCGTGTTCGGCAACCTCTTGTCGAATGCGATCCGCTTCAGCCCAACCGGCGGCATCGTGCGTTTCGTGCTGGGGCGCAGCGAGCGCAATGCCTGGGTCGATTGCATCGACCAGGGGCCTGGCGTTGCGCGGCAGGACCGCGGCCGCATCTTCGACCCCTTCTACCAGGGCAGCCGCCAGCCCGAGGGCGCGCGCGGGGGCAGCGGCATCGGCCTGTCGATCGTGCGCGAGATGGTGCAGGCGCATGGCGGCAGCATCGCGCTGCTGCCGGATCAGGGCGGCGCGCATTTCCGCGTGGAGTTACCCCATGAAGCTTGAGACGGCCGTGTTTCGCGCGGTGCTGGCCACTTGGATGCTGGTAACGCTGGCCGCCTGCAACACGCCGCCGACGCGCGTCGAGGAGCCGCCGCGCGCGCCAGACGACAGCGCGCTTCAGGCGGCGCTGGCCTTTTACGCGGCGAGCCAGAGGCCCGGTGCCGCCGTCGCGCCCGCTCGCCCGCAGAACCCGCTGCAACAAATGCAGCTTGCGATGCAACTGGGCGGTGGAAGCAACCCCGATTACCCGCGCGCGCTGGCGCAGCTCGATGCGGTGCTGCGCTCCGATGCGGCGCAGGCGCAGAGCCTGCAGCCGCTCGCGCGCCTCTTGCACGACCAGTACCTCGCGCGCCAGCGTGCCGAGCTCGCCGCCGATCGCGCGAGTGCCAGCGCGCGCGAGGCGCAGCGGCGCGCCGATGCGCTGCAGGACAAGATCGATGCGCTCGCTGAGATCGAGCGCAGCCTCCCCAACCGCCCGGCACGCCCGGCCCCTCGCAAGGAGAGCACGCGATGAGCGTTCCCTACGTGGTTTCACAATCCGATACGGCGCGCGCCGCCCACCTGCTGCTGGTGGATGACGACGCCGACCTGTTGCGGCTGATCTCGATGCGCCTGTCGGCCAATGGCTACCGGGTGACCGCTGCCGCCTCGGCCGAGGCGGCGCTGGCTCGACTGTCGGTCGAGCGGCCCGATCTGGTGATCAGCGATGTGCGCCTGCCGGACCGCGACGGCCTTGCGCTGTTCGGCGACATCCAGCGCAACCACCCCTCGCTGCCGGTGATCCTGCTGACCGCGCACGGCACCATCCCCGATGCGGTCGAAGCGATGTCGCGTGGCGTCTTCGGTTACCTGACCAAGCCCTTCGATAGCCGCGTGCTGCTCGAAAAGGTGACGCAAGCGCTGTCGCTCGGCGCCCGCAGTGAGGCGGTCGGCGCGCATGACGACGCCAGCTGGCGCGCCGGCATCGTCAGCCGCAGCAACCGCATGGCGGAAGTGCTGGAAGAGGCGCGCATGGTGGCGGCGTCTGACGCCAGCATCCTGATCCGCGGCGAGAGTGGTACCGGCAAGGAACTGCTGGCGCGCGCGATCCACCGCGCCAGCCCGCGCGCTGCGGCGCCTTTCATCGCAATCAATTGCGGCGCGATCCCGGAACAGCTGCTGGAATCCGAGCTGTTCGGCCATGTGAAGGGCGCCTTCTCCGGTGCGATCGCGTCGCACACCGGCCTGTTCCAGGCCGCCGACGGTGGCATGCTGTTCCTAGACGAGATCGGCGACATGCCGCTCGCGTTGCAGGTGAAGCTGCTGCGCGTGCTGCAGGAGCGCGCGGTGCGGCCGGTGGGCGCCACCCGCGCCGTGCCGATCGATGTGCGCATCGTTTCGGCGACACACCGTAACCTCGACACCGCGATGGCCGAAGGGCAGTTCCGCGAGGATCTGTTCTACCGCCTCAACGTCGTGTCGCTGCTGCTGCCGCCGCTGTCGGAACGGCGCGAGGATATTCCGCTGCTCGCTGCCTCCTTCCTGCGCCAGCTGGCGACCAAGTACCGCAAGACGCTCAGCGGCTTCGCTCCGGATGCGATCGAGGCGCTCGCCACTGCCGCCTGGCCGGGCAACGTGCGCCAGCTGTACAACGTGGTCGAGCAGGTCAGCGCGCTGTCGACCGCGCCGCTGATCCCGGCCTCGCTGGTGCAGCGTGCGCTGCGGGTGCGCAGCATGGAGGCGCTGACCTACGCCGAAGCGAAGCAGCGCTTCGAGCGCAACTACCTCACGCAATTGCTCAAGCTTACCGACGGCAATGTGTCGGACGCGGCGCGCCTCGCCGACCGCAATCGCACCGAGTTCTACCGCCTGCTGCAGCGCCATGAACTGACGCCGGCGATGTTCCGCAACACCGCCTGAGCGTCGCACTCGCCCGACGCCGCGAAGCTCCGTGCGGCGGGGGGCTCGGGCCGGTTACCGGATTGCCGTCGTCGCAGCGCGACGTTCCGGCCACCGCTCGGGAGGGGGATGCGGCGAGTGACGGCTGGAATGCCTTGCAGGTTAAGGGTTTCCTGAAGATGGCACGGCGGTTGCGAGGTGGGGCATGCCGTGGCGCAAAACGCCACGCATCCGATCTTCCTGAAACAAGGAGTGCCCCGATGAACTACCCCAAGACCGTTGTTGTTCTACTCACCTCGGCCTCGCTCGCACTTGGCCTCAGCACAGTATTGCAGGCCGCCGAACCGGCCGCCAATGCATCGAGCTTCGCTGCGCCTACTGCTCAGGACAAGGCGCTGCAGGCACAAGTCAGCGCCGCGCTGAAGGCCGATCCGGGTCTGGCGGAGGCTCGCATCGAAGTGGCGGCGAGCGAAGGCGTGGTGACCTTGCGCGGCGGCCTGCGCGACGCCGACAGCGTATCGCGTGCGCTGGCGCTGGTGGCCAGTGTCGAAGGCGTGCGCCGTGTGGAAAACGGGCTGGAGGTCGACGCCAGCCGCTAACGGCATGACCGATGCCGCAGCAAGTGGCCGTGCTGCGGCATTTTTTGACAGGCTTGAGCGCGCTGCACCGCTAGAATCGACAAATCCGTCAATTCCGTTGCAGCACGCCCATGGCCCGCACGCTGTATCAGGTTATCGGCGCGCATCCGCGCGCCAGCGAAGTCGAGCTGCTCGCCGCATGGCAGCGGCTTGCCGATCCGCTTGAGCGCGAAGCGAAAATCTCCGGGCCCGCTGCCGAACGCCTCAACGAACTCAACGCCGTGTGGGCTGTGCTGGGCAACCCCGAGGCACGCGCGGCCTACGACGCGACTTTGCCCGAAAGCGTCTTCGAGACGCCGCTGTCGGATGATGCGCTGACGGAGCTTGCTCCCTCTCCCGGTCGTCCCCTCTTTGACTGGCGCGTTGGTCGCCTGCTGGTGCTGATCACGGTGCTGAGCCTGCTGGTGATCGGCTGGCGCAGCTGCAGCTTCTCCTGGTCGAGCGACCGCGCCCGGGCGCAGGCTCAAGCCAATGAGTCGGAGGCGCGTGCGCGCGACGCGGAAAACCGTGCGCGCATCGAGGCCCAGATGGACCGGGCCGCCAGCGGACTGCCAGCCGGCGAAGAACGCTGGCAGCGCGAGCAGGATGCCCGCGCCAACGAGGAGGCGCGGCGCGAGTCCGACGAACAGATCGCCGCCCGCGAAGCGGCGCGCGAGCGTGAAGTCGCCGAGGCCGCCGAGATGCGCGCCCGCGCCGAAGCCGAACGCGAGCAGGCCGAGGCGGAAGCCGCCGAGCGCGCCGCCGAGAACCGCGAACGCCTGGAACGCGAGAAAGCCATGCTGGAGCGTTTGCAGGACGACAACAACCGCGCGATGCGCCTGCGCTGACACCACCTACCCGACGACCCCGGAACGCGGCCTCCCCCATGAAACGAACGCTCTACGATGCCTTGCAAGCCCGCGAGGATTTCACCGATGCGCAGCTCAAGCGCTGCTATGAGCGGCTGGTCGAACATCTCGACAGCCCCGCCGCGGCGGACCAGCCCGACCGCGATGCGCAGCGCTTCGCGGTGCGCGAGGCCTGGAGTGTGCTCGGTAACCCGGTGACGCGTGCGGCCTACGACGAACGCCTGCGTGGCGCGGCGCCGAGCCGTGAGATCGCGATGCTGGCCGGCGTCGGCCCCGGCGTGGAGTCTTCCGGGCGGATGCGCTGGCTATTGCTTGGCGCGGTCATCCTGCTGGCCTTCGGCCTCTGGCAGGGCGTGCGCAGCTTCCTGCACCAGAGCGATCGCTGGGCACAGGGCGTGTCGAACGAGGTCGAAGCTAGGCGTCGCGAAGCGGCCAACCAGGTTCAAATTCAGGACCGCACGAGCAGCGTGCCGCAGGCCGAAACGGCCGACGCGCGCCGCCAGCGCGAGTACGAGGCCGCGATGAAGGCCGCCGATGACAACGAGCGGGCGCGGGAGGAGGCCGAGTATGCGGACGAGCCGATCTCGCCCCGTGAGGCGGCGGATGCGGAGCGCCGCGCGCGCGAGGATGAGGCAAAGCAGGCCGAAGCCCAGCGCGCTTACGAGGCTCGCCGTCGGTTGGAACGCGACAAGGCCGAACTCGAACGCTTGCAGGAAGAGAACAACAGTGTGATGCGGTTGCACTGAACGCTATCATCCCGCCGATGAAGAAGACCCTCTACGACGTGCTGGGCGTCCCGCCGACCGCCGACCAGGCAACGCTGCGCGCGGCGACCGACCGATTGCTGGCCGAGTACGCGCCCGAGCGCGCAACGCCGGCAACCGCAGAGGACTACGCGATCCGCTGCGTGGCGGTGCGAGAGGCTTGGTACGTGCTGGGGGATGAGCAGCGCCGCGCCGCCTACGACGGTTCGCTACGTCCCGCGATGACGCCGGATGAGGCGATCGCGGCCTTCGCGCCGGAATACCAGTCCTCCGGCCCGCGGCCGCCACGGTCACCTCGCATGATCATTGGTATGTTGGCGTTGCTGCTGATACTACCCGCCGGCTGGTGGTTCCGGCTTGGCGCGACCGTGGGAACGCCTGAGGACGCTGCAGCGCGTCAGCGCGCTGAGGTTGAGCGTATCGAACGGGAGCAGACCGAAGGCACGCCGGAGGAGCAGGCGCGCGCGCGCGACGAGCGCTTAGCGCGCGAAGCGGAATGGCGTGAGCGGCGCGAGCGCGAGGCGGCCGAGCGGGCTGAGCGCCAGCGGCAGCAAGAGGTGGAGCAGGCGCGCCGTGAAGCCGATCGCGTGTCGCAGGATCTGGAGTACAGCCGTGAGCGTACGGAGCGGGAAGAGCGCCAGCAGGCCGACCGCGCGCGGCGCGAAGCGGAGCGTATTGCCGCCGAGGATCGCCGCGAGCGTGACCGTCAGGCGCTTGAGGCTAAGCGCCGCCTCGAGCGCGACAAGGCCTATCTGGAGCGCTTGCAGCGCGAGAACCAGGGCTATCGCAGCGATTACTGACGGACGGCCGCGGACGGATCAACCGCCGCGCTGTGCTTGCTGTTCGGCGCGGATCACGCGCCGAACGTCGATCCGGTAGAGCTTCCACGCTGCCCAGCCGGCGAAGCCGAGGACAAAAGACGCCAGCGCCAGGCCGGCGACGCTGGCCATCGCAATCGGCGCGACGAGTCCTGCCACGATCGCGTTCGACAGGCTGGCGAGACAGGCCTGCAGCGATGAAGCAAGCCCCAGCCGTTCTGGGAAGCGGTCCAGCACCAGCAGCGTCACGCAGGGCGCCAACATCGACCAGCCGAAGCCGATCAAGCCGACCGGCAGGATCGCCGAGAACACGTTGGCCGGTATGAAGGCGTGATACAGCGTGTTGGCGAACGCCACCACCAGCAGGATGCCGAAGCCCCAGCGCACCTGGCGCTCGCGCGGTATCCGCCCGGCCAGCCGGCCGCTGGCCCAGGCGCCGCCCATGATGCCGCTGATACCCCAGCAGAACAGCCAGAAGAACTGCGTTGGTGCGAGTTTCAGATGGTGGCCCAGCAGCATCGGGGCGGACAGGATGAATACGAACATCGCGTTGAACGGTACGCCGGCCGCCAGTGTCAGCAGCAGGAAACGCTTGTCCGACACCACCTGCCAGTAGCCGCGCGACAGCGCCAGCGGTGTGAAGGGTTGGCGGCGCTCGGGTGGCAGGGTTTCGGGCAGGGTACGGGCGGCCAGTACCAGCACGCTGACGGCGACCAGCGCGAGGAACCAGAAGATCGCGCGCCAACCGAAGCCGGCAAACAGCCAGCCGCCAATGATAGGTGCGATGGCCGGCGCGGCGCCGAAGAACAGCGTGATCTGGCTCATCAGCTTTTGTGCATGCACTGCCGCGAACAGATCCCTCACGATCGCGCGGCCGACCACGATGCCGGCGCCGCAACTCATGCCCTGCAGCACCCGGCCCGCGATCAGCACGCCGACGTGCGAGGCGGTGGCGCACACCACGCTGGCCAGCGCGAACACCGCAAGCCCGACGAATACCACCGGGCGGCGCCCGAAGCTGTCGGACAGCGCGCCGTGGAACAGCATCATGACCGAGAAGCCGGCGAGGTAGCCCGACAGCGTCTGCTGCAAATGCACCGGCGTCGTCGCCAGGCCCTGGGCGATGCCTTCGAAGGCCGGCAGGTAGGTGTCGATCGCAAACGGGCCGAGCGAGGACAGCGTGGCCAGCAGTGCGGCCAGCAACCACACCGGCCGCGTCCAGGTTACGGCGGGCTGGAACTCAGGCTTAGGCTGCGCAGACATCGGTCGCATCCGGCTGGAACGAGGCCGCGATCGCAGTGTGGCCGGAGAATGAGGCGGGTGCAGCGGTACGCTGCGCCGGGGTGAGGCGGGGTGTCACGTTGAAGCTTCCTTGTCGCAATTGACAAGGATACCGCGGGCGGCCGCCGGTGCAGCGTCAGTGCAGCGGGATTGCCACACCGGCGCTGGGCGGCCGGGGGTTCAGCGGACGCGGATGATGCGGACGTTCGGCACGTCAGTGCTGCCGTCGGTGGTGACGCCAGGCATCGCCATCAGCACACCGTGCTTGCGGTCGAACACGAAGCGGCCGTAGTAGCCGTAGCGGGCTGCGCCGGGGCCGGTGCCGGTGGTCGTGAGCAGTTTGCCGCTCCAGTCGTTCGGGTTGATCTCCCACAGCCGGCCGTTGCTGACGTTCTCCAGGATGTAGATCCGGTCATCGGCGCGCGTGGCGCCCGGTGCGAAGGCGGCACCGGCCACGTCTCCGGTGTAGGGCAGATCGTTGACGACCGCCTCCCAACCCTTGCCTGTCGGGTCTACCTTGTAGCTGCGCGTGAAGTCGTCCAGCGTCAGCACATGAACCGGCGTGCTGCTGTCCTTGGGCCGGAAGCGTAGCACCTCGCCGCGCTCTGGCATGTGCACCGCGATCTCCTTCCAGCGGCAGGGGTAGGTGTTGGCAAGCCCCGCGATTGGGGTGTAGCTACCAACCGCCTTGCTGCCGTCCGCAAGCGTTGTTTGGCCGGCGGGATCGAACACCCAGCCACCGTACTCGCTGCTGGCACAGAAGACGTAAACCTTTCCCTTGTGCGGCCAGGCCTGGATGTCGCTCGACCACTTCGAGGCGCTCCAGTCGAGGAAAGGCTTGCGCCACTGCTTGCCCGCCAGATCCCAGACCACGTTGCGCCGTACGCCGAGGAAAAGTTCGTCCCGTTCGGCAATCCAGGCGTAGCCGTACCAGCCATGGGACGCCATCGGGTTGCCGTCGGCGTTGAGCGAATCGGTTCCGGCTTCGTTGGTCGACCAGTTGCCACTATTGCCGAGAATCTGCTCGCGCGGCGTGCCGCCCCAAGTGGTGCTCCAGCGGTAGTTGTCGAAACCGAAGAACAGCAGGCCGTTCCACTTGCCGTCGCCGTGCCCGCCGCCGAACAGGTGCAGGCCGTTGCGTTTGGTATCCATCGCCGCGCCGCCCCAGGCGTAGACGATGGAGGTGAGGTCGCTGGCCGCGAAACCCGCCGGTACGGCGACGTTGTCGAGCAGGCGCGAGCCGGGCATTTCGGTCCACGCGTTCAGGGGCAGGGCCGCAAACCACTCCGGCTTGATCGCGCCGTTTACATCACGAGGCAGATCGTCGACAACCGGTGGCAGTGGCGGGGTCGGCGTGGTGCCGCCGCTGTTGAGGCCCGGCGAGCCGCTGATGCCGGCCACGGCCGTGCGCGGCACGATGTTCCAGGTCGGGTCGCCGAGGTAGGCGTTGGTGCCGCCCTTCTTGAGGATCTGTTCGCGCACGAATACGAAGGCCTCGTCGGCCTTGGCGACACCCGCGTCGTGGGCAGCGCTGAGTGCGGCGTATGCCTGGATCGCGTAGCCGGCCGAGTCGCCGGTCGAATGCAGCTCGGTCGGTGCGCCGCCGGTGCGGGTGTAGAAGCTGTAGCGGGTCAGGTCGGCCATCGTCTTGATTGGCACGTTGCCCTTGAGCAGCCCGGCCAGCCGGTAACTGGTGCCGTCGAAGGGGCTGAAGTCCGGATTGCTGGTGAAGCGCTTGGCAGTGAAGCCCAGCGTCCAGTCGCGCGTGGCGGCGGCGGGGTAGCCTAGGTCGTTGCAGTAGGCCAGCATCAGCGCGAAGAAGTCGTTCATCCACGGCGAGAACCAGTGCGTAACGTCTGGCGACATGCCCGGCTCCTGTCGCTTATACACATCTGACGCTGCCGACGACTAGTCGAGTGTAGATCTCG